>VHCO01000341.1 GCA_016871715.1 Verrucomicrobiota bacterium
AGACGCTCTCTCACTCTCACGCGAGTACATGCTCAACAACCCCGACCGCGCCGTCACATCCCCAGCCACCGCCGCCGCGTACCCACAGTGCCGGTAATCCTTCGGATCCTCCGCTAACCCAGCCCGCACCGCGTTCAAGTCGATGTACGCCGACACCGTCTCCAGCACCCCCGGCTGATCCTCGACCAACACACTCCGGAACCGTTCCGCCCACAACGTCCCAAACCGCTGATGCCGTATGTTGTACCACTTACTGAACCTCTGTTTGAACTCCTTCATGAACTCCGACACATCCCCCATCCGCGCCAGCATCCGCTTCCGAATGTCCGCGTCCACCCGACCGTGCTCGTGCAACCCTTTCTCGGCCTCATAGAGCAGGCCGGCCTCTCGGGGCTTGGCCTTCCCGTAGAGGGCCTTCATGCGCTCGACCAGTTCCTCGTCGGTCGGGTTCTGCTCGGCCGGAACGCGGACCAGGACATGGAAGTGATTGGACATGATGCAGTAGGTGATGACCTCGAGGCCGCAGAAGGTGGCCAGGCGGCGGAGGAGCCGGACCATGGTTTCCTTGCCGAGGTCATCGAGGAGGCGCTGGGCGCCGACGATGCGGGAGACGCAGTGGTACACGGCCGGTCGCCCTTTAACCTTGATGCGGGTGGTTTTCATAGATCGCGGCGAGGTTACGCGCTTAACGTGATTCTGTCAACTGCAATATATCTGTCATATTGAAAACCCTGCAGATTCAATCGACCGAACCTGCCGAGATGTGCAGCGTGGAAGCGGGGCTGTCCCCTGAAGGCTGAAGTGGGCTCATGTGTTTCGTATCGCATGGGTGTCAACTACAGGATCAGGCAAAGTTCACCCACTTGCGAGCGAACGGCTTGAGCGCTCCAGCGTTCTTGGCCGGGCAATTCGGGGCCGAGGATCGCCGGGCCTTCGCGGTTGACTTGTTTCATACGGCGGAAGTAGGGCGGCGCCAGCGGCATCTCCGACATGAGATCGCGCACCCATTGGTCGGGCGGCTTGTTGACCAGCGCCGGATTGAACCGTCGCTCGAATCCGACCGTGGATGAACGCGGTGAATTCAGGGCCTTGCCGCAGAGGGAGCCGGCGCCATCAGCGGGAAACACCTCGGTGAAGTCCGGCGTGGCGGCCAGGATCTCGAATACGCTCCGGTAAAGCTGCCCGGCCAGTTGCTTCTACTCACGCTTGCGCAGCGGATCCGGCCGGCCGACGTCGCCCCCGAACAAGAAGTCACCCGTGAACAGCATCCAGGGTGTGTCCGCGCTGCGCGATTCGTCCCCCAGGCCCAGGCGCAACCGCACTCACCCAACGCCATGACGACCACCCGCTACGCCGAGCCGCTACCGCCGCCAAGCCGAGTACTTCTGCGTTCCGGCACCCACGCCAGCCGATCAGGCCCTTCCCTCAGCCGGCGCGGGTCATTCGGCGCGCCCGGTATGCCGCGCGTTCTGCCGGAACATCGGCCAGGGGCTGGCGGCCGGTCCACCTGCGGCGTTGCCTTGGATGGCGAAAACCTTGCCATTGTGGCCGGCCACGTAGACCGTTCCGTCGGGCCCAATTGTAGGGGAGGAAAACGTTGGGGCCCCGATGGTGAAGTACCAAAGCCTGTTGCCAGTCGCGCTGTTCAACGCGTCCAGTCGGCCTTGGTAATTGCCGGCGTACAGAGCGCCATCAAGACCCAGAGCTGGCGATGAGTACACCCCATCTCCCGCAGACCAAGTCCATCGTTCCGCGCCGGTGCTGCCGTTCAACGCATACAGCTTGAATCCGGTGGTTTCGTTGGCCTTTAATGAGCCGAAGTAGAGGGTGCCATCCGTGCCAAGCGCCGGCGAGCAAGCAACAACGCTCTTGGCATCGTACTCCCATTTCTTGGCGCCGGTGGCTCCGTCTACCCCATACACCTTGCCGTCGTGCGAACCGAAGTACACGGTTCCGTCCGCCCCGATTGCCGGCGACGAAACCACCGCCCCTCCGGTGGCGAATTCCCAGCGCTTGGCTCCCGTAGCGCCGGCCAGGGCATAGAGCCTGCCCTCCACCGACCCGATGTACACCGTTCCGTCCCTGCCGATGGACGGAGACGAATCGCCTTTGTCCGTGCCTCCTGGATCCCGGCGGGCGAATGACCATCTTATTGCTCCCGTGACGGAATCAAGAGCATAGACGTTTCGATCGTTGGACCCGACGTATACGGTTCCGTCAGCCCCAATGGCTGGCGAGGATGCCACTGAATCCCCGGTGGCGAATTCCCAGCGCTTTGTGCCACGGGCACCGTCGAGGGCGTACACCCGTCTGTCATGAGACCCGAAATAGACGGTGCCATCCCTCCCAATTGCTGCTGAGCTGTAGGAGATAGGGCCGCCCGTCGTGAACTCCCACCTCCCGATCCCCGTTAGGCCGTCTATGGCGTACATCTTCCCGCCTGTCGAGCCGATGTAGACCATACAATCGTTGCCTACGGCAGGAGAAGCAAGGGCTTGGTCTTGCGTCTGGAATTCCCACAGCTTGGTTCCGGCTGGTACCCCAGTGCGAGGTCCACAATCGGAAGCTCGCGGTGCGGGCGCTGCACCGGTGATGATCCACTTTAGGTCAGGTTGCACGCTCAGCCGGCGATACCCCTCCACGATGCCACAGTTCATCTTCCAGAAGCCGACCTCTCCCGACGTCCGATGCCGCCAGAGCATGTCCATCTTACCGTCGCAATCGAAGTCACCCAGCGCTGCCAGACTCCAAGCCGTGTCGGAGCTCTTGCTGACATCCTGATAGCCGCTGAACACGCCACAATTCAGTTTCCAGTAGCCGATCCGCCCGCTAACCTGGCTTCGCCAGACAATCTCGGTCTTCCCGTCGCAATCCAGATCGGCAACACCAACAACATCCCAGCTCAGATCGGTCGCCATCCGCTCGTTGATTTGTCGGCCGATGTATTGGAATCCGAGGACCCTGCCGCAATCCATCAACCAGAACCCCAGCGCGCCCGTTGCCGATTCACGCCATACGACGTCCACTTTACCGTCGCAGTTGACATCGCCCGTTCCCACGATTCTCCACATCTGGTCGGCACTCCCCAGCCTCCGGTAACCGGTTGGTTGATCCCCGTCCATCACCCAATAGCCCACCTCACCCCACACCCGCTGGCGCCACAGCACATCCTGATCGCCATCGCAATCAAAGTCCGCCACACCGACCATGTCCCAGTTCAGGTCGGTCTTCGGCGCAATCCGGTGGTAGCCCATCACGCCAGCCTGATCCAGTCCCCAGCGGCCAAGTTCCCCGGTCTCCGCATGCCGCCACACCACCGTTGTCAGCGCCCACGGTGTGCAGTCGCTGCGAACGAGCAATATTGCCACTGTGCCGCACTGGCCCTCGTTCGCCCGAAATCGTGCCTTGGCAGCATCGTCGCTTAGCTCTTGGTTATACGCGCAATACCGTAGCGTGTAGACACAGCCCGGAGCCGAAGGAGACTTAATTGAGATCGCGAACGGCCCAGTTGCGTGACTCGGTTTCCCACGGTACAGCACCACCGGATCTGGATTCGCGCAACGGCCGGTGGTGTCAACCCAGCCAGCGACCACCATCCACGAGTCGGTGCCCACGGCCGAATACGTTGTCTCAATGGGCACGATAGCACACGGACACGCAGTGAACGGTGACAACACCTGTGAGATCTCGAACCTAGCTGGCTCTCCATCACACGGACAGACGTAGTTCTGGTCGGGGTGGTTGCTACTCACGTTGTTGTAAGCGCGCGAGACCGGACTGAACGTGTACCCCGCCTTGCTCGGGGTCGCGGTCCCTGACCAACCCGATGACACGCTGGCACTGTAATAGCCGCTGGTGTCCGTCACCGGATTGCCCGGCAACCCGGTCAACGTCACCCCGCTGATCCCAACGCCCCCCGAGGTCCGCATGTGGCCGGATATTGTGTACGGCGGGGGCGTGCCCGTGTAGTCCTGGTTAGACTCATTGCTCGTCACGTTGTTGTAAATGCGCGAGGGCGGACTTAACGTGTACCCCGCCTTGCTTGGGGTTGCGGTCCCTGACCAACCCGATGACACACTGGCACTGTAATAGCCGTTGGCGTCCGTCACCGGATTCCCTGGCAACCCGCTCAGCGTCACCCCGCTGATCGCAACGCCACCTGAGGTCCGCACGAGGCCGGATATTGTGTAGGGCGGGAGCGTGCCCGTGTAGTCCTGGTTAGACTGGTTGCTCGTCACGTTGTTGTAGGTTCGCGAGGGCGGACTCAAAGTGTACCCCGCCTTGCTCGGAGTCGCGGTCCCTGACCAACCCGATGACACGCTGGCAGTGTAGTAGCCGCTGGCGTCCGTCACCGGATTGCCCGGCAACCCGCTCAACGTCACCCCACTAATCCCAACCCCACCCGATGTCCGAGCGTGGCCGGAAATCGTATACGTGACCACGGAGCCCGTGTAGTCTTGGTTGGACTGGGCGCTCGTAACGCTGGTGTAGGTACGTGAGGGCGGACTGAACGTGTACCCCGTTCTGCTCGGAGTCGCGGTTCCCGACCAGCCTGATGTAACGGTGGCACTGTAATAGCCGCCGGCGTCGGTCACCGGATTGCCCGGCAACCCGCTCACCGTCACCCCGCCGATTCCAACGCCTCCCGAGGTCCGCGCGAGGCCGGATATTGTGTACGATGGGGGCGTGCCCGTGTAGTCATGGGTGGACTGGTTGCTGGTCACGCTGTTGTAGCTGCGCGAGGCCGGATTGAACGTGTACCCCGCCTTACTTGGGGTCGCTGTTCCCGACCACCCCGATGACACGCTGGCGCTGTAATAGCCGCTGGCGTCCGTCACCGGACCGCCCGGCAACCCGCTCAACGTCACCCCGCTGATCCCAACGCCTCCCGAGGTCCGCACACTTCCCGAAATGGTATAGATTGGGGGCTGATACTCAGCCGTGTAAGTCACGCCACTGGTTGGTACCCATAGGGAGTTGTCATTGATGGTGATTGTACGGCTGGTGTTTCCTGAGAAGGCTGAACCATCCCTGAGCCAGCGCACAAAGCTGCGCCCACCGCTATTTGAGACAGGCGCACTCAACGTCACGGAGCTCTTGGCGACAAAGAAGAAGTGGGTTCCACCAGACCCGGCGCTGAAGGAAGAACCACCATTCCCCACATTGTCAGCCCGCCCGAAAACAAAGCCGTTTGCTTGTGTGGAATCACCGGTTGTGATTGTGACGCGCCTGTTCGCAAGGCCAAGCAGCCCGGCGTTGTAACGCACCGTCAGAGGATGGAGGTAATTCCCGAAGTATTGATGCAGGTGATCCGTCATGGAGTTCCCGTTTGGGTAATAGGGTGGGTAGCAATATCGGTTTGTCGTTCCAGACGTGCTTTTGCCCAACTCGCGCGGATCAAACCAGAACCGGCCCGTTACACGAACCCCATCGCTATCGTCATCGCTGCCATTAACGCGAATAGAGCTGTCTTTCTGGCCGTAGCTCCAGCCGCCATGACTGGGGGCTTGCCCGCAAGCGGCCCAATCATCTATGTCCGTCATGCTCATGAAGCGAAAGACATAGCCGTTGCGGTCAGTGATTTCGAAATAGTCGTCGCCAATCCATTTGTTTATCCAACGCACATTGCCATTGCCAAACATGGTGTCCAATACGTTTGCTTGAGAGCTAACCGTGCCGTCCGAAAACGTTGTTGAAGTCGTCGTCGAGCTTGTCGCTGCTCCGTTTCCACTGCTGCTCCCCATTGTGACCTGACCCCAAAGCGTCGCGCGGAAATACGTTGACCAGACCATGGTTTCCACCCAGCCACGGGGATCATCGCTGCCCTTGTTCGGGCTGCTGTTGTTGAATCGGTCGTGCAAACGACTCGTAGAGAAGGAATCCAGCTTTTCTGTCGCCTTTGCGTCGAGTGTGCTGCTGTGGAGGGGTCCGCCAATGCTGGAGATAGCGGACCGCAGCGTCGAGTCATTCGCCTCCCAGTATTTCTCGAATTGACAGGGCGCGTGCTCAACAGCAAACGCGTGCAAAGGAGATGTCATATCTTGCATCAGATGCGACACCCTTCCGAGATAGTGCCAAGCCCCCGATTCATCCCCGCCATTGACATTACCCGCAGCAAACGCGTTTAGCATGCTAGTCCACCGAGTCGAAATCTCATTTCGTGCGGTTGTTCCAGTTGGAAAACTGCCGCCGCTAACCGGATTGTAGGCATGGTTCAAGGTTCTGGTCAGCGGGATGTCTTCGTCTTTCGCCCCCTGCTGTAGCAAAGAGCGCTGCGTGGCCGTGAAGGTAACTGGCGTTGTCAACGAAGCCGCCTTTTGCGCGGCGTAATCTGCGAGTGTCTGGTGCGTGGTTTTCGAATGTCCAAACACGGGTGCAGCCGCGAGCAGCAGCAGGAGCATCGGCAACATGAGAATGGCACTTCCTGATGACCTTGTGTATTCCTCAAAGCGAGGCTGGCTCAATTGGTCAATACTCGCATTCATTGCCTTTGCTCCGTTCTGTTTTATCTTGTTCTTGAATCCGCCAAAACCAGATACGCTCTCGACCGTTCACCAAGGAGATCATCTCGGGCCGCAACTGTCTGAACAAGGCGTCGCCCTTCAATTCCTCCTTCCTCCAGTGCAGTGCGCAGAATCCAAAGCGCCGTGAGGCGTTCGGTGTTGTCCAGAGCCCTGCGAAGAATGTCGGTCTTCTCGGCAGAGTTGCGCCCGGCCAATTCGCGCCGCAACAGCGCCTGTGACGCCGCATCGCGAACCGCCTGGTTGAAATCCTCCTTCGCCATTGTTCGCAAGGCGTCGGTGACATCCTGGCCGTCAATCGTCCAAAGCGTCTCGCTCGCTTCCTGCCGAACCACGTAATCCTCGTTTCGGAGACAGGAAAGCAGAAAAGCCCTGTCAACGCTTTCCCCACCTTCGGCTAGTGCCCGCAATGCGAACAAGCGCAGATGAATGTTCTCCGCTTGAGCGAAGGGCATGATGGCGGCCGCGGCATCGCCAAATTGAATCCGCGACAAGGTCGAAACAGAAGCCATCTG
>VHCO01000342.1 GCA_016871715.1 Verrucomicrobiota bacterium
TCTGACGACTCTATAGCCACCTGCAGGACGGGGTTGGGCCGGACCTAGGTAGGCTACACGTAGCCAGCCCAGATGCCAGCCGTGGGAGGACCAGCTCCGAAAGCCAAACAGACCATTCGTCGCCCCTCTTGTGTAATCCAAGTAGCCGGCGCTGTAGCCGTCGGAGCACACGACATCATAGCAAGGTAATCGATTGATGTTACGAGCTGTCCGCCCCAAACCGAACGCCTTTTTTACTTTCGATGCCTCCGGGCAGGGGCAATGCACGAAGCGTTTTGGGCTCGCGAAGGCCGCGGGAGAATGATCGGCGTGGGCCTTGGCGTGGTGGCGTCTGCTGTGGCCATTGTGGCGGGGAGCACCCTTGGAGGCGAAAATACCGTCCCACCATCGGGTTCTTGCGGCGTGAAACACCACTCCCAGGAGCAGTGCGAAAGCCCGCAAAGCATCCAGGCTGTGGAACCGGTCTTCAGTCAGGGGTGCGTTCGGGGGTATCGTCGTCTGTTTTGAGGATGATCGAAGGAAATCTTCATCCGTGCAAGTGCTCCCAGGCGGGCAACGCCTGGGCCGACTACCACCAAACGTCAATAGACTTCACCGGCGCGTCGTTCATGCCATACCTTCGAGTCGGCCCTTGGGTTTTTCCCGCGCGATCGTTCGTGGCAGTTTCGTTTTGCTCGATCCGTTGCGCGGCCGCCGTGATCTCTTTCAGAAGCTTCAAGATCTTGAGGTAGCGCTCATAGTGGTTTGGGTCTGGTGCCGCCAGGTCCAAGTGCAAACGGCCATACACCTTGCCCACCTCCAGGTAAGCGATGGTGTCGAAATGGTCCGGTTTATTGGCCGGATGGGGTGAACCAGTGCAGTCCACGTAAACCAAACCTTTGTCCGTGGTCTGGAAGGCATTCAAGGCGTGGCCGATGCCACGCGTGAATTTCACGGTAACCAGGGCGCAGCGGATGCCAGCGCCCTCGGCGGCGTCATGTAACGCCACCGCAAATTCCGTACACACAAACTTGCCCGGCGTGTATTTGAGCATGTTGACCCGGTTGGACCGGACGAATGCGAGCATCCGCTGAAACGGCACATCCTGGGCCTCGGGGTTGTTTTGCAGGCGCACCGGCTCTTGGCTGGAGTCAACGACGATCTCCCGACCGTCCTGGGAGATCAGTCCAGCGATCGGCTTCCTGGCGCTTGGCGAGGCGCAATTTACCGCCAACAGCAGCGCGAGCAGCAGGCATCCAAGGAGGAGTGGATTGCTGGACATGACTGTAGAAAGACCATAGCACTTCCGCGCATGGTCCGGTTGCGGTTTCATTCGGGCCTTGGGGGTGGGAATGGCGATCGCGTCGGGCTGCTATTGGTGTCCGTGATGAGGCGGCTGCGATAGAAGCGCATGGGCTCCGACCAGAAGGGCGGGATGAAAACCGTCGTAGGCTGCCACTGGAGCAGGATGGTGGTGAACGGTTCCCAGTCCGTGAGATTCGTTGAGGACTCGACAAAGCTCGTCTGACCCAGGTTGCCATAGATAGCCAACACACGGTCCCCTCCAAATCGCCACGCGAAATCGAGACGATGAACGGCCATGGGGGAGTCCTCGATGATCAGCCGGGCCCGTGGCTGGACGACGCCATAGCGGAAGTCCGGCGGTTGCGGGAGCAGCAGTTCGACCGCTTCGGGTCCTTCGGGCACCCCGTCATCCAGCGGCAAGATGGACACTGCAACATTGGTCACTCCTGGAGCCATCAGGACGATCTCGGGCACCCTCACAAAGTCCACTCCGTTGATCGCCTGTCCTTCACTGAAGCTGCACTCCACTTCCAGCGCCTGGTTGGTGTTGCCTTCGCGCACGATGCTGAAGCAGCCGGCGGTGGGAGGATGCTCCTTGGGCTGCGTGAAGCCGGCAAGCACGGACACGCGAGGCAGGTCCGGCGGTGTGGTGTCTTCAATCGTCAACGTGGCGGTCGCTTCCGCCGAAACCGCCCACTGCGGCTCGGTCATAAACCAGGCGGGATCGCCCGGCAACGGGCGCAATTCCCATCCCGGATGATGGAACGTCACCCAGTTCGTTACCCCTTCCGTGACGACGCCGCGGACCATGGACCTGGGCGGAAAGGCGGTGACGACCAGGGTTTCCAGCCCTTCGACGGCAATGTCACGGTTCACTTTCAACGGCACTTCAAGTTCGGTCATACCCGCCGGCATGGCGAGTTGATAGGACATGGGCAATCCGTCCAAGTCGCTCCAATCGGTTGTGCCACCGTAGTGTAATACGACATCCAGCGCTTCGTCGGCAGGGCCAGTGCGTGTCAGCATCAGCCACACGTTGCTGTTCCCTTCCGCGGCGACTGACGGATTGAAGGAGAGCCGAAGTTGCGGCAGCGGCTCCAGAATGAAATCTACGTTGGTGGAGACGCCTGCCGGCAAGGTTACTTCCAAGCCAGGGGCTGGCCTGGCCACTCGATAACCATAGGCAAATACGCCTGGGTACACTGGCCGGTTTTCCGCCACCAGTAACGTGAAGCTGCCGCTCGAATCGGTATCCGTGGTCACCAATTCCGGCTGCGTGCCCGAGAACATGTCCACCTTTCCATTGTGAACCTGGACGTGTGCCAGCGGCCGGCCCGCTGGATCGCGCACGTGACCGGTGATGCGAGCCGGCTGTTGCCCCAGGGACACGAGAAGGTGCCGGCTGGCGACTCCGCCCTGCCCGTCGCTGGCTTCACAGCGCACGACGGCGGCGGCGCTGGCGCCGGAATACCCGTGGGTCACGACTGCATTGCCGTTGGTGAAGGTGCCGTCTCCGAAATCCCAGAAGAAATGCAACACGTGGCCGTCTGGATCTGAGGCCGTGGCGGTGAAGGTGATTTCGGAGCCGGGAACCGCATTGGTCGTGGTCGCGGTCAGGAAGAGCGTTGGCGGCAGGTTCGAGGGGAAAGGGCCGAATCGGATTTGGACCTCGATCCACCGGTCATCCCCCAGCCCGCCGGCGGCCACCGGGGTGAAATGCAGTTGCGCGAGAGGATCGGTAAACGTTCGCCCCAACCGCAGCAGGCGCGTGGCGGGATCGAACGGATCGACCGTGGCCGGTGACGTAGCCACGTACTGCGACTTGAGCAGGGCCTCGGATGGTTCCCACCGCAATTGGACGCCCTCGGACAGGTTCATGTTGGTCGTCAGCGCTCCGTGATGTTGGAGCCAGTAGTGGCGGCACTTGCCGTCGAAGCTATGACCCGTCAGATCCCGGTCAACCCGTACCGCGTAGGCCCGGCGGTCCTGCAACCGCCCCGCGTCCACCGCGTAGAGCCGGAACAGGCCGTCCACAGTGGCAGTGGCAATGTTGGAGTCGGCCAGCCAGTTGAGCCGTTTACGATAGGGCGCGCTGTATCCCCGGTGGATCGGATCGCTGCCCATGATATCGAACGGGTCGCCGTACTCGAGGTTGAGGCTGGCTGTGCGCACATCGTGCTGGCCAACCACGCTGGCGGAGTCGAAGCGGGTGATGTTGGTAAAGGCGCCGACGTTTGACGGAAACGGCGGGGTTCCATACATCCCGTAAACCGTGGCGCCGGGGTGACTGAACATCGGATTCCCGGTGTAGTGCAAGTTGGCGTGGGGGAGCCCCAGGTTATGGCCGAGCTCATGCACGACGAGGCGCGGGTAATCAACGGCCAGAGCCTCATGCACAATCCAAACGCCCCGGCCGCCGAGATTGGCGATCCCGGCGTAGAATGTGCCTGGCAGCCTCCGGTGCTGAAAAACGTCAAACTGGGACTCCTGCCAGTCATACCCGGCCCCCAGGGCCAGAGCCCGGGCATCTGCGGCCAGGAGCTCGTGTCCATCGGACCCGTACTCCTCGCGCGGGCGGGGCAAGACCAACGACGGGGTAACGGTCCACTGCAGCTCGAACTGACCGTAGGAGATCCGGTCGAACACCGCGCCCACCGTCTGCATCACCGCGTCAGCGTCGCGGGCACTCAACAGGTCGGTCGTTTCCCCTGGGAAGCGAAGGCGATAGAAAAGGAGCTTCTTCGTCCCGAAGCCAAGCCCGCCGGCGTGCGGGGCGCCAGCCGAATGCGCAGGACTGACGACCTTGCACCAGTCGGTTTCGAACGGGGCAGCACCAGTCGCAGATGCCAGGAGCCACGCCAGGGTTGTCACAACCATGACCGGGCGCGCACAGCTCGACATTCTGAATGGAACGGTGGATTTCATGCTTTGCTGGAAGAACCTGGATCGCCTGTTGATGCTGCCGCCAACGATTCACCTGACGGTTTCATGCAACGGCGGGCGCCAAGCCGGTCGGCGATGAAGTCAGGCCTGGCAGCTTTCATAGAAACCGACGGACGGTCGCTTCCCATCCCTCGTAGTCCTGCACGCCGAAAACGTGATCGCGGAGGACGCCCTGCCGGTCAATGACCAGCGTGAAGGGGCGGAAGTTCTCGATCCTAAGCCAATCGAGAGCGGGCGCGTAACCCATGAGCAGTTGGACCGGGCGCTTCTTGAAGAACTTCCGAAGCTGCTCGGGCGGCTCATCCGAAAGCGCGATGACGACGAGTCCCCGATCTTTGTAAGTCGTGTGCAGGCGGTCGAGGATCGGCATCTCCCGCACGCAGGGCGGGCACCAGGTGGCCCAAAGATTCAGGAGCACCACCTTGCCTTCGAACTCGCGGAGATCGTGCGCGGTATCGTCGGCGACGCTCCGGAACGTAAGGTTGGGCGCCCGCTCGCCTCGACCGGCACTCAGGGTTGCGAGCGATCGCGTCATGGGTGCCATCTGCACCTTGAGAACGTAGAAACCTACGCCCGACAGAATCACCAGGCCAAACCACCCGCTGCGGGCGACGCGCCACAGGAGCTGGGCGCGCGGCAGCGAATGTTCCCGTCGGCAGAGGCGCCAGAGCCCCCACAGGCTGATCGCCATCAGGAACACCAGCGCGTACGGCCCCCACATGGCGACGATATTCAGGACCGTTTGCATAAAGTCTTTCCAGAAATGCAGTGAAACATGACGTTGGCCATCTGCATGGCCATCTTGGCAGCTAAGAGGGAAGGGACAGGACGATGGCTCATGGGTTGAATGCGTGCAGGTGGTTCTCCGTTCGAAGGTAAAGATGGTTGCCAGCCAGAGCCGGCGTCGCGCGGATGCGTTCCCCGAAGCTGGCGCGGGCCAATACCTCTGACCGGTTGCCGGCGGCGAGCACGGTCACCACTCCGTTGAGCGCTGCCACGTAGATGCGCCCGTTGGCGGCTACGGGCGACGCATAGTAGCTGCCCGACGCGCCAATGCGTTCCTGGACGAAAATCTCTTTGCCGCTGGCCGCCTCAAAGCACGACAGCAGACCACCGTCCTTGATGAGATAAATGCGGCCACGATAGTAAAGCGGCGACGCCACGTAGGGAAGCCCGCGCTTGCGTTCCCAGGCCACGTGGGAGGTCGTAATGTCACCTTGCCCGCCCGGACGAATGGCCAGCAGCGAGTTCTTCCCACCGGATATAACTTTCAGGACATCCTGCCATTCCTGACGGGTGATGCGAGCATCACGATTCAGGTCGAACGTGGCGAAGAGACCTTTGATCATGCCCTCGGCTTCGTGATGGGCAATCGCGTCGTCCCGATCCTTGTCCAACTGCTCCGTTAGTGTGTCGAACGCCGGCATTGGCGAGTCGGACCCGCCGGGGGACCAGCCAGCGAAAAAGAGCAAACCGTCGCCGATCACCGGCGTGGGGCACACCGAGACGGGCAGGCCCTGCACTCGCCACCGCTCAGTCCCGGTTGCCAGGTCATACGCGCGCATCTGATAGCAACCGGCCAGCACGACTTCCCGCTTGCCGCCGCGTTCCCACAGGACCGGTGTGGTATAGCTGGAAGATAACTCCGCGCGATCGGCGCGCCAGATCACCCTCCCGGTGTGCAGGTCCACCGCCAGGAACTCGGAACCGGAAAGCTGGTCACGGTTCAACAACACCCGATCCCCGGCTATGACGGGTGAGGTGCCGCTGCCGAAACCGCCCACCTGCTCGGGCACTGGCAATGGCAGCCGCCAAAGTTCTTTTCCGGAGAAGTCATAGCACAACAGCCCGCACGAGCCGAAGTACACCACGACGCGCTGGCCGTCGGTGGCGGGTGTGGCGGAGGCGGGGCTGCCGTCGCGGGGATGGAACGTCTCCAGCCGTTGCAGCGGTGCCTCCCGGCGCCAGCGCACTATCCCGTCGCTCCGGTCCAGGCAGAGCGTTTCCAGCTTCCCCTCGCTGAAGGCGGTGAGGAAAACGCGATCGTCCCAGAGGCACGGTGACGAGGCACCGGAAGGCAGCGGCGTCTTCCACAGGCAGTTGGTAGGCGCTAGGCGGAGCGGTGGTGCTTGATCATCCGCCACGCCGGAACCGTTGGGGCCGCGGAATTGGGGCCAGCGTGCAAGAGCCGCCGCGTTGCCGTTTAACGCCGCAATGGTCAGGCCCACCGTCACCGTCAACAGGTATCGGTCGGTTCTTTTCATACTTCGAGCATGCCTTGGTTGTTTCATCGTTCCAAGCGAAACGTGTTGTCCAAGCCCCACAGGACCATCTGAACAGATCGCGCACCTCGGCCAGGGCGGTTTGCAGCGCGGCCATATCGGGTGGCCACGCGAAGCTGCCCAGCTTGCTCGTCACCGCCGCGCGCAGCGTCAGGCCGCCGGGCAGCAACTGGTCCAAATAGGCGTCCCAGAGATCGAAGGTGAACGCGATTGCTGGAAAGGGCGAGTTGGTGGGCACGCCGCGGCGCAACACGCCGAAGTTCGCCGCCTTCCCGCCCACGAACCGAATGTCAGCCGGGGCGAGCCCTTCCGCGCTTATGCTGATCTGCCCGAACGGTGTCTTCGGCGGAAGGTTCAATCGGGGCGGGATCTTCAACTCGCGGATCTCCGTCCGCAACGGCTCGGGCAGTTCGCCGATGAGCGGGGCCACCAGGACGTCTTTCTCCGCGTAGGCATCCACTGCGCGCAGGATGACCTCGCGTCCGACCCACGTCATCACGAGTTCGGCGA
>VHCO01000343.1 GCA_016871715.1 Verrucomicrobiota bacterium
CGCAATGTCACACGCGTCTATTTCCGGGTGGTGGGGGCGGACTGGGACGCGTTTCTGGATCGGCGGCGGCGTCGGCCGGAGCGACTGAGCGACGCGGAGCGGTTCGCCCTGGTGGCGCAGCAGCCGGTGCACGAGTGGTCGGAGGCGTTGGCGCCCACGACCGACTTCAAGTTTCACACGGTCGAGTTGCCCGTGCCAACCGAGCTCAAGTCGGGCTATTACTTTCTGATCGCCAGTCACGACGTGGCTTTTCGGGAGTCGAACAACCAGCTTGCAATGACGGATTTTTGGGTGAGCGATTTGGCTTTGGTGATTCGGCCGCGCTCGGGCCAACTGGACGGGTTTGTGTTGTGGGCCAAGTCGGGCGAGCCGATCGCGGGCGCGCGGGTGCAGGGGTGGTACTTGGATCGGCAGGGCAACCGCGTCGAGGTCCCGGAGACCGCGACGGACGGGTATGGGCAGTTTGCCCTCGAGCAGGCGGAACGCCGCGGTTATCTGCTCAAGGCGAGTTACAGCGGCCAGGCGATCGCCACCAGCGACGAGTACGCTCACTGGCCGCGCGCGGACGCAACCGCGGTTGTCGAACAGACGGTGTTCTTCACCGACCGCGCCCTTTATCGGCCGGGGCAGACGGTGGCGTACAAGGGCATCTGCCTGCGGGTGGATCAGGAGCGAGACAACTACCAGGTGTTGCGCGGCCGCTCGGTGACCGTCACGTTCGCGGATGCGAACGGGAAGGAGATCGCGCAGGCGGTGCATCGCTGCAACGATTACGGTTCTTTTTCCGGCAGTTTCACCGCCCCGCGCGACCGGTTGCTGGGCCAGATGTACCTGCACGTCACCCAAGGCCCCCCAGGCGCCGCCCAGCTCAGCGTCGAGGAATACAAGCGTCCGAAGTTCCAGGTGACGCTCCAACCGCCTGAGACCGGCAACAAGCTCGGCCAGCGCGTGGTTGTCCGCGGTCAGGCGATGAGTTACACCGGGGCGGCGGTGGATGGTGCGCTGGCGAAGTACTGGGTGGTGCGCGAGGTGCGGATGCCCGGATGGTGGGGTTGGGGCGGAGGCGGGCGGCGGCTCGGTCCTGCCCAAGGAATCGCCTATGGCACGACGCGCACGGGGACCGACGGCAGTTTCCAAGTCGAGTTTGTCGCCCGACCCGACCTTAAAGTGGCCGAGCAAGACGAACCCACGTTTGTCTTCAGCGTGCATGCCGACGTCACGGATAGCGCTGGCGAGACGCGGTCCGCCGATCGCGCGGTGCGGCTTGGGTACACCGCCATCGAGGCGCGCCTGAGTGCAGAGTTGTGGCAAACGGTGGCGGCGCCTGTGGCGATCACCGTGCGGACGACGACGTTGGACGGCGAACCGCAAGTCGCCGAAGGCGTCGTCAAGATCCATGCGCTGCAACCGCCGGCCCAGGCGCAACGGCCGTCCTGGTTTGCGCGCCGGGACCCACTCGAGGATTCGGACCAGGCTGGGGCGCCGGGCGATGCGTCCGACCCCAACCACTGGCCGCTGGGCGAGGTGGTCGCCACGCTAGGGTTTACGACCGACGCAAGCGGGCAGGCTACCTTGGCGGTCCGACTGCCGGAGGGCGTTTACCGGGCCTTGCTCGAGAGCCAAGACCGGCACGGCAGGAAGGTGACCGACCGGCTGCCTCTTCGCGTCTTGGCGCCGGCTGGGAAGCAACTCGGGATTCGTGTGCCGCATCTGCTCGAGGCCCCTCGCTGGTCGGTCGAGCCCGGCGAGGAGTTTACCGCGCTCTGGGGCACCGGTTACGAATCCGGCCGCGCCTTTATCGAGATCGAGCATCGGCAGCAATTTCTCCAGCGTTACTGGACCGCTCCTGGGGAGACGCAGGTCCAAGTCCAGCAGGCGGTGACCGAAGCTCAGCGCGGCGGGTTCACGCTCCATGTGACCTTTGTGCGCGAGAACCGCGCTTACCTCGAGTCGCGCCACGTCGAGGTGCCCTGGAGCAACAAAGAACTGACCCTCCGCTGGGAACACTTCACCTCGAAACTCGAGCCCGCGCAGAAGGAGACCTGGACGATTGCGGTCAGCGGTCGAGAGGCAACCGGGGAAGGTCAAGGTGCGGAAGGTGCGGAAGGGGAAGGGACAGGGGCGATGTCGGGGCGATCGGAGCGCGCGGTGGCGGAGTTGGTGGCGGCGCTCTATGACGCGTCGCTGGACGCGTTTCGGCCCCATGACTGGCCGAGCGGTTTTGGCGTGTTCCGGGGAGATTACTCGGTGCTGAAGTCGTTTTTCGGCAATGCACCGCGTCCGCTGCAACCGTTTAAGCGGGATTGGCCCGTGGCGCGGCAGGCGGTCGAGATGCGGTACCGCGCGTTTCCAGACGAGTTGACTGAGAGTCTCTGGGGCTACCGGATGGCGCGTCCGCGGGCAGTGGCGCGCGGTGGCGCGGCCCTGCAACTGGACACGCTCGCCGTCGCGGAAGACGCCGTACCGCCTCCGACCGTCGCGCCCGGTGGCGGGCGGGAGATGACCCTCAGCGCCGGACTGACCCGGAGCGCGGCGCCGGTTGGCGACATGGAAGAACGCGTGGCGGGAGCGGCTGAGTCCGCAGGCGCGCCGGAGCGCGCAGCCCAAGGACCCGATCTGAGCCAGGTCAGCCCCCGGCGGAACCTGAACGAGACGGCGTTTTTCTTTCCGCACCTGACCTCGGACGCGAACGGGACGGTGCGGTTGACCTTCACGGTGCCCGAGGCGCTCACCGCGTGGCGATTCCTCGGGTTCGCTCACGACTCGGCGCTCCGGGCCGGGCTGATCGAGGGACGCATGGTCACCGCCAAGGAGTTGATGGTGCAGCCGAATCCGCCCCGCTTCTTGCGCGAATCGGACACGCTCGAGTTCAGCGTCAAGGTTGCGAACCAGAGCGAGCGACGCCAGCAGGGCACGGTTCGGCTGACGTTCAACGACGCGTTGACCGATCGGTCGGTGGACGAGCTGTTGGGCAATCGCGTTCCCGACCGGGCCTTCGATATTCCGGCCAAGGAATCGCGCGGGTTTGCCTGGCGCCTGACCGTGCCGGACGGCCTGACGCTGCTCACCTACCAGGCGATGGCGGCTGCGGAGACCGTGTCCGATGGCGAAGCGGGGCTGTTGCCGGTGTTAGCGCGGCGGGTCTTGGTGACGGAGTCGTTGCCGCTGTCGATTCGCGGGCCGGCGGAGCGGCAGTTCGAGTTCGAGAAGCTGCTCAAGTCCAGTTCGTCCGACACGCTCCGGCACCAGGGTCTGACGGTGCAGATGGTGTCTAACCCCGCCTGGTACGCGGTGCTGGCGCTACCCTATCTGATGGAGTTTCCGTACGAATGCAGCGAGCAGACGTTCAACCGGCTTTATGCCAATGTCCTCGCGCGCACGATCGCCCAGGCTGATCCCAAGGTCCGGCGCCGGTTCGATCTCTGGAAGAACACGGCGGCGCTCGATAGCCCGCTCGAGAAGAACCAGGAGCTGAAGGCCGTGTTGCTCGAGGAATCGCCGTGGCTGCGCCAGGCCCAAAACGAGAGTCAGGCGCGCAAGCATGTGGGTCTGTTGTTTGACGACAATCGGCTGAACTCCGAGACCGAGCGCGCGTTGGCCAAGTTGCGGGAGGCCCAATTGCCGGACGGGGCCTGGCCGTGGTTTTCTGGCGGGCCAGCCAACGACTATATCACGCTCTACATCACGACCGGATTCGGCCGGCTCCGGCAGCTCGGGGTGGACTTGCCAGTCGAGTTGGCGTTGCGCTCGCTCGAAAGGCTAGACGATTGGATCGACCGGCGCTACCGCGACATCCTCGCCCACAGCGACAAGGCCAAAAACCACCTCTCGAGCACGATCGCGCTTTACCTGTACGGCCGCAGCTTCTTCCTCCGGGACCGGCCGATCGCCGCCCAGCAGCGGGAAGCGGTCGATTATTTTTTGGGCCAGGCAAGACGCTACTGGTTCGAGTTGGGCGAGCGCCAGTCGCACGGTCACTTGGCCCTGGCCCTGCACCGGTTTGGCGACACGGACACGGCGCAAGCGATCGTCCGATCGCTCAAGGAACGGTCGGTTACGGACGCGGAGTTGGGCCGGTACTGGCGAGAGACGGAGCGAAGCTGGTGGTGGTATCGGGCGCCGATCGAGACCCAGGCGTTGATGATTGAGGCGTTCGGCGAGGTGACCCAGGACACGGCGGCGGTCGAGGAGTGCAAGGTCTGGCTGCTCAAACAAAAGCAAACCCAGGACTGGAAGACGACCAAGGCGACCGCCGACGCTGTGTATGCGCTGCTGCTGCGCGGACGCGACCTGCTGGCCAGCGACCAACTCGTCGAGTTGACCGTGGGCGGCGCGGACCTCACGCCGAGGCTGAGTCCGCAAGGCAATCCGCCAGGGGCAAGCCGCAATCCGGTCGAGCCCGGGACCGGCTTCTACGAGGTGCGGTTTGCCGGTCCGGAGGTCAATCCGTCGCTGGGGCAAATCACGGTCAAGAAGGCGGACGAGGGCGTGGCTTGGGGCAGCGTACACTGGCAGTATCTCGAGGACCTGAGCCGGATCACCCCGTACGCGGGGACGCCGCTGAAGCTGCACAAGGCCCTCTTCGTGCGGCGGCAGACGAGTCGAGGCCCGGTGCTCGAGGCGGTCACGGGACCGGTGGCGGTGGGAGACGAGGTGGTGGTGCGGCTCGAGCTGCGAGTGGATCGGGACATGGAATACGTGCATCTGAAGGACCAGCGCGGGAGCGGGACAGAGCCGGTGAATGTGTTGTCCGGGTACCGGTATCAGGACGGGCTGGCGTATTATGAAAGCACGCGCGACACGGCGAGTCATTTCTTCATCGATTACTTGCCCAAGGGGACGTACGTGTTCGAGTATGCGCTTCGTGTTCAGCATCGCGGCAACTATCCGACCGGCGTGGCGAGCATTCAGTGTCTTTATGCGCCCGAGTTCAACAGCCACTCCGCCAGCCACATCCTCGAAGTGAAGTGAAGGCGGGTCGGTCAAGGTGTTGGTGGACGCAGCTTAACCTGCCACGGCATTCCTCGATGCATCCTCACCTCGAACGGTCGCCGCGCAGGCCACGGTCACTTCGCCAACGTTGCGGGTTGAGCGGATTGGCCGGTGCGGTCCTGTGCCTTGCCTCCGGATGGGCGAGCTTCGCGGCGGAGAGCGTGGCGGAGCTGCGCGGGACGGTCGTCAGCGCGCTGGCGGGCACGCCGCTCGATTCGGCCACGCTCGAGTTGGCTTGGCGGCCGGTGAGTTGGGAAGGGGGCGACGCGCCGGAGCTGAGTTCGTTGGACGCGAGCGTGCCCCTTGTGGGGGGCGTCGTGACGGACCGGGCGGGCGGGTTTCAGTTGGGCTTGGCTGTGCGGGAGCAAGTGACTTACGTGAGCGTGCGGGTGACTCTGCTGGGTTACGAGGAGTATCACGCGACGTTGGTGCGGCTCGAGGCTGGGCAGGCGACGGCTTTGCCGGTGGCATTGGTGCCGCGGGCGCCTACGGCGGTGGAACGCGAGCTCTTAGAAGCGCGCCGCTCGATGCTGCGGGACGGGGCGCTGACGGAATCGCAATGGATCCCGGCGGCTGCGGTCGGGGCCGGGTTGGCGCAGCCGGCAGGGGCCGGTGGGGCGACTCCGGTGGCGGTCCCGGACCGGGTGCTAGTCGAGTTGGCGGATTTCTCCGGGCTGATGGATTTGGACGAGTACATCGCCGGGGTGGTGACGAGAGAACTTGGGGACAGTTTTCACACCGAAGCGTTGCGGGCGCAGGCGGTCACGGCGCGGAGCTACGCGCTGGATCGGCTGGCGCGGACGGGCAAGGCCAGCGGCGGGGTGGCATATACCTCGGTGTTGGGGGCGAAGAGTCGCCAGGCTGCGCTCGACACCTCGAAGGCGGTGGTGGTGTATCAGGGGCGGATCATCACGGCGTATTTCTCGGCGCGCTGCAATGGCGACGTGACGTTGAACAGCGAGGAGGGCCCTACGCTGGATCGGTGTTGGGTGGGCGGTTTGGGTGTCGGCGTGGTGCCATACTGCCGGGCGCGGCCGTGTAGCGGGCACATCAACTGTTCGCAGACCTCGGAGCGGTGCTGCACGGTGGTGGTGCAGGGCAAGACCCATCACCTCTACGGTCACGGCATTGGCCTCTGCCAGCGGGGCGCCCAGGACCTGGCGATCAAGCAGGGTTTGGCCTGGCGCGACATTGTGCTCCGGTACTATACGGCGGTCGAGATCCAGACCGGCACGGTCGAGCCGCCGCCGCCGTTGGCGGTGGGCGATCGCGTCCAAGTCGTGAATACGGGCACCGGCGGGCTGAGGCGCCGGGACTGCGCCAGCACCGGGTGCACGGCTCGGGCCAATGCCTTCGACGGCGACACGGGCCGGATTGTGGGCGGTCCCGAGGTCAACGGAGGTTATACGTGGTGGCGGATCGCGTGGGAGAAGGATGGGTTGACTTTGTGGTCGGCGCAGGGCAGCGGCACCGAGCCGTGGCTGCAGCGCACTGCGGAACCGGTCACGCGGATCCTGCGGTTGGCCGGGGACTTGGCTTTCGGCAACGTGCCTTTGGGTGGGACGGGGCAACGGTTCTTGACTCTCGCCAACGACGGCAACTCACCGCTGACGATCAGCGGGTTGGTTTACCCGCCGGGCTTTGAAGGGGACTGGAGCGGGACGGTGCCGGCGGGTGGCTCGCGCGACGTGCTGGTGTTCTTCAAGCCGCTGGCCGTCCAAGCCTATAGCGGCGTGGTCACCGTGCAAGCGGACCAAACGAGCGGCACCCCGAGCCACGCTGTCTCCGGCGTGGGCACGCGTGTGAGCCCAGGCGCCTTCGATCGCGCCTGGCTGAGTCGGTTACCCAACGGGACGTTCCGGTTGCGGTTTGTGGGTCATCCGGGGTCGACTTGCCGGCTGCAGACCTCGACCAACCTCACGGTGTGGGAGACGGCGATCGCCTTCACGGGGAGTTCGGCGGGGGTCGTGCTCGAAGATCCGCGGCCGG
>VHCO01000344.1 GCA_016871715.1 Verrucomicrobiota bacterium
CCTGGTGTTGAGGAGAATGACCGTGAAGGTCTCAACTGCGTAGAGACGGTTTTGTTCCCGTAGCAGGCTGGCGACGCGATCGGGTGTGTCCAGGAGGGGGGGCTCGGGGTAAGTCCAAGATCGGGGGCAAGCAATCCCGATGCGGCGCGCGCCGCTAGAGCGCTAAAGGAAACCGATTTCGACGTGTGCGGGTGAAGGGGGGAATGGCGCGATGGGCCTGTGGATTCAGGTTGATGCGAAGCACACGTCGCCCTAGAGGACAGAAGGGCAATTCAATCACAAAGACCTGGTGACTACCTTTGGCGTGGGAAGTTGCGATTCGTTTGAAATCGGTTCAAATGGATTTTAGATGGTCTTTCTGGACAATTCCGGTAAACTCTCGTCCCCATCTGAAGATTCGCCTGCTCGACCATTTCCGGCCGGAGCGCGGGAAAGATTTCAATGCAAGAACGCTGGCTATCGGTTGATGAGATTGCGGCGCATCTGGGAGTTAACCCGGACACGATCTCCAAATGGATCACCCGCAAAAAAATGCCCGCCCACAAACTCGGACGGCTGTGGAAGTTCCTGGCTTCCGAAGTTGACCAATGGGTTAAGGGCGGCCATGCCGTGGAGGATGTGATCAGCCCCGCACCTGTTACTGCATCCAAACGGAGATCAGCCCGGCACTGAATCCCCTGCGCATGGCCGCTACCACCACACTCCCCATCGGCCAGCAGATGTCCCTCCCGAGACATTTCGGAACCCCTGTTGTCCTAGAAGCGGCTTGCCAGACCTCTACGCCCGGTTCCGCGAGAATCCGGGCTTCCAGCAGACGCGCGCCCTGATCCGACTCATGCGAATTGTCGCGAGCAGGCTGCCACAGTGGGCAATGGGCCATCGAAGACGCCGACCCCGCCCTCACGCCCACCGCCATTGCCAACTGGCAGGGGCTTGCACCGGAGGAACGCTGGTGGCTCTACACCATGACCGCAGCGGCCACCGGCAACCATTCGCTTGGGCGTAACCGTGGCTGGCGCAAGGCGGTTCGCTTCGCCCTCACGGAAAACCCGCTCACGCACCGCGCCGCCGACCAGCCGGTCGTCCCGGAGTTCTTCCGGCTCGTTAGCGAGGCCAATGCCTTCGAGGGCCTTCCAAGGGCCGACGCGCAAGCAATGCTCCTGGAAAAGCCGATTCGGGCATACGGCGTGTCAAGTCCTCGCAAGCGTGCAGAGTGACCCAGAAAAGGCGATTTCAGAATCGTTGCAAGTCACTCGAAACTAGCCAGATAACGCAACAAGATGAAGAAAGACCTCAAGAACTTCAGAATCTGGCTATGCAGTTGACTCTTGTACGCGCAATCCCCGGCCTGTGGGCATCGCGTCGCCATGTGACGGCGGGGGCGCCCAGGCATGGTTGCGGCCCGGTTGGCGCTCAGGCGGCCTATTCACGGCGCGGCATGCCGCCTCCGCGCTTTGCCCGTCGTCACCTACCACAAGAGTAAACTGCATAGCCAGACTTCAGAAAAAGACCGATTATGCGCTTGACAATCTGGTATCAATTGATACCAATTGTGGCGTGCGATGCAGATTCGTGACAAGTTCGCCCAATGGCTCAAATCGAGATTCCGGAGGTTTGGCGAAATCAGGTGTGCGCCATCTTGGCGACCGAGCGAACCGGAGCACTGATCGAATGGACGGCTGACGCCACGACGCGCTACGAATCGCACGCGGCGGCGGCGAAGTCCCAGGCCGGTAGTACAGACCCCGTTTGGACCTATGAAGTCTACGAGCCGCTCAGGAACTTCCTGTCATCGCAGAAACCAACGGGCTGTCCCGTCACAATGCCCGTGCCGGTCGGCGAAACCTACGAGTTCTACTTTCCGTTCCATCGCACGCAGTTCTACGGCAAGATCCTCCTTCGCCCCGACCTTGAGCGGGTCGTCATTTTCTCCGCTCACCGTCCGTTGAAGCCGAAGCTCTCCTGCGAATGATCTCGGACCCGATTTGAACCATGAAGACCGGAACCCAGGAATTTGAAGTGCTGATCCCGAATCTCGACGGCGCGGGCGTGGCGGAGCGCGTCAAGGTTTCTGTCCCGGTGCGCTGGGACGAAGACTTGCAGGAATGGTTGCTCACGCCTGAAGCCCACGAACTGATCGAAAACACCAAAGCTCGCCACCTCGGTCTGATGCTCCCGGATGAAATCCGCGAGATACGTGAGCGCCTCGACCTCACCCAGGACGAAATCTGCGAACTCCTTCAGATCGGCGCAAAGACTTATACGCGTTGGGAAACTGGCCGCGCGCGCCCGTCTCGCTCGATGAACGTCCTGTTGTGTGCCCTCCGCGACGGTGTGGCCAGCGTCGAATACCTTCGCTCGCTCCGCGAGGGCACGGATTGGGAGGTGATCCGCTCTTGGCGCCAGCATCCCCGACTCAACTTCTGGGAGGGATCCACAGGCAGGACCCCCGCGCCACCGGTCAGTCGCCGGGGAGAAGGCGGCCGATGGTTCATCCACGTCCATGCAGGACACGGAAAGACGGCACTCCTGGCGGAAATGGCCTCTATGTTCGACACGCTGCTCCAGGAGCGCACGTACCCAAGCGCTCGCCCCCAGCTTCTCAATGAACCGACCACCCGATACCAGTCGCGGTTCTCTCGGCTTCAGTCATTCGAGACCGCCCTTGGTTCGTTTGAGCCTCCCCGTGCTGCGTGATGTCCCATGAAATTGTCTCCTCTCCAGTTGCTCGAATACTTCGTCGCCGAGTTCCACTACTCCGTCAATTCTCGCTACGACGGCAAGAAGGACTTGGAGTTGAAGCCCGATGAATTGACCACCGAAACCGCGTGCAATCCGAGCAAGTCGAATCCTCGACTGTGGACAGTGGCTCTCGATGTCAAGTACCAGCCGGCATCCCAGACCAACACACCTTACGTCTTCTCCCTTTTCTTGGTCGGGTTCTTCGAGGTCGCCAAGGCGTTCGACGAGGCGCGCGTAGCGGCTCTGGTCAAGACGAACGGCGCTTCCGTCCTCTACGGAACAGCCCGGGAGATCATTCGGGAACAGACATCGCGTGGTCCGGCAGGCCCCTTCCTGCTTCCGACCGCGTCGTTCATCGTTGAGGACTCGTCTGCGACCCCGACTGGCAAAGGTGACGCAGTCAGTCAACCTCCTGTCCCCCAGGCGGAATCGAAAGCCACCGAAACTCCGCCCGGCCGATGACGACCTCTCCGAGCGACCTTTTTTCTCCGAACCGAGTCAAAGCGGCCCCCGGCGGGCCGGCTATACAACTCGGCGAACTCAGCTTCATCGAGACGCAGTTCCCCGTCTCGAAGATGTCCAAGGAGAGCTATACGGAGCGAAAGGCAAACATGGGCCAAACACTCACGGGGCTCGGCAAATGGTGGGGGCGCAAGCCGCTCCTGCTCTGCCGCGCCACCATCCTCGGCCTGCTTCTCCCTGCGACAGACAATCCGCAGAAGGACCGCGAGGTCTTCCTCCGGCTGATGACGATGGACGACGGCGGTATGTTGCGTCGCAAGTCCGCCAACATCCCAGCCAAGGAGCTTTTTCGACGCCTCCCACCAGCCGACCGCACGCGCTACTTCGCGCTGGATTCGACGGAAGACGACGCCAATTTGAAGCGCGGGCTGGCCAAGGAGGCTAAAGAGGAACTCCAAAAGCGCGTGTTCCTGACCCTGTCCTACGACGAGCGGATGGAATACTGTGACCGCCCCGAGCATGTGGACGGGCCATCGCCCGATTCGTGGGAAGCCATCAACGCCCACCTCGGGACCAAGGCGTCTTCGTTGCCAGAACTCGTGGCCGAGCTTGGCAAGCGCCGCTTCGGCCACGTGCCGCGCGTCGGCGATGCCTTTTGCGGCGGCGGTTCCATTCCCTTTGAAGCTGCTCGCATCGGTTGTGACGCCTACGGCAGCGACCTCACACCATTCAAGGCGAAACGCGGCAGAATTGTCCCCTGGCAGGTGCTTGGTCGGCCTTTGGGGGCTGCTGGGCGGCCGCCCGCCAGCCCCGAAGGCGGTCGTAGCCTCCAGCAAGGCCGCTGAGGGCGCCACAGCGGCTGGAAACGGGGTTGGCGCTGGCCGTCCAGGGTGCAGTTCACCGTCGAGCGGATGCCCCGCCTCGCGCGCGACGCCGCCGCTCCACCGGTTCCCCTGGTCCTGAGCCTCAGCCCGTAACCGGGACCTTCGCCGCGGGCGGGGCGCGAGCTGAGGGCTCGTCCCACAGTCCGCAGTGTCGGATGTTCTCCGGGATCCGGTATGTGCTGCGTCACCTCGGCCAGGAAGTCCGAGGGATCGAACACCTGGAAGTTGCGGCAGGGGCCGGTCAGGAGTTCCTCATCCCCGGGTTCAGGGAAGCGGCCCACCGCATTGTGCTCCGTTTTGTCCTCCTCGGAGATCTTGCCCTCGGCCAGCAGCAGCGCGAAGACCTCCTGTTCCCAGAGCTTGAGGAAGAGCTACCGCAGACCACGAGGTCGTTCACGCGGAGCGACTCCACGGCGAACTCGATGGCGGCGGCAGTCGAGTTGGTGCTGCCGGTCACGGACGCGGGCGGCACGATGTTGCCGACGTTTTTCACGACGAACAAATCGCCCGGCTGGCTTTGCGTGATCAATTCCGCCAGCACGCGCGAATCCGAGCAGGTGATGAACAGCGTGTGCGGGTTCTGCCCTTCGCGCGAGAGTTTGCGGAACAGGCTGCGGTAATTGCCAAACTCCTCGTTCCGGAACCGGTGGACGCCTGCGATGAGGTCTTGCACGCGGTCAGGCTTGAAGCGTTTTGTTCTTCGCCCGGGACTCGTCAGTCAGCCGTGCCTTGAAGGCATCCAGTTGCTTCTGCATTGCCGCATCGCCGCTGGCGATGATCTGCGCGGCCAGCAGGCCGGCGTTGCGCGCCGCGTTGATGCCCACGGTCGCCACCGGTACGCCGGGCGGCATTTGGACGATGGAAAGGAGGGAATCCATGCCATCGAGCGCCTTGCCTTGGATCGGCACGCCGATGACCGGCAGGGTGGTAAACGCCGCCGTCACGCCGGGAAGGTGCGCCGCGCCGCCCGCGCCGCAAATCAACACGTGCAGCCCGCGACCTCGCGCCGCCGTGGCGTAGGCTTCCAGCCCGTGCGGGTCACGATGAGCCGAGATCACGTTGGCCTCGGAGGCGATACCGAATTCCGTCAGCGCGTCCGCGGCGGCTTTCATCACCGGCCAGTCTGAGTCGCTGCCCATCAAGATACCGACCAAAGTTGTTTTCGATTCAGTCGTCATGTTCGGGCGGCAGTGTGTCAGGCCGTCCGGCGCGTGGCGAACATTGCCTGCCTGAGGCCGTCACTTTTTGCGGCCGGGACCCTGCTTCGCTACGAAATGGAAATCATCGAACAACGTCACGCTGTCGGCCTTGGTCCACAATCCGACTTTGCCCGCTTGCGGGAAAGTGTCGTCCTCGACCTCGAAGAGTTGCCTGCCATTGAAGAACACTTTGAACCGGCTGCCCGCGAACTCGACGCGCATTGTGTGCCATTGTCCGCCCGCGACTTTCTTTTTCACGCCGTAACCGCCCTTGCGGCCAACAATGTCCAGCACGGTGCGTTTGCCGGCGACGGTTTTGTAGAGCGTCACGTTGTCTTCCAGCGCGTTGGCGCGGCAGATGTAATAATTGTCCTCGTCCTGCGCCCGCCAGACGACGCCTCCGGCCTGGTCTTCCTTGCCCGCTACCGGCTTGAATTTTACTTCAACGAAGCCATCGCGGATGGCCGGCGCATCCTTCAGGCAGAGGGGATAGTTCGCCTGGCCGGATTGTTTGAGCACGTTGGGCCGGCTAGGCGCGGAGTCGTCCCGCTCGACGGTCCATTTGGCGGTGCCGCTGCCGGTTTGCGTCGCCAGCCAGACCGCCGGTGACTGGCCGGTCGGAGCGTCGTCGAAATGAATTGTCGCGGCGCGCGATTGCCCGTTCAATGCGGCGCAAAGCGACAGACTCAGCCAGACCGTTTTCATGTGCCGAGTCTGCGACCCGTCAGAACAAGCTGTCAAGACAACCCATGACTGCGCTGCGAAAACTCGCGGACTTCCTTGCGCTGGGGCGCAACACGGCGCTCCTCCTCGTGGCCCTGGTGCTCGCCGGCACAGGCGAGAAACTCTGGCTCGGTTTCGCGCCCAAGTATCTTGAAACCCTGGCGGAGGCCGCGGGCCATTCCGCTGCGATGGTGGTGTTGTTCATCGGCCTCTTCGACGCCCTGCAGACTTTTCTCGGCGCGGTTTACGCCTACCCGGGAGGCTGGCTCACGGACCACTGGGGCCAACGGCGCTCGCTGCTGTTGTTCAACCTCCTTTCGCTGGCAGGCTACGCGGTGGTGCTGGTCTGGCAACACTGGCTGGCTTTGTTGCTCGGCGTGTTCCTCTTCCTGGCGTGGAGCGCTTTGTCGCTGCCGGCCACTTTTACTGTCGTGGCATCGTCGTTGCAGCGGCGGCAACACACGATGGGCCTGGGTGTGCAGTCGTTCGTCCGGCGCGTGCCGATGATGCTCGGCCCACTCGTCGGCGGCGCGCTGATTCAGCACTTCGGCTGGCGCGACGGCGTGCGGTGGGCGCTGCTGCTGTGCGTCGGGTTGAGCGCGCTAACCGTGGTGTTCCAATGGTTCATGGGCAATCCTGAACCCGCTGCGGCCACCGCGGCGTCGGCCGCAAAGACCAGCTTCCTTTCCGTCGTGAAGTCGTTTTCACCCACGCTGCGCGAACTGTTGGTCAGCGACATTCTGATTCGCTTCTGCGAACGCATCCCGTTTGCGTTCGTCATCCTCTGGGTGGTGAACCACGCGGGCTTGAGCGCGCAACAGTTCAGCTTTCTTGTCGCGAACCGGTCGAGTAGAGCGGAGGCGCGACCGGTTTAGACCAATGGCTTCCAGCCTATCGGCCCTTTCGAGCATCGTGGCAAATGGCCATCAGGTCCTGCCCACGTTTC
>VHCO01000345.1 GCA_016871715.1 Verrucomicrobiota bacterium
GCTCGCGGAGCTCGCCCCTCCATTGCCGGTGCGCCGCCCGCAGCCCGCCGAGGACTGCATTTCCATCGTCGGGCTCGCGGAGCTCGCCCCTCCATTGCCGGTGCGCTGCCCGCAGCCCGCCGAGGACTGCATTTCCATCGTCGGGCTCGCAGAGCTCGCCCCTCCATTGCCGGTGCGCTGCCCGCAGTTCGCCGAGGGCTGCATTTCCTGTCGCGGGCCGGTCGTTCACCGGCGTGACTCCGGCCTCGGCCCGCTTATGCCATCGCCAACAAGCCCAGGGCCAGTCCGATGATCAGTGTGGTGGAACCGCAAGCGGTCGGTGGCGAAGATCTGATTGCCCAGGTGCAGCGCCTGTTCTCGCCCGAGGGCATTCTGGCCCAGGCGAAGAACTTCGAGTATCGACCGCAGCAGCAGCAGATGGCGGTGGCGGTGGCGCAGGCGCTGGCCCGAGGGGAACACCTGGTGGTCGAGGCGGGCACGGGTGTGGGCAAGAGCCTGGCGTACCTTGTGCCGGCGATCTTGTTTGCCGTCGCCCATAAGAAGAAGGCCGTCGTTTCCACGCACACGATCAACCTCCAGGAACAGCTCACCGAGAAAGACCTGCCACTGCTGGAACGGATTCTGCCGGTCCCCTTCAGCTTCACCATGCTGAAGGGGCGCCAGAACTACTTGTGCACCCGGCGCCTGCACAAGGCCCGCCAGCAAGCCGAGAGCCTGTTCACCTCCCCTGAGCAGGCCGAGCTCGAGCGCATCGCCGAGTGGGCGCAACAGACCGAAGACGGCAGTCTCTCGGACTTCGAGCGTGAGCCGGAGCCGAAGGTGTGGGCGCAGGTGTGCTCCGAACGCGGTCTTTGCTCGCCGAAGCGCTGTGGCCACCAGTCGGACTTCGTGAAGGCGGGCGGAGCGCCATGCTTCTTCCAGCGCGTGCGCAGCCGGATTTTATCGGCGGACGTGTTGGTCTTGAATCACACCCTGTTCTTCATGCACCTGGGCGGGTTAGACGAAGAGGTCGAAGGGGGCGTTCTCTTCAAGAACGACTTTGTCATCTTCGACGAGGCTCACACCCTCGAGCAGGTGGCCGCCCGGCACATCGGGTTGAGCGTCTCGAGCAGCCAGTTGCGCTTCAACCTCCAGCGCCTCTGGAACGATCGGACCCAAAAAGGGCTCCTGGCCACGCTGCGCCAGGGCAAAGCGGTCGGCTTGGTGGCCGAGGCCTACACCCACAGCGCCCAGTTCTTCAGCACCCTCGAAGCCGCCTGCGACGAACTCCATCGGCAACAGCGCCGTGCCGTTTACCCGGCCCCCCGCCCCACCATCGCCTCCGACGAAGCCGGCGCCCCAGTCTACGTGCGCGACTGGAGCGAGTTGCGCATCCGCCAACCCGACTTGGTGCCCGACACCGTCACGCTCAGCCTCGAACGCGTCCGCGCCGCCGTCAGCGACCTGATCAAGGTTTCCGAGGACGCCGACACCGGCAGCGAACTGCTCGAGTGCAACCGGCGGCTGAACGAGCTGCGCGAGGCCCTGGCCGTGTTTCTGAGCCAGAGCGCCGAAGAGCACGTTTACTGGATCGAACGCACGGGCAAGACCCACCAAGCCCTGACGCTGAACGCGGCGCCGGTGGACGTGGCGGAGTTCCTGCGCCAACGCCTCTTCGGCTCGGATACCTCCGTGGTCCTCACCAGCGCCACCCTGGGGATGGACGTCAAGCACCTGGGTACCCCCCTGCGCGCCCAACCCGGCCGCAAAGACGGTCTGAATTACTACGCCGGTCGCGTGGGCGCCGACGCGGCCACGCTCCTCCAAGTCGGTTCGCCCTTCGACTACGCCCGCCAGATGCGGTTGTACGTAGCGAGCAAGATGCCTGACCCACGCGATGCGGCCTATCGCCCTGCCCTGGTCCATTGGATCGAACATTTCATCCGGCTCACGCATGGCAAAGCCTTTGTCTTGTTCACCAACACCCGCCTCATGCAGGACGTCGGAGAGACCATGGCGCCGTTCTTTGCCCAGGTGGGCCTGGCCTGTTTCGTCCAGGGCACCGGCATGCCGCGCTCGCTGATGCTCGAGAAGTTCAAAGAGGACGTGGACTCGGTGCTCTTTGGGACGGAGAGCTTCTGGCAAGGGGTCGATGTGCCGGGCGCGGCTCTCAGCAATGTGATCATCACGCGGTTACCGTTCGCCGTGCCCGATCACCCGCTGATCGAGGCCCGCATCGAGCGCATCGAGGCCTCCGGCGGCAACGCCTTCGTCGAGTTCTCCCTCCCGGAGGCGATCCTCAAGTTTCGTCAGGGCGTCGGCCGACTCATCCGCGCCAAGACCGACACCGGCATCGTGGTGGTCCTGGACAACCGCGTCCTCACGAAACGCTATGGCCAAGCCTTCCTCGACGCGCTGCCCAAGTGCCCGGTCGAGGTGGTTTAGTAACCTGGAGACGCCCCTGGCATTCCCCCCGTGCCCACCTGCTCCCGCCCGTAGCCTGTTGGTGAAGCGGATCGATAGCCATCATCGCGATCAGGGGGCGTAAACCGCCGCCCTCTGGTCTGTCAACGTCTAATCGTCTGGCGACTTAAATCGAGTGGAGCTCCCTAGCCCCATGCGGTACGCCCAGGCTCGACCCCAGCTTTGACGCGTCGGCATCTTCCATTTCCGAAACTGGATGTGGCGGCGTTACGCCTCGACCGCCAGCAAGCCACCAGACGGCTGCGGAAGCTGGTGAAACCATGAACGGTCCTGATCCCGTGCCCTGAGGCGTCGAGTTTGCGAGCGGCGCGAGCCTATGTCTGGGACATCCACTCGTCGATGGGCACGACGCGGATGCGATGGGCACGCCCGCTCCATGTGAAGTCCTCGTCCCCGGCGGCCCCGCGCGTCAGGCAGCAGAGGTCGTCACAACGGAGGTCGGTGGCGGCTTTCCCCAGCGCCCGGAACTCACGGGCGCGGGTTCGCGGGTCGAAAAGGTCCCAGCAGACCTGGATCAAGCGGGCCACGCGGCCGTGTTCCCGCACGACAAAGTCCACCTCCTCGTGCGCGCTGTTCTTCCAGAAGGCCACCTCGATTTCGCCCGCCCATTGGCGCCGCCACAGGGAGAGAGCAACGACGCTCTCGGCCAGTCGGCCCACGTCCTGCCCAGGACGGGTTCCCAAGCAAACGGCAAGGGCCGGATCCACCACGTAGGCTTTCTTGTTGGCCGTGGCGCGTTCGCGGGCCTTGAACGTGAATCGGTTCAGCGTGAAGAGCAGAAAGGCCTCGCTCAGCAGACGCGTGTACTTCTCCGCGGTCGTGGGGCTCGTCACCCGGGCCACCGCCGCCAAGGTGCGGAAGGAGAACTCCTTGGCGGTGTTGGAGAAGAACCAGTGGGCCACATCCTCCAACCCAGCGCCGGAGCGGATCCGATGTCGGCGCACGACATCCTTCAACAGGGTGGCGCGCACGAGGTCGCGTAGGTAATCGGTGCGGCTGGCGCCCCGCAGCAGGGGCTCGGGATAGCCCCCCTCCATTAGATAGCGGTCGAACCGCGCCGCCCGCGCCGCCACCGTTCCGGTCGCACCTTCCGCGGCCAGCGCTTCAGAAAAGGAGAAAGGCAGGAGCGCAATGGTCTGGTGCCGCCCAGTCAAGTGCGTGGCTAGTTCGCTGCTCAGCAGGTTCGCGTTGCTGCCGGTGAGCAACAGTCGGCGTCCCGACCGCTGGAGCCGGTTGACCATGAGTTCCCAGCGCGGGAAGTTCTGAATCTCGTCGAAGAGGATATGCTTGGGCTGGCCATACACCCCATCCATGGCGGCGAGCAACGCGTCGGCATCGGTCAGGCCCGCCAAGCGTTCGTCATCGAAGTTCGCGTAACCGCCACCGCCCAGTCGTTGGAGCAGATGGACGGCGAGGGTGGACTTGCCGGCGCGGCGAGGGCCGACGATGACGCGGATCAGGTCGGTTTCCACAACGGCTTGCCGGGGCAGCAACCGCTCGACGTAGGGGCGGCGCAACTGCTCTTCCAATTCCGCCTTTTGCGTCAGGACAACCTCGCGGAGACTACTCATCGCGGCCATAGTAGCCAAAAACGCCAAAAAGTGTCCATTACGAATAAGACTCTGCGTGGTTGTCGCTTTCCCCAGGTTTGTTTTGACAGCGGCCGACAGTCGGCGTATGGCCGGCTGCAACCGCTCCAGGCGATCTATCTTATGAACTCGCGTGCGATCCTCCCCCCGCCAGCGGAGTTTTGTACTCCCGATCTCCGTTCTGTTGGCGCTGATGGCGGCTGGCGCTCATGCAGCCCAGCGCCCACCGGCACACGCCGGCCGCGCGGCACCCACCCCGGCCCAGGCTCAGCAAGCGCGCGCCTTCACCCCGGTGACCGCACGCGCCCCGGATGAAGTCTGACCGCATTCGTGCCTCTGGCACCTTCGCCCATCCCGGCACGGTGCTCCGGCGGCCGCGCCTGTCGCGCCGGGTCCGAACGCGGACGCGCCCTCCTCGGACTGGCGGACGGCCTCGATCGAGGGCGAGATGCAGGCCCTGGCAAGCCGGCGCGCCGCGAGCGGCGCCCGAGTTAACCGCGGGGCCAAGAGCACACCCGGGGCGTCTGACGAGGACGGCTTGGTGATCGACTACCTGGTCGTGCTCGATCAGACGGCGGCAAACGGGACACCGCTTTTCCAAGGGGACACGACCTACCTGGTGACCGGGCCGGTCTACTGCAACACCCCGAGAACCATCGAAGGGGGCGCGGTCTCCAAGTTCCTCAAGACTTATCAGGTGAACCCAACCAGCCCTACGATCTACCTGTCAACTGCGTCAGGGCGATCAACATCACCGGGGGCGGCAGCAGTGGCACCGGCGTCGGGCTGACGGTGAACAACTGCCTGATGGCCAACATCAAACAGCCGCTCACGACCAGCTTCCCGGTCTACGCGAGCCTGTACCACTGCACCGTGGACGGCACGCCCGACCTGACCACGTGTCTGGTGACCTCGACGGCATCCTCCGCCAGTTTCAACCTCGACCAACAGGCACCGCGCTACGTTAGCGGATCGCCGGATCCCGGTTTCTACTACGATGCCCTGGATTTCACCGTCGAGGCAATGATCCTCACCGGGGGTGCCGTGACCGTGCGGCCGGGCACCGCCATCGGCCTGCATAGCGGTCACGTGGTTGGTTTCAGTGCTGGGGCGGGGGCGGTGTTCAGCAGTCAGGGAACGCCTACCAACCCGAACACCTTCGTCGGCACGCCACTGGTGCAAGAACGCCCATTCGAGTACGGTGGCGTCGTCGCGTTCAGGCTCGGATATGCTCCCGAGGCGGTCGGTTCACCTCCCGTCCTTCAGTTCCGCTTCTCGCGGTTCTATCTGCCCATGGAGTCCTTCCATTTTGGGGGAGGCTTTTCCGAGGACTTCTCGGTCTATATGTCGCCCGGTGGCTGCTTGATGGATTTGGTGCTCCGCGATTGCAGTCTGAGCGGCGGGCTCATCAACCTTGGCAAGCCCTACAGAGAATTCGACGGCACCGGAAACGTGTCCTGGATCAACAACCTCTTCGAGCGGGTCAACCTCAATCTGGACCCGGACTGGGTTGCCCAAGGATATCCAATGCGCAAGGACATTGCCCTCGAAGCCAGAAACAACCTCTTCCGCTGGTGCCGCCTGCGAGCGGTGCCCGTCCCGGCGACGGTGGGCCGCTGGACGTTCAAGGACACCTTGTTCGATAAAGTCCCGATCAAGCAAGACTACCCGACACTACCGCTGGACCATGATTTCAATGGGTACTGGCGGCGTGATCCGTCCGAGATGGACACCGGCGATGGCGAGCGAGACACTCTGCTTGCTGTCAATAGCGATGGTGGCATTGACACTTCAAGCGACACGCTACTGAGCAGCGCCCCTCCGTACCAGACTGGACCGCTTGGCCGGCACTACCTCCCTGCCACCGCCCCGCTTTATAACGGCGGAAGCTCGTCAGCCGGCGAGGCTGGCCTACACCAATACACGAGCCGGGTGGACCAGATCAAAGACGGCATCGAAACCGAGCTACCCGAGAAGGTCAACATTGGGTTGCACTACGTCGCTGTGCTCGGCGGTCTCCCGATCGACACTGATGCCGACGGCATTCCCGATTACCTGGAGGATTCTAATGGTGACGGATACACCGATGCAGGCGTAGAGACCTCGACCTCAGATCAGGACACAGACGACGACGGGGTCATCGATTGCAGTGATCCGATTTACGCGGCAGTTGACCTTGATACCGACGGCTTGAATGGCCTGGCCGAATCCATCCTGGGAACCAATCCCATCCACCGCGATGCAATCCTCCAACTGATCCCGGTGGTGACTGGCCGGGAACCGCAGATCTGGACCTTTCGTACTGCCCTATCCTCAGCGACCTTACCTCAACGCCAAGCATCATTGTCTCTGGTTGTCAACGAGCACGACGCGTGGATAGGCGGCACCTCCATTGGCGCCGACGGCTATTATCAGTTATCGGTCAACACTGCCTTCGAGCTCCCTGGGGTCTGCCTGATAGCTGCGCGGCTTATCCTTCATGAGCCGAGGGGCCGATCACCTGCGCAGGGCATTCCCGCTGTCTCGGCGGCAGCTAGCACTTGCGTGGGCCCGGCGTCTGCTTTGCGGAACAGCACGCCGATGTGTATGAATCCGCTTTATGCTGCCCTGAATTCGCCGGGCTACATGCCTATTTAGAGCCTGTCCCAAACGGGGAAATGGCCGTAAAGAGCCGTCCTGACGGCGCTGCGGCGCAGCTCAAGCGGGGCAGAATCGCCCCGGCAGCCCGGAGAACGCCCGTTATGATGTCTTTCCGCGGCCCGCTCGCCGGCGGGTGAGGGGGGTGGCCGGTTCGGGCCGGACCAGATGTAGCTCG
>VHCO01000346.1 GCA_016871715.1 Verrucomicrobiota bacterium
ATCATCGGCCAGGGCCCGGGCGGAGGCATAGCGCTTGGCCGGCTCCTTTTGCAGGCATTTGAGGCAGATGGTTTCCAGGTCGCGGTCCACAGCCGGATTCAACGCCTGCGGTCGGCCGGGTTCCTGCTCGATCACCAACCGCACCGTTTCCAACGGTGTGTCGGCCTGGAAAACCGGCTTGCCCGTCAGCAACGCATACAGGACCGCCCCCAGACCGTAAACGTCGGCGGCCGTTGTCACCTGCCGAGTCTTGCCTGCCGCCTGCTCGGGCGCCATGAAGCCGGGACTGCCGATGACTGCGGAGCTCATCGTGAGGCCACTCTCTTGGTCCAAGAGCTTGGCCAGCCCGAAGTCGGTCAGGTGCGGCTGCCCTTCGGCGTCGAGCAGGATGTTGTGCGGCTTGATATCGCGGTGGAGCACGCCACGCTCGTGGGCATAGTGGACTGCCCGAGCCACCGTCGCCAGCAACTCCGCCGAGCGCCGCACCCACGCCGAACTGGCTCTGCGGTATTCGGCATTCCCCATTCTGCATTCGGCATGGGCTCGGTCCAGGCTTTGGCCCTCGATCAGCTTCATGCTATAGAAGGGCTGGCCTTCGTGCTGGCCTACTTCGTAGATGGGGACAATGTGCGGGTGGTCGAGGTGGGCGGCGGCTTCGGCCTCGAGGTGAAAGCGCTCGACAAAGGCGGCGTCGGAGAACCGGCCATGCAGCAACAGTTTGAGGGCCACGACGCGGTTGATGGCCAGCTCCCGAGCCCGGTAAACCACGCCCATCCCGCCACGGCCAATCTCGCTCAGCAGTTCGTAACCGCCAAAGAGGGTGGGGAGGGTGCTGCCGCCGAAAGAGCCGGGTCCACGGTCGGCTCGGCGAGGCGATCCTTCCGCCGCTTCGGGGGATACGCCTTTGCCGGTGGGATCGGGAGTTACAAGTTCGGCTGCGGGGATCAACCCCTCGGCCCCTAGCTTGACCAAGCAAGCCGGGCAGTACCCCTTGGGCGCGTCTTGGAGAATGGGCGCGCCGCAGTCAGGACAGGTTCTGATTTCGCTCATGCCCGTCTTGTCGTTGTCAGGCCTGGACCGTAGGTTCCACCGGGTGGCGGGCGTGGCCTACAGGGAATTGCACGGCCCGCGCCACCGGACGGCAACACACCCGGAACGCCGGATCGTCTTGGTCAAGGCACTCGACCGCATCGCCGTCACGACGTTCGGACTCTCACTCTGGATCTCCGGCAAAACCGCCCAATGGTTACTGAGTTTGTTCAACGCGCCGCTCAACCCGCCAGGACCGAGAAGAGATGCTTCACCTCGTCGTTGAGCTCGGCTGGCTCCTCGACCGTGTGGGCGACTTCTTCGCGAAACAGCTCCCGGTACCGCTGACGCAAGCGATGCGCCGCCACCTTCACAGCCCCCTCGGTCATTTGCAGCGAGGCGGCCACTTGCGCGTAGCCGCCGGGGGCCTTCTCCCCCAACAGGAAGACTCGGAGTTGGTCGAAAACCGTTCTCCGGCCTGAGCCCGAGTACTCCTCCTCGATCCGCTCGAGCACGCGGTCGAGCAGGGCGGTGGCCCAACGCCGCTCGAAGAGTTTCTCCGGGTCCATCCGATCTACGGGCTCCAATCGGTACCGCGCTTCGGCCGTCTGCGCGTCCAGGAACACCGGGAGACTCTTGCCGCCGCGTTTCTGCGCCCGGAGCTTAGCCCATTCATCGGCCAGGAAGTACTTGAGCGCCCCCAGGACGAACGAGCGAAACCTGCCCTTCGCAGGATTGGCACGCTTCAGGAAACCGCGGGAGAGAATATGGGCAAAGAAACCCTGCGTGAGGTCTTGGGCGTCGCCCATGTCGTAGCCTTGTCGCCGCACGTAGGCGTAGAGGGGATACCAGTAGGTGCGGCCGAGCTGTTCCAAGGCAGCATTGGCTTGCGGCGTGTCCTGCTCTCGGGCCGCCAGCACCACGCTCCAATGCGTTGTGGCGAAGACACCCCCGTGCGCCTGACCAGCAGGACTGTTGTCTTCGGTCCGCACGGCGGGATTCAACCACATTCGGGACGCATCGCACGCCAAATCCGTGCGGACCAACGCCTCGCGGCTCCGTATGGTTCAGGGATGAACCAGCCCCGCCACACCCAGTATCGTTCTGCCCTCGAATCCGAGGCACTGGAACGCGGCCGTGCGCCCCCAACCATGCTCGGTTCCTTGTCTCGTCCCGCTCACTTGGCCAAGCCGCCCAAGGCACTCCCGTCACACCCAGTTGAACGAAAGGCTTGATTTAGTGCCCTGGTTCTGTTAGGGGATCCTACCATCAGCCTCGTCGGACTTTGGGGGGTTCCTGCTTTGGCGTGTCAAGAAGACCGGGGCGTCTGGCGTAGGCGAGGAGTACCTACATATGAAGACTGCCCTTCCGGACTTGGTGCTGGCGGCGGGTGCTGCCATTGCTCTCCTCAGCCAACCCAACACCTCCTGGGCACAGGCTAGGCCCTCGGGCCCGGGACCCGCCGGTCCCCCTGCGCGAACGGTGTTTGTGACCGACACAACCATCAACGCGGGCAACGTAACCTACGACGGCCAGACCCTCACGGTGAGCAACTGCACACTGACGGTCAACGGGCCGCATACCTTCGCCGGCGTCGAGTTGCTAGGCAACGCGGTGTTGACGCATTCGGCCGGGCAGGCCGGCTTCGAGATCCAGGTGAGCGGGGACGTGGCGGTTTCCTCGGACACCACAATCGATGTCAGCGGCAAGGGTTACCTCAGCAGACAAGGCCCGGGCGCAGGCCAATCCCCGTCCCGTTACGGCGGCAGCGGTGCGGGCTACGGCGGCAGCGGTGCTGCGGGCTGGGACGTTGCGGGAGGCGGTTCCTATGGGTCGGTGGTGGCGCCCGCACACTTGGGCAGCGGCGGCGGCGGTTCGCGTGACATCGCAGACGGCGGAGCTGGGGGCGGTTTGATCCGATTGGCGGTGGGTGGGATCTTGAGCCTGGAGGGCACGCTGCGGGCTGCCGGCGCGAACGGGGGCAGTGGGTCGTCTGGCGGCGGTTCGGGCGGCAGCATCCATCTGCGGGTGGGCACCCTTCGAGGCAGCGGGAGCATCCAGGCCAATGGGGGCTCGGGCGGGACGGAGGCCGGTGGGGGTGCCGGCGGTCGGATTGCCCTCGAGTACGAGACGAACGAGTTCGGCGGGACGATCTCGGCCCAAGGCGGCGGGGGCGGACGCCGGGCGGGCGCGGGGACGATCTACACGAAGGCAGCAGGGGCGGCCTACGGCTCAGTGCTCGTCGACAATGGCGGCAACGCGGGCGCCATCACGCGCCTGAAGACTGACTACTGGCCGCAGGGCGCCCGCTTCGAGTTGACGGTGAGCGGGGCGGCGTTGGTGTACCCGGACGAGCCGATGCAGTTCGAGAACCTCGCCCTCGAGTCAGGCGGCCAGATGAGCCATGCGGCCGGGCAGACCGACTTCCAACTCACGGTGCCGGGCAACGTCTCTGTGCCTGCCGGGTCGGCCATCAACGCCAATGGAAGAGGCCATCCCAACAAGCAGGGTCCCGGTGCCGGCCAGTCAGGCTGGTTTTCCGGTGGCAGCACCGGTGGAGGTGCCGGCGGTGGCTTTGGCGGCACGGGTGGGAGTGGGTGGAAGGGGACAACGGGGGGAAGCTCCTACGGCTCGATCGTGGCGCCGATGGACCTTGGCAGCGGCGGCGGAGGCACCACTGACTCATGGGTCGTGGGAGGCAGCGGCGGCGGACTGATCCGCCTGGTGGTCGGCGGCACTTTGAGTGTCGACGGGACACTGAGCGCCAACGGCACCGTGCCCTCGGTGGGCTCGGGCGGAGGCGGCGCCGGCGGCAGTGTCTACCTGACGGTCGGGAGGCTGCGCGGGGACGGTCACATTCTAGCCCGTGGGGGCGATGGGGAGGCCGCGAGGGGCGGCGGGGGTGCGGGGCGGTCGGATTGCGATCGAGTTTGGAGCGAATGAGTTCACGGGGGTGATCTCGGCCGAGGGCGGCGCTGGATGGTCTCGGGGTGCGGCAGGTACGCTCTACTCGAAGAGTTCGGTCGCAACGTCCGGATCCGTGCGGATCGACAACGGGGGCAACGCCGGGGCTGTCACGCACCTGAAGAACGACTACTGGCCGGCGGACGCGCGTTTCGGGCTCACCGTGAGCGGGGCGGCGTTGGTGTATCCGGACGAGCCGATGCAGTTCGAGAATCTGACGCTCGAGTCCGGCGGTCAGATCAGTCATGCGCCGGAGCAGACCGTCCTGCAACTCACCGTCCCAGGGAACGTGCTGGTGGCCTCCGACTCGTCCATCAACGCCAGCGGCCGGGGTCACTCGAGCAAGCAGGGCCCCGGCGCCGGCCAGTCGGGATGGTTCTCCGGAGGCAGCACAGGCGGGGGTGCTGGAGGCGGCTATGGCGGAACGGGGGGGGGTGGATGGAAAGGCACAGCCGGTGGGGGCTCGTATGGCTCGGTTGTGGCGCCCATGCACCTGGGGAGCGGCGGTGGTGAGCGGTCCGGTTACCAGGGGCTGGGAGGCAGCGGCGGCGGCCTGATCCGCCTGGCGGTCGGCGGCACATTGACCGTGGAGGGCACCCTGCGCGCCGACGGCACGGTGCCGACCGGGAGCTCTTTCGGTGGCGGTGCCGGGGGCAGCATCTACCTGAGCGTAGGCACTCTGCGGGGGACGGGTAGCATTCAGGCCAACGGCGGATCGAGCGCGGGCGAAGGTGGAGGCGGGGCCGGCGGCCGGATCGCCCTCGAGTTCGCGGCGAACGAATTCAACGGCACCACGTCGGTGGCCGGCGGCGCCGGGTACACTCGAGGCGGCACCGGGACGCTCTGTCTGCGTGACAACACGAGCGGGCTCGCGCGGTTGGTGGTCGATTACGAGGGCCGCACCGGCGAGCCGCAGTCGCAACAGTCGCTTGCACCCGGTGAAATCGACGAGCTGATCGTGATCGGTGGGGCGAATCTGCGGTTGAGTGCAGCGGAGAGAACGCTGCTCCACGAGATCCAGGTGACGGACAGCACGCTCACCCCGGCGAACGAGTTGGCGGTTCAGAACAACGTGCGGTTGCTGGGCACCTCGCGGCTCACCCATCTCGCCGGAGCCGCGAACGGCCTGCGCTTGCTGGTCGGCGGAACGCTCTTCATCGACACCGACGCGGCCGTGGACGTCAGCGCTCGGGGACAGACACGGACCGGCCAAGTCACCGGCCAATCCGGCGGCAGCTATGGCGGGCGCGGCGGTGATTGGGGCGGTCAAGCCAACCCGGCGTTTGGCGACGAACAGGTCCCCCTGGCGTTGGGCATCGGCGGCGCCAGCACGGCCGGCCAGGAATGCCGGGGCGGCGGTCTGGCCTGGATCGATGCCGCGGAACTGGTCGTCGAGGGCAGGATCCTCGCAAACGGGCAGACGGGCGCAGACGCCACGGGCGGCGGCAGCGGCGGGTCCATCCTCATCAACACGGCCCATCTGCACGGCGCCGGCAGCATCCAGGCCCAGGGCGGTGACGGATACAACTCGGGCGGGGCCTGGCGCAGCGGGGGCGGCGGCGGCGGGCGCGTGGCCGTGCATCTCTGGGGGGCGAAGGCGATGACGTTGACCGATATCAGCGTCGCCGGCGGGGCGAACAACGCCGGTGGGGGCGGGAGCGTTTGGGCGGGGGACGAGCCACGCTTCTTCTGGCGCGACAAGCTCTTGGGGCAGTCGGATGACGTGGGTCTGTTGCACGCGGAGGTGCGGTTCCCCCTCGTGCTCCTGGGGATCGACGGGCTGAACACCCAGCTCGAGCTGGCCGCGGCCAATGCGAACGCGGTCTTTCCGCTGCTCGCCCCAGGGCCGGCCTGGCACCCGACGGTTTGGGACTCGACACTCCTGCCGGACAGGGTGTACCAGGCAACGGCCGTGTTCCGAGGCGCGGACCGAGGGGTGCCGGGCAATCTTTCGCGTGAGATCCGGGTGAACAACTCGGCCGCCTGGCATGCGGGAACGGTGAGCGGCGAGGTCACTTTGTTGAATTGCACGTTGGCGGGCATGGATCGCGCCGTCTGCGCCCATCCCAACTCGACGGTCACCGTGCGAAACAGCACACTGGACCGGAACCGGATCGGGTTGTTGATCCACGGCGGCTCGTTGCTGGCGGAGAACTGCATTGTCGCCAACGGCATCGAATCGGGTGTCCAGTACGACTTCGGCACCTTGACCGGCGTGCGCTACTGCAATGTCTGGGCGCCGGCTGCGGCCGGCTACCTGAACTACCGCAACACGCCGGACCTAACCGGCGCCGGAGGCAATATCTCGGCCGACCCGCGGTTCAAAGACGCCGCGCGCGAGCAGTATCAGTTGGCGTACCTCTCGCCCTGCATCGATGCGGCCGACGCCACAGTGGCGCCGCCCACCGACCAACGCGGCGCACCGCGCTACACAGACCCGCGCACGGCCAATACCGGCATTCCCAACGCCCAGGGCGTCTACGCGGACCTCGGCGCCTTCGAGTTCGCCGAAGGCGCGCCTTCGGGGATCGACCTGACGGTGACCAGTGTGCAAGGGCCGGCGACGGCGCGGGCGGGCCAAATGGTCCGGTTGAGTTGGACCTTGACGAACCTCGGGAGCGAGCCGGCGGCAGGGCCGTGGCACGACGCGGTGGGGCTGTCGCTCGAGACGGGGAACCGCCAGGTGGTGATTCCGGCGGGCGACCTGCTCGTGGCCGAGGGGCTCACGCTCGGCCCGGGCCAGACGCACACGGTCACGGCAATCGTGCGCGTGCCGGGGAGCGTGACGGGCAGCCACCGTTGGCGCGTGCTCCCCAA
>VHCO01000347.1 GCA_016871715.1 Verrucomicrobiota bacterium
AGCGTGAGGTGGTTGTTGAAGGGATCGTTAAAGTTGCCGATCCAGGCGGTCAGGTCGCTGTCGGTGGCGACGTACCCCAGATAGACGCGGTCGACGATAATGGGTTGGGAGAACTCGAACAGGACGAAGTTGTCGCGGCCGATGTTATCTACGGTGTGCGAGTTGCTGCTGCCGCTTTCGCTGGTGTCGGTGACGCCTAGGCCCCCGCTGTAGCGGCCCAGGTAGGCTGTGGCCCAACTGCCGTCGGATTTCGACCGGCTAAAGGCGCTGGCCCTCACGGAGACGTTGCCCACGGTGAAGGTGCGCACGTTGCCGGGCGTGCCACTGACGGAGTCGCTGCCGGCCATGACGAAGGTGCCGGTGAGGCACGGACTGCTGGGGAGGGTGAAGCCGAAGTCGAGGGTGAGGTTGTCGTTGATGTCGCCGGCGGGTCCATGCGCGCCGGCACCGGGGCCGAGGTCCGGTTCGTTGAGCGGGAGCGAGCCGGGCAGGAGGCTGAAGGGACTGCTGGTGATACCACTGACGGCCGGGTTGGAGCTGTCGATGCCGTTATCGCGGCGGTCGGTGCCGGCGAAGGCGCCGGTGCTGCTCACCAAGCCGGCGAGGGATTGGCCGCTGAGGAAGTTCGCGGCGGGGAGGAACACAGTATAATCCGTGCCGGCGGGGACGGCGTCGAAGCGGTAGTAGCCGTCGGGGTTTGTGGTGGCGGTGGCGATGACCGAGCCGCTGCTGTTCTTGAGTTGGACGGTGACACCGGCGATGCCGGGTTCGGTTCCGTCTTGGAGGCCGTTATTGACCACGCCGCCGCCCTGGCCGTTATCGAGCCAAACCCGGTTGCCGACGCTCAGGCTAGGTTGGGATTGGATGACGCCGAAGTCGAGGGTGAGGTTGTCGCTGGCGTCGCCGCCGGGGCCGTGGGCGCCCAAGCCGGTGCTGATGTCCGGTTCGCCGACCGGTTGGAGGCCGGGGCCGAGGTTGAAGGGGGCGCTGGCGAGGCCTTGGACGGCTGGGGTGGGGTTATCGGCGCCGTTATCGCGGCGGTCGGTTCCCGAGGTGGCGCCTGAGCTGCTGAGGAAGCCGAAGAGGGGCTGGCCGGCGGTGAAGTTGGCGGCAGCCAAGACGACGGTGTAGCCGGTGCCGGCGGGGACGTTGTCGAAGCGGTAATAGCCATTGACGCCGGTGGTGGTGGTTTGGATGACGCTGCCGACGCTATTGCGGAGTTCGAGGGTGACGCCGGGGATGCCGGGTTCACCGCCGCTGTGGATGCCGTCGTTGGGGGTGCCGCCGCCCTGGCCGTTATCGAGCCAGACGCGGTTCCCGACGCTGAAGGTTGGGGTGCAGCCGGATTCCTGGACGATGGTGTAGAAGGTGCTGGGCGAGCTTTGGTTGCGGTACTCGGTACGGATCCAGCAGGGAGGCCGGATGCCACCAAAGAACCTGAATTCATCCAGGTACCCGTTGAAGGGTCGGTTGAAACAGGGCTCGTTACCGAAGATGGTGTTACCGCCGGCGACTGGGGTGCCGGAGTTCTGGTTGGCGCTGCCGCTGAGGAGGCCGTTGACGTAGATGTTGACCACGCCGGCAGCCGTGCGCGTGACCGTGACGTGATACCAATTGCCGGGTGTCCAGGCGCCGGTGGCGGAGAGGGCTTCGGTCGAGTCGTTGCTCGTGACGCGGAAGCGGCCGCTGGAGTCCAGGCTCACGACGAAGCGGCCGTTGGTGAGCGCGAGCCGAGGGGAGCTACCGCCGGCGGTGGGTGCTTTGACCCAGAATGAGTAAGTCAACGAGCCGGCGCCGACGAGGTCGCCCGTGTAGCGGACGGCGCCGTGGGACCCGTTGAAGAAGAGACTGCCGTCGATCTGGCCTGGGACCTGGTCGCCGGAAGCCATATAGATGGCGGTGCCGTGTTTGGCGTTGCTGGTGCTGTCCTTAATCTGCGGTGGCGGCCCTGTGGGATCTTCCCGCATATGCCAGACGGCGTTGAAGCCGTTGTCCCAGACCTGGGCGGCCGCTTGTTGATTGGGGGCAGCCGGGTTGCCGTAGTAGAGGTAGAGGACCGTTTCGGTCGAGCTCGAGAGCTGGGGCACTTTGACCCAGGCAACCAGGCTGCCTTGGGCGGCGGTGTATTTTTCGATTTCGTGGGGCAACTGGGTTTGGCCGTCTTCGCCGGTAAAGAGGAGGTCGTTACCGCTAGTTTGGGCGTGCGCGCCGAGGTGGGAATCGGTGAAGCTGATGAGGACGGGGAAGTTGACGAGGTCGCAGTCGACCTTGGTGTAATCGATGACGATGAGCTTACGATAGCCCCAAGCACAGTCGTACCAGGGGATGGGGGCTGAGGCGCTGAAGGTGACGGTCACCGTTTGGGGCAGGGTGACCGCAGGCACATCGTTCACGGTGGCGGTGTAGGTGGTCAGTTCAGAAACGGCGTTCTTGACGCGGAACGTTGCGACGCCGCTCGAGGTGGTGACCGCGCTGGCGGGGGTAATGACGGAGCTGCCGCCGTTCTTGGTCAGCGTAACGGTTCGGCCGGCGGCGAAGTGGCCGGTGGTCTCGACCAACGTCACGGTGACCAGGGCGGAGGAGTAGCCGTTGGCCGGGACCAAGGTAGGCTGAGCGGTGACGGTCGAGGCGGCGGTCGAGATGGGACCGCCGCTGAACCAGCCGATGTTGTTGCCGGCGTTCACGGAGGACGCTGGCTGGATGAGCAACGGGTCGAGATTGTGGCTATCCTGGACATTGACGAAGGCGATCGCCCGCGGGCCGGTCGGGGCGATGCGCCATGGCGCGCCGGGCGTCGAGGAGCGGAGAGACAGCAGGTTGCCGCTGGCGCCCTGGAGGGTGACCGTGCCCAAGACGGTTTGGGTGGCGCCCGCCGGGAACGTGAGGGTCGCGGCCGTGGTGGTGGTTTTGGTGAGGTGATTGAAGGTGGTGTTTCCGGAGAGGGTCTGCGAACCTCCATCGAGCAACACGGTGCCGGCGTTATGGAGGAAGGCACCGCCGGATCGCTGGAAATGCCCCTTGACGGACAAGGTCCCTGCTGGGGCGGTGAAGCTGCCGGCGGTGTGCGTGAAGTTGCCGGCCACGACCAGGGTATTACCGGGTGGCAAGAACGTACCGGAACCGATGATGGATAGGTGTTGATAAGCGTAGTTCTTGACCGTGTATGGGCCAGCGGAGCCGTCGTAGGTGACGGTGCTGCCGGGCTGGAGGGTGGGGAGGCCGTTGAGGGTGATGGTCTCGCCCCCTTGGAGCTGGAGGTTCCCGCCCGCTTGGAGTGTCAAGACGCCGGACGAGCCGGGCGAGTAAGAGTAGTATACGGTGAGCGGGAAGCCGTTGAGATCGAGCGTGCCAGCCTGGAGGGTCAGGTGTTGGTTGGACGAATCCATGAGCAGGGCGGACTGCAATTCGACCTGACCGCCCGTCTTGTTGACCACCAGCGCGCCGTCGAAGCGATCGGTTGCGCCGGTCAGGTTGAAGGTTTGGGCAGCGGCACCGGTGAAATGGAGGCTGGCTTTGCCGCCGTCGAAGGCGCTTTGGACGGTGACCTGGCCCTGGGCTTCGAGGGTGGCCGAGCCGCTCGAGGGCGTGACGGCGCCGTTGCCGAGGGTGAGGTTCCCCAAGACGCGGAAGGTGTCACCCGAGGCGAGGTAGAGCGTCCCGCTGGCGAGGTTGACGGTCAGATGGTGGAACGTCTCGACGCTGTTCACGTCGGCGCTGGCCGTCGGGCCATCGAAGATCACGGTGCCGCCATTGGCGTTGAAGGTGCCGCCGGTCGTGTGCAGCCAGTTGCCCGCCACGGACAGGACACCGGCCGGCGCGTTGAACGTCCCGCCCGAGAGCGTGAAGCTCGAGTCCAGGTCCAGCGTGGCGGCGTTTGCGTGGAAGGTGCCACCGGCCATCGTGAAGGGGCCATAGGCTCGGAGGGTGGCGTTCCCGCTGAAGGTCAGGTTGCCGGGGCTGACTTGACCGAAGTAGTAGGCGATGAGGGTGCCGGCTCCGGCGATGGTGACCGGGCCGTTGACCGTGAGGTAGTTGTTGGGCGAATAGGAGTAAAAGACCGTCACGGTCCGGCCATTGAGGTTCAGGGTGCCGGCGCTCAAAGTCAGGTCTTGTCCTCCTGCATCGAGGGTCAGGTTCGACAGCAGGTTGACTTGGCCACCGCCTTTGTTCATGACGATATCGCCGTCATAGTTGGCTGTTGCATCGGTCAAGTTGAAGTCTTGCGAGGCCGCGCCTGCGAACAGCAGCACGGCGTTGCCGCCGTCGTAGTGCTGGCTCACGGTGACGTGCCCCTGGGCTTCGAGGGTGGCGGACCCGCTCGAGGCGCTGATGGCGCCGTTGCCGAGGGTCAGGTTACCCAGGGCGCGGAGGGTATCGCCCGAGCCCAGGTAGAGCGTTCCACTGGAAAGGTTGACGGTGAGGTGATGGAAGGTCTCGATGCCGGCGACGTCGGCCGTGGCGGTTGGGCCGTCGAAGATGACGGTGCCGTTATTCGGGTTGAACGCGCCACCGGTCGTGTGGAGCCAATGGCCCGCCACCGACATCGGACCTGCAGGAGCAACGAAGGTCCCACCTGAAAGGGTGAAACTCGAGTCCAGGTCCAGCGTGGCGGCATTCGCGGTGAAGGTGCCGCCGGCCATGGCGAAGGGTCCGTAGGCGCGCAAGGTGGCTGAGCCCGTGAAGGCGAGGTTGCCCGGGCTGACTTGGTTGTAGTAGTAAGTGATGAGGGTGCCGGCGCCGGCGATGGTGACGGGTCCATTCACCTGGAGGTAGTTGTTCGGAGAATAAGAGTAGTAGACCGTGAGGGTGCGGCCGTTGAGGTTCAGGGTGCCACCCGTGAGGGTCAGGTCCTGGCCGCCGGCATCCAACGTGAGGTTCGACAGCAAGTTCAACTGACCGCCCGTCTTGTTGACGACGATATCACCGTCGTACTGGCTGGTGGCGCCGGTGAGATCGAAGTCTTGGATGGCGGCGCCGGCAAACAGGAGGATGGCGTTCCCCCCGTCAAAGGCGCTCTGGACGGTGACCTGGCCTTGGGGTTCGAGGGTGGCGGCGCCGCTGGACGCGCTGATGGCGCCGTTGCCGAGGGTCAGGTTGCCCAAGGCGCGGAGGGTATCGCCGGAGCCGAGGTAGAGCGTTCCGCTGCTCAGATTCACGGTCAGGTGATGGAAGGTCTCGGTCACGTTCACGTCCACCGAGGCGGTGGGACCGTCGAAGATGACGGTGCCGTTGTTGGGATTGAACGTGCCGCCGGCGGTGTGGATCCAGTTACCGCCGACTGAGAGGCTGCCGGCCGGGGCGTTGAAGGTGCCGCCGGAGAGGGTGAAGCTCGAGTCCAGATCGACGGTGGCGAGGTTGGGGGTGAAAGTGCCACCCGACATGGTGAAGGCGCTGTAGACGCGCAGCGTCGGCGTGCCGGTGAAAGCGAGGTGGCCGGCGCTGGTTTGGTTGTAGTAGTAGGTCGCCAGGAGTCCGGTTCCAGCGACCGTAACCGGACCATTGACGGTGAGGTAGTTGTTGGGCGAATAGGAATAGTAGACCTGCAGCGTGCGGCCGTTGAGGTTCAGGGTGCCACCCGTGAGGGTCAGGTCCTGGCCGCCGCTGTCCATGGTCAAGTCGGAGAGCAAGCGGACCTCGCCAGCGGCCTTGTTGACGGTGATGTCTCCGTCATAGCGGTCGGTGGCGCCGGTCAGGTCGAACGTCTGCAGAGGCGCTGAGCCGGTGAAGGCCAGCGTGACCCCGCCGCCGTCGTGTGCACTTTGGACCAGAACGTTCCCTTGAGCTTCGAGGGTGGCCGAACCGCTCGAGGCGCTGACGGCGCCGTTGCTCAAGGTCAGGGTGCCGAGCACCCGGAGTATATCCCCGAAGCTGAGGTACAAGGTGCCGCTGGTCAAGTTGACGGTCAGATGGCTGAAGAGCTCGAGCGCATTCACGTCCACCGAGGGGCTGGTCCCGTCGAACAGGACCGTGCCGTTGTTGTGGCTGAAGGTGCCCCCACTGCCGTGGATCCAGTGCAGGGCGACGGAGAAGGTCCCGGTCGTCGAAGTGAACGCGCCCCCCGAGAGGCTGAAGCTGCCGTTGACGTCAATCGTCGAGGTGCCCCCGACAAAGGTGCCCGAGGATTGGCTCAGATCGCCCGCTACGGTGATGGTGTTCCCCGCCGTTTGGGTCAGCGTGCCCGTGTAGCCGCCGATGCTCAGACTGGCCACGTTGACCGCGGTGTTCAGGGTGCAGTTCCCGTTGCGGGAGCTGGTGAAATAAACGGCGTCAGACGGTCCGGGAACGGTCGCGCCTCCCGCGCCGGTGGCCGACGTGGACCAATGGGCGCTGTCGCTCCAGTTACCCGCGCTGGTGGCTATCCAATAGCGGTTCGCGGCGGAGGCAGTGGTCCCAGCTAGCAGCAGAGCGCCAGCCACCCGCGCCAGCCAGCGCATGAGCCAGTGGCCCGGCCGCCCAGCCACCGCCGATCTCACCACCTCGTGCCGCTGTGCGACGTGCCCGTGTTCCGAAAGTCCTTCCCTAGATCGCATATACGCCTTTTCCCCGGTGAAGCAGCCAGGCAGGGACCGCGCCAACACCTCGTGGCGCTATTGATCGCACTTTCGCCGTAGAAGGTCAAGCCCGGAAACATCCGCCAAACGGCGTAGATGCGGGGGAGAGGGCAGAAGGGGCAGGAGGGGACCTAAGTGGGTCGTTTCATAAATCCGGCCACGTATTCTTAGGCGGCCAGTGCACTCTCGGTTGGTGAGTGTGGGGCGAGGCGCTGCATGAGTTGGGCGAGGTCGTTTCGGGTGAACTTCCACTCGAAG
>VHCO01000348.1 GCA_016871715.1 Verrucomicrobiota bacterium
CCCTCCGCCAGGGCGGGAACATTCCAGCTCTTGCCCCTCAAGGCGGGCGTACGGGCCAGTTCCTCCAGTTGGCGCGGGTTGGCCCGGACCAAGACCAACTCGCCCTCGCCGGACAGGATGATGAGTTGGTCGGCGGTGCGCAGGAGTTGCCCGTAACCGTACCGACCATCCCGCCAGAGGCGTTGGCCGGTGGCGACGGCGACGCAGGCCAAGACACCCTCGTCTAGGCCGTAGATGTGGTCTTGGAAGAGCACCGAGCTGTTGAATTTGTTCTTCATGTTCCGGTTGCGCCACAGCTCGCGCACGGCCAACGCGTTGTCTTTCGGGTAAACCTCGAGTAAGACGCAACCCGTGCCGTACCCGGCCGATAGGAAGATCCGATCGGGCCCGACAACCAGGGGCATGGCAATGCAGTTGTCGTATTCGACGCGCCACAAGTAGTCCCAGAGCAGTTCGCCGCGGTCAGGTTTGACGGCCAGCACGCGCCGGGCAGCCACGATGACCAACTGCCGTTGGCCAGCCAAGGTGGCCAGCAAGGGGGAGGTGTAGGCTTGTTTGTCGTCAAGCGCGGACCAGAGACGTTCGCCGGTCAGACGGTGGTAGGCGACGATCGAGTTGCCATCGCTGGCCTGACCGGTCAGCACGATGACCTTCTCGTCAACCACGATGGGCGAGTTGGCCATGCCGTACTGCAGATTCTCCGACTGGTTGTCCTTGAGAATGCTCTTGCGCCACAGTTCCTTGCCCGTGGCCGCCGCAATGCAGCAGAAATCCCCTTGCGCACCCAGGCTGTACACCAAGCCGTCGTGGTAGGTGGGCGTGGCGCGCGGTCCATCGCCGCCCATCCATTCGGTGAACAGCGCCGGGTAGCTGAGCGCCCACAACTCGCGGCCCGTGTCCAAGTCGTACGCCGTCACCGCTTCGCGGTCGCGGCGCTGCTCGATCGTAAACGCCCGGTTTTCCGCCGCGACGAAGGACGCATACCCGCCGCCCACCGGCTGGCGCCAGCGCAGCCGCGGACCTTTGGCCGGCCAGTTGGTCAATAGAACCGGCGTGGTTTGGCGGTTGACACCGTCCCGGTTCGGCCCGCGGAAGTCGGTCCAGTAGGAAACCAAGGGTGCAGGCGGGCCCAGGCGCTCTTCCGGCAGGGTGCGGCGCTGGACGTCGCGGCTGTCTTCCAGCGCGCGGAAATTCGGGACGGTCTTCTCGCGCACTAGGCTGGGGCCTTGGCCGCCTTGCCACTCGATGTCCACCACGCCCAACAACTTGAGGGCGAGAATCACCAGGACCGCGTAGGGCAACCCATAAAGAAGCAGTCCCGCGGTCCCTAGGAACTTGCGCCGCAAGGGCAAGACGCTGTTGCGCCACAGCAACCACACACCGATCGGCGGCATCAGCAGACTGATCATGCCGCGAAAAAACGGCCACTGGTACCAGGGGAGCTCGAAAGTCCGTAGCTCCCAGTCTGAACGCTCGCGCTCGGCTTCTTCGTTGTCCCGACTCATGATGAGGAAACTGCGCAGTTGCCTATCGGCTGGCCAGGGTCACAGCTAGCTTGCGCACGTAATACAGGTCCGCGCGGCCAAATGGCAAGTCGACTCGGTCAGCGAGCGCCGCCGCCGGCGCCGCACGTAGCCACGCCAACGCTCCAAAACCGCCCAGGGCCAAGTCCGGCGGGTCCACAAAGTTCTCGCCGAAATGCACCTGCCGCTCTTCGCCGGCCAACCACCAGGTCGCATACAGTTGTTCATAGGTCTGCCATACCGCCTCGACGGCCGCGGCCGCGGCCGCTCGCACGCGCGTCGCCACTTCGGGCGTCAGACCCGCCAAGAGCGCCACGCGGTGCCGGTGCGGCGCGACCCGAAACGACAACGCGTCGCCGCGCCCGATAAACGGGTCCAACTCACCCACGCCGCGAAAGGCGGTCAGCGTGCCGGTCGCAGCCGCACGTTGCCACCAGGCCATTAACGCTTCGCCGGTGGCTTCGGCCTGCTGGCGCGCCTGCTGGGCCAGGTCGGTTTCCCCAGCCCGCGTGGCGATCTGTTCGAAGGCCAACAGCGAGGCCAGGTAACGGTTGGCGTGAAGGTCGCCGCGCGTGGCCTCGAGCCGCCAACCCGTGCTCACGAACCCACGGTAGCACGAGGCCAAGTCAGCCCAAGCCGCCAAGACCCGCGGCCACTCGGCGCACCGCCCGGCGTAGCGCCCAACGGCGTGCAGGTTGCCAAACGGATGATGCGGCTGGTCCGCGCCCACCCGCGTCAAGACTTCGGCAGGAATCCAGAAACGCTCCCGGCGTGTCCCGCGGTTCAGGGCGTACCACCCTTGCTGGGAGTAGGGCGGGTGCGCCTGCCATTCCTCCGCCAGCCAAGCCTTCACCCTCGACTGCAGCGCCTCCGGCAACTCAGCATAAGCCCACGCCAAAGTCTCGAACGCCTCGCCACTGTGATCGAAGACAAAGTCGCGTCCCGCCAAGCCCGGCTCGACGTATAACGGCGCCCAGCGTGCCTCGAGAAACTCGGTCACCGCCGCGGCTAACCGTTGGCGCAGCGCGGTCCGCTCCGGACCGGATGAGGCGTCGTGCGGCTCGGCAACAGCGGCCGGACTCGAGATTCGCTCGGGTAGAGCCGGCTTGCCTGCCTCGCCGGCGGCCAGACAGAGCACCCGGCTGCCGGTTAGCCAGTACAACCGCGAGCCCACCACCGCCACGCCGCCGCGACCGGGGCCGTGCCATTCGTTGCGCGCCCAGGTTGGGCTGGGCAAGCCGCCGAAGGTGTCGCGTTCACCGTGGATGCGAAACAGTTCCCGGGTGCGCAGGTCAAATCCGCTCAGGGTCCCCTGGTGAACGATCAGCACCGTGTCCCCAGCCACGACGAAGTTCTGGCTCTCGTCAGCCGTGCCCCAGAAGGTATTCCAAGGCGGCTGTCGGCCATTGCGATGAAACAGCGGCGTGACGCGGTGCTCGCCCAAGGTGAGTAAACCCAGCCCCACCAACGGCGCCACGCCTCGGTTCCAGTTGCCGTACGCGCTGCGGTTGAAGATCAAGAGGTCGCCCTCGGCAGTCAGCGCTGGCGGCGCACCCACGCCCTGGCAGCCGGCCACCCACAGCACCGGCGCTTGCCCCGCCGCCTCCCCGGTCCGGCCGTCGAGGACGAAGCAGGTGCGGGCGTCCCGGTGCGTCTCGAGGTGGGCTAGGATGGCACGTTGCTCTTGGGCCCACAGAGAAGGATCGCCCTGCGCCTGCTCGCTCTGGGTCCAGGCCTCGACCTTGCGCCAGTCGCCGTCGTCAATGCCCGCGTTGCGCGCCAACACCGACCGGTCACGCGCGATCCGTTGCGCCATGTCGATCGTTGGATTGGTCCGCACGATCGCGTAGGTCCGATCCCCAGATTGGACCACGACCGGATAATAGTCCCGCGCGCTTTGGCCCGTGAGCGGCTCCGAGGTCCATAGTAGTCGCCCGGTGTCGGCGGCGAAGCACCGGACCTGAAGATCTTCGGCGGTCACAAACACCCGGTCGTCCGCTACCGCCGCCGTTTGTCGAATCGGCGCTCCCAAGTCAACGCGCCACCGCAACTTCCCGCTGCGAACTTCGACCGCCACGAATTGCCCGCCGCGACTCCCTACATAGACCCAGTTGCCCGCCACGACCGGTGCAGCCGCGTAACCGGCGGGGTCGATCGACTGGCTCCATAGCCTTCGCCCGTCTTCGGCCGCCACACCCAACAGCGGCCCCCCGGCACACCCCAGCACCACTACGCCCTCCCCGTAGCCCGGGGATTGCAGAATGGGTGCCGGCGCAGCCAGTCGCCAATGGCACTGGCCGCTGGCAGCGTCCAGGGCGTAGAGGCTCCCCTGGTGCGTCGCCACGAACACACGGCTGGCCGCGACGATGGGCTCGAGGGCTGTTCCGAGGCGCTCGCCCGCGAACTCCCGGGCCCACGCTAGCCGGAACGGCGGCCGTAGCTCCGCCTGGACATAGCCGGTGTGGGCCGGGTTGCCGCGGAGGGTCGGCCAGTCGGCGGGCGCAGCCCGCGCGGCTAGAACCAAGACCAACGCGAGCCCGATCCGATCGGTAAGCCGTGGGGTTGGTGACATGGCCATCTCAGACCAGTTAACACCAGCCGCCGTTGTCGGCAAGCCCGGCGAATGGCGGCGTAGCGCTGGCTCCCGGTCCTTCGACAGCCGAAGCCACATCAGCCCTCGCGGTAGCGCTGGGCGATCGGGATGCGCCGGCCAAGGCCAAACGCTTTGCTGGTGACTTTGAGACCAGGCGCGGCTTGGCGCCGTTTGTATTCGCTAGTGTCGATCAACCGGACCACCTTGCGCACCAGCGCCGCGTCGTGCCCGCGGGCGATGATCTCGTCCACCGGCCGGCCCTCGACCACGTAGGCGTCCAGAATGGCATCGAGCACCTCGTAGGGCGGCAGCGAGTCTTGGTCGGTCTGGTTGGGGTGCAGTTCGGCCGACGGGGCCTTAGTGATCGAGGCGGCAGGAATGATCTCGCGTTCCCGATTGATCCAGCGCGCCAACCGGTAGACCATGGTCTTGGGCACGTCGCTGATGACGGACAGACCGCCACACATGTCGCCGTACAGGGTGCAGTAGCCGACCGCCATCTCACTCTTGTTCCCGGTGGTCAACAGAAGCGAGCCGAACTTGTTCGAGAGCGCCATCAGCAACACCCCGCGCAACCGGGCTTGGATGTTCTCCTCGGTAACGTCCTCCGCCAACCCGCTGAAAAGCGGCCCGAGCTGCCGCTTCACCGCCTCGAAGGCCGCTTGGATGGGCACGACCTCGTACCGGATTCCTAGGTTGAGGGCCAATTGCCGCGCATCGGCCAAGCTCCCCGCCGAGGAGAATTGCGACGGCAACGAAATACCAAGCACCTGGCTCGGCCCGAGAGCGGCTGCGGCCAAACAAGCCGTCAGCGCCGAGTCGATCCCCCCGCTGAGCCCAAGCACCGCCGAGTGAAACCCGCACTTGAACAGGTAATCGCGCAATCCCAAGACCAAGGCCCCATAGAGCTTCTCCTCGTCGGAAGGCGCCTCCGCCGCCAGCGCGGCGGCGGGCGCACCCAGGTCGGCGAGGACAAAGTCCTCGGCGAAAGGCTTGCCGCGTGCGTTCAACTCGCCGTTGCCGTTGAACGCCAGGCTGCAGCCGTCGAAGACCAGTTCGTCATTGCCACCGACCAAATTGCAGTAGAGCAGGGGGCGATGCAGCTTGGCCACCAGGCTGGCCAACATCGCGTGCCGCACCCGGTTCTTGCCCAGGTGCCAGGGCGAAGCCGACACATTGACGATCAGCTCCGCCCCAGCCGCCGCCAACTCGAGCGCCGGATTGCGCCGGTACCGGCGGTCCTGCCAGAAATCCTCGTCATTCCAGAGATCTTCGCAGATGGTCAATCCGAGCTTGCGGCCGTTGAAAACCACGGGATCGTTGCCCTGAGCCGGCTCGAAGTAGCGGTCTTCATCGAACACATCATAGGTCGGCAGGAGTGTCTTGGCGCGCGTGGCCTGCACACGGCCGCGTTGGAGTAGCGCCACCGAGTTCGTTGTCTCACGCCCGGGACGGTTCGGATTCTCCGCGACGTACCCAACGATCAACCCGGTCGGGCCGGTGGCCGCAGCGAGCCGAGCCAAGACCTCGAAGTTGCCCCGCACAAAGCTCCGCCGTAACAACAAGTCGCGCGGCGGATAGCCGGTGACCGCCAACTCGGGCGTCACCACCAACTCGACCCCTGCGACAACGCCGCGTTCATAGGCGGCCAAGACCTTCGCCGCGTTGCCATCGAGGTCGCCGACTGTCGTGTTGAGTTGGGCGAGGGCAACACGCATCGGTCAACGGATCGCCCGCGGCCGGAGCGTCCTCCAATCGAGCTCTCTAAGACTCCCATAGGGCGTGCGGAGGACGGCTCCCGGCCTCACCTCATGGCGCCCAAACCAGCCCCGCGGCGTCTCGAGCACGAACTGGACCTGGTCGCTCTCGGCCGGCACCGGGGTCTCGTTCAGCGGCTCCAGGTCGTGCAGTTCGAGGATGGTTCCCTCGATGTCAATATAGGCGGCCGTCAGCGGCACGGTCGTGTTGCGCATGTAGAAGGCTGTGCGATGCGGTCGCGCAAAAACAAAGAGCATCGCCTCACCCTCAGCCAGGTTCGTGCGGTACATCATGCCCGTCGAGAGTTCGGCGACGCTACGCGCCACCTCCGCCAACAGCTCCTGGTCACCTACCCAGAGCTTGACCGTCGGTAACTTGGGCAGGGCCCGCTCTAAATGAAGCGGTCGCGTGTCCGTATCGGCGGGCGAGTCGTCGGCGTTGGCTGGCACGGGTGGGTCGCACCCGGCAAGCAAGGCCAGCGCCACGGCAAGAGCAGCGATAGGCGTTGCATCACTCACGCCCGCAGCGTGCGCCAAAGCGGTCTCGGTGGCAACTCTCTCCTCGGCAACCCTCCCGCGGAGGTAAGACAACACCGGTGTCTCGGCGCGCGCACTGGCGCGGTCCCGCTCCTCGGGTAGCGCTGTGATCCCACCTCTCCCGCTACCGGGGGCCTCAGGCCAATCTGAGCTGACTCACGAGACGGCCGATACCCGTAAGTCTCTCAAGGAATTCAACCCCGACAATGGGGCACCCCCGCCCCGAATCCGCCGCGCCCCACTCCGCCGTTGGGCCCCAAACCGATCCCGATGCGCCAACCATACCCCATCCACAAACCCCTTGGATCCCAAGACCACCCCGTCCGTCATGTGCCGGATCCGTAACCGCAACACCT
>VHCO01000349.1 GCA_016871715.1 Verrucomicrobiota bacterium
CGGCGGGGGCACCAGGGGAAGAGGCAGAGGCAGGGACAGGGACCCGCGGGCAAGATGCCCGCGCTCCGATCTTGGCGGGCGCGCAGGCTGCAGCGGAGTCCGAGGAACCGCGGAAGGGGAGGGTGCGTGAGTGGAAGGAGGTGGGGGCAGAGTATCGGCGGCGGTTGTTTGTGCGTGGGGGGGTGTCAGGGAGCAGCGGGAAGGCGGCGTTGAGTCGGGAGCAGATTAAGCGGGTGTTGAAGAAGGGTGGGGAACTGAGTGTGGGGGAGGTGTTGCGGTTGCGGATACGGCACATGACGGATGGGGTGGTGCTGGGGTCAAAGGGGTTTGTTGACGCGGTGTGGTTGGCGCATCGGGAGCGGTTTGGGGCCAAGCGGCGGAGTGGGGCGCGGCCGATACGGGGCGGGGGTGCGCCGTTGTCGGGGCTGAGTGCGTTGCGGGACTTGAGGGTGGCGGCAATCTCGTGAGGCGCGAGTCTCTTGGTCTGGAGGGCTTATCGGGCGCTGCACACCGGGACACCGGCTTGACGGGGCACGATCTCGCCGCGACCCAATGGGTGTTTTACGCGGTGGACCCGGCTAGCGCAAAGTGGGACGCCACTTTGCGCTCGATCCATGTTCCTCGAAGGCTTTACAGTGACGGCTCGGTTAAGTGGGCCTGGCCGAGTGGGGAAGGCATGTCTGACGTAGCGTGCCAAGTTCCCAGAGAGCAGGCCCGGGGCGCTGCGTACGGCTCGTTCGCAGCGCGAAGCGACCGGCACGAAGTGTGCGCGGAAGGAGCGCTCGGGGCCGCCCGGGGTTACTCGCCCTCATGGTGAGCAGCCGGGGCGGGTTACGTTTCTACGCATGGGTCGGCTCTTCTGGGCAGACCGGTTCCGGCTCGGGCCCTTCTTGGCGCTTGGGAGCGCAGACTTCACCGAAGCCGGAGAATGTTGAAGGCGGACTGCGCACGCCGTTCCTTACGCTACGCTTGATATGAAAGGCATCATCCTCGCTGGCGGCGCCGGGTCGCGGCTTTACCCGCTGACGATGGTCGCGAGCAAGCAGCTCCAGCCGGTCTACGACAAGCCGATGGTGTACTATCCGCTGACGGTGCTGATCGCCAGCGGGGTACGCGATTTTTGTCTGATCTCGACCCCAAAAGACCTGCCGCGCTTCCGGGAGTTGCTCGGGGATGGGCGCGAGTGGGGTCTCTCGATTGAGTACCGCGAGCAACCACGCCCCGAGGGGATCGCCCAAGCCTTCCTCATCGCCGACACGTTCATCGGCCAGGATCCGGTCACGCTGATCCTCGGGGACAACGTCTTCTTCGGGGGCGACGCCTTTCCGCGGGCGTTTGCCGAGTTCAAGTCTGGCGCTGCTGTGTTCGCTTACCACGTGACCGACCCTCAACGGTACGGGGTGGTCGAGTTCGACGCTCGGATGCGCGCCGTCTCGATCGAGGAAAAGCCGGTGCGCCCGCGCAGCAGTTTTGCCGTGCCCGGCGTTTACCTTTACGACAACCAGGTGGTCGACATTGCGCGCAGCCTCAAACCTAGTGCGCGCGGCGAACTCGAGATCACGGACGTCAACCGGGTGTACCTCGAGCGTGGCCAACTTCAGGTCTATCGTTTGCCGCGGGGGTTCGCGTGGCTCGACGCGGGTACCAGCAGCAGCCTGCACGAGGCTTCCGCCTACGTGCAGGCCATCGAGAAACGCCAAGGCATCAAGATCGGCTGCCCCGAGGAAGCGGCGCTCTGGCGTGGGTTCATCACCCTGGACCAGTTCGAGCAGCGTCTCGGGCGGATGCCCAACTGCGAGTATCGCGATTATTTGTCCACAGTCGCGGCGGAGGCGCGGGCCGGTCGACTCCCCTACGGCGTCCCCCGTGCGGGGTGAGCCACGGGGGCTAACCTTCCGGCGGCGGTGTTTCCCGTCCGGATGGGCGCCCTGCATGCGATCTGTCGTTTATCCCGAGCTCTCATCTCTATGAACCTGCTTGTAACCGGCGGTGCCGGCTTTATTGGCTCGAACCTGATCCACTTGTTGATCGATCGGCCGGAGATCGAGCGCTTGGTCAACCTCGATTGCCTCACCTATGCGGGCGTTCCTGAGAACCTCGATGAGCTCGAGCGCCACACGAAATACACCTTCGCGCGAGTCGACCTGCGCGACGCTGCAGCCGTGCGCAAGGTCGTGTTCGAGTGGCAGGTCACGCATGTTCTGCATCTCGCCGCGGAGTCGCACGTGGACCGCTCGATCGCCGGCCCTGGCGATTTCGTGCACACCAATGTGCTGGGCACGTTCCACCTGCTCGAGGCCTGCCGCGAGGCTTGGCTCGCGGCACATCCCACGGCTGCCGCCGCACCCTCCGCCGCGAGCCGACCGGGCCCCGAGATTCCGGCGCCGAGGTTCCACCACGTCTCGACGGACGAGGTATACGGCAGCCTCGGTCCGACCGGCGCCTTCACGGAGTCGACGCCGTACGCGCCCAACTCCCCCTATTCGGCCAGCAAGGCGGCCAGCGACATGTTGGTTCGGGCGTATCATCACACTTACGGCCTGCCCGTGGTGATCACCAACTGCTCGAACAACTACGGCCCGCGCCAGTTCCCGGAGAAGTTGATCCCGGTGGTCATCCAGAGTCTGCTGGCGCGCAAGCCGATTCCGGTCTATGGCGACGGCCTGAACGTGCGCGACTGGCTCTACGTCGAGGACCATGCCCAGGCGCTGTGGCAGGTTCTCACGCGAGGTCGAGCGGGGGAGACCTACAACGTTGGGGGTGCCAACGAATGGCCCAATCTTCGAATCGTCGAGAAACTCTGCGATCTGGTGGACGAACTCGCGCCGGAGTTGGGCGGTCAGTCGCGGCGCTTGATCGCCTTTGTGAAAGACCGCCCCGGCCACGACCGGCGCTACGCGATCGACGCGGCCAAGCTGCACCGAGAACTTGGGTGGAAGCCCGCTCACGACTTCGAGGCGGGCCTGCGACTCACGGTTCGTTGGTATCTGGACCACCAAGACTGGGTCCGAGCCGCTCTCGCCCGCCGAGCGGCGCCCTGATCTCCCTGCTTGGCCCATGGCCAGGTCCGGGACTTGGCGTGGCGAGCAGCGTTCCCGGGAAGGCCTGTAGCCTGGCCCGACCGGGTGGAGGGCTGAGTCAGACGATCGTTTTATGCCCACCGCTTCCGAACTGCCCCTGGCCGGACTGCAGTTGATCGAACCGTGCGTCTTCGGCGACGCCCGAGGTTTCTTTTTCGAGAGCTGGAACCGACGTTCCTATCGCGAGGCCGGCCTCGAGGCGGAGTTCGTCCAGGACAACTTCTCCCGGTCGCGACGCGGCACGCTGCGCGGGCTGCACTTCCAGAATCCCGCTGCCCAAGGCAAGCTGGTTTGCGTCCTGGTCGGTTCGGTCTACGACGTGGTGGTCGATCTTCGCCGCAGTTCGCCGACGTTCGGCCGTTGGCACGGCTTGGAGCTGAGCGAGTCCAACCACCTCCAGCTTTATGTGCCGCCCGGGTTCGCCCACGGCTTTGTGGTCACCAGTGACAGCGCGATCTTCCATTACAAGTGCACGGCCTTCTATGAGCCGGCGGCCGAACGCGCGCTGAGGTGGGACGATCCCGACCTGGCCATCCCTTGGCCTGTCTCGCAACCGATCCTTTCGGGCAAAGACACCCGCGCGCCGCGCTTGTGTGAATTGCCGCACGAACACCTCTTCGCCTGACCCATGTCCGCCTCGAACCGGATCCTCCTGATTGGCAACCGCGGTCAAGTCGGTTGGGAACTCGAGCGGACGCTCGCGCCGCTCGGGGCGGTCCTGGCGGTGGATTACCCGGAAGTCGACCTCGCGGAGCCCGATTCGATCCGTCGCATGGCCCGCGGGTTTGGTCCAGGTCTGATCGTCAATGCCGCGGCTTACACGGCCGTCGACCAAGCCGAGACCGAAACCGAGTTGGCGATGGCCATCAACGGCAGGGCGCCGGGTGTGTTGGCGGAAGAAGCCCAGCGCCTCGACGCGTTGCTCGTGCACTATTCGACAGATTATGTGTTCGATGGCCACAAGCGGGGAGCGTACGTGGAAGACGATCCACCGAACCCACTCAACGCTTACGGCCGGTCCAAGCTCGCCGGTGAAGGCGCCGTGCGCACTGCGACGGCCGCGCACCTGATCTTTCGGCTCTGCTGGGTTTACGCGGCGCGCGGCCGCAATTTTCTGCTCACGATTCGGCGTCTGGCTGGCCAACGCGACACACTCCGGGTGGTCCAAGATCAGGTCGGTAGTCCGACCTGGGCGCGTCTGGTGGCCGAGGCCACGGCCTTGGCTCTGCAACGGGTGGGTTGCAGCCCGGACCGGGCGCATTTCGCAGGCACGTACCACCTGTCGGCCGCGGGGGCGACCAGTTGGCACGGCTTCGCCCAGGCGATCCTCGAGCTTATGCCGGCCGAGTTGCGCCGGTGCGAGCGAGTGATTCCGATCTCGACGCTGGAGTATCCGACACCAGCTCGGCGCCCGGCCAATTCGGTTCTGGCCGGCGACAAACTCGACCGGGTCTTCGGCCTCCGGCTCCCCGAGTGGCGGGGCAGCTTGGACCAGGTTGTGGCCGACCTCGACCAGGCCCGGACCGGTTGATGTGGAGGATGCTTGGGGGGCTAGCGCGCCTTCCACTGGATCCCCGACCTTAGGTGCGCGCGACATCCTGCGCCGCGCGCTGCGCTTTTTGGGCTAAAGTAGTCTCGATCCTGGCCGATGGAACGGGTGGCGTCCCGCGGCCATACAAACCGGGAGCCGACGCGGCCTGACCGGGAGATCCTGGACACCGCAAACCGAATCAATCCTCGGCTCCGCCAATCAGCGGGGCGCTAAAGCCTGGCGGGCGATTGCCCGACGGGCTTTTTTGTTAGCAACAGGTCGCTCCCACCGACTTGCGCTCAAGCTAGTCCTGGGCTCAACCGATAGAAGAATCGGCCGCTCGATCGCCAAGGACACAGGAAAGGAACAGAAGCGACCGGTTTGACGGCGTCGGCGAGGAACACGCACAGCGCCGTCGAGTGGGGGATAGGGGGTAAAGGCCCGCCGGGGCAACCTGGCGGGACCTTTTTGTTTAAGGTGGACTAATCCCTCTTCTTGCCCTTGGGGTGGTAATAGTCGGCGTACTTGTAGTAGTAATAGTTGCGGGAGGCGGTGTTCGCGCGGTTGTAGATCAGGCCGAGGACCTTGGCCTGGCGTTGGTAAAGCTGGTTGAGGGCCTGGCGAGCCAGGTTGCCCCGGGTGTAGCCATTGCGGACCACGAACAGGATCCCGTCCACCTTGGGCGCCATGGTGGTGGTGTCATCGGCAGCAAAGACCGGGGCGCTATCGATGACCACGTAGTCAAAGGCGTCTTTAGCCTCCTGGAGAACCCGATCGAAGGTGGCGCTAAGGAACAACTCGCCGGAGCTCTGCATCAGGCGGCCACTGGGGAGGAAGGAGAGATTCGCGAGCGCGGTGGGGCGCAAGTGCTGCTTGAGATCGACCTGCTGAGATCGGAGTAGGTCGGACAGACCAGGCTCGCGGGTGGTTTCCAGGGTCACGTTGAGCCCACCGCGGCGCAGGTCGCCGTCGACGAGGAGGATGCGCGCGCCGGTGAAGGCCAGGGTAGTAGCGAGGTTGGCAGCCACCGTAGACTTACCCTCGCTCGGGGCGGAGCTGGTGACGAGCAGGACGCGCGGGCGTTCACCCTCATTCGCGCCGTAGAGGAGCGAGGAACGGATGTTGCGGTAGGACTCGGCGAACATGTGCCGGTCATCATCCTGTTTGACCAGTTCAAGTTTGCCATTGGACTTGTGGCGCCCCATGTCAGGGACCTGGCCGACGATTTCCTCCTGGAACCGGTTCAACAGTTCGCTGAGCGAGGTGAAGCGGTCGTCGAACCGGACCACCAGGGAGATGATGCCTAGACCGGCGGCGAGGCCTGCCAAGGCGGCGAGGGTAAAGAGCAGGGGGGCCTCCGGCAAGACGGGCTCGGCGGCCGAGGCACGCTCCATGATGGAGAGGGATTCTCGGGCGAGGTTGCGGTTGACATCGACGTTTTGCAGGAGGTGCAGGAGGCGGTCATAGAGGCTCTGGATACGCTGGACCTTCAGCTTGAGGCTTTCAGCCTGGGCGATACGGGCGTTGGCATCGACCAGTTTGGCCTCCCAGTCTTTGATGGAATCCTCGAGGGTGGCGATGCGGGCTTCGAGGACCTGGCGGGTGCCGGCCATTTGCTCACGGGTTTCCCGGCGGTACTGGTCGAGGATCTTCTCGGCGCGCGCAATGTCCTCGTTGAGCCTCTGCATCTTGGGGTGCTTCGGGCGCAAGAACCGGCCGAGTTCTTCGCGTTGGAGCTTGAGCTCTTGGAGCTGGCGTTGGGCGGGGAGCCACTCCGCCGGCAACGTCGTGGGGGCGAGGGTGGCGCTCCCGAGGCGAACGCCCGGGGGGAGAGCCGTGAGGTTGGTGTCCGCCCCGGCCTCGGCCGGTCCTTCGGCCACGCGCGCATCGAGCAGCCGCAGCTCGAGTTTCAGGTCCGAGAGTTGGGTGGTGAGCTTCCCCAGGTAGGAGCTGGCGGCGGTGCTCTGATCCTGGAGCACGGTCAGGTTGTTGTCGCGTTGAAAATCGGCCAGCTCGTCCTGGGCCGTGCGCAGGTCCTTCTCCTGTTCGGTCAATTGCTCGGAAACGGCTTGCAGCGTGCCTTCCGAAGTGTTGGCTCGAGTCTCTTTCTTGTAGTTGAGGTACTCGTCCATGACTGCGTCCAGGTAGGCGC
>VHCO01000350.1 GCA_016871715.1 Verrucomicrobiota bacterium
AAGAGGCCGGGCTCGGGTTGGGCGAAGTCGGGCTGAGCGATCTCGCGCCACAGGGGCAGCGTCGAGGCGTGCCACACCCGATACCACTTGCTCGCCGCCGGGCCAAACCGGAGTCTCACGCGGCTTCCTTCGGAGACGACCGCGACGATGCGGAACACGCTCTGGACATCGGTGGGGTCCGTGCCAGCGCTGAACTCGTCTTGGTTGACCACGCTGTCTCCGTCGTTGTCGGCCAACCGTTCGGCGCTCGATAAGGGCATGTGGCCGAAGTAGGTCTGCGCCCAAAGGTCATCGATCCCGTCGCCGTCAGCGTCGACCAGGTAGTCGGTCAGGGTCAAACCCGTTGGGGTGTAAAGCACGCGGAAAGAACCGGGACCGACCGCCAGGCGCGAACCGGGCAGGTCGTTGGTGAAGGCGCCCTGGTAGGAGCGCCAACGGATCACCGAGAATTGGTTGGTCCAGGCCGGACGAAAGGCGCCTAAGAGTGTGACCTCGACCTTCCCGCCCAGCCTGGGCGCTCCGCGCACATCCAGAACGTCGTGGCCCGTGCCGGCTGTCGGACCAGCGAGATCCACACAGAGAGCCCCGAGGTTCTGCAGGCTTGGGCCAACCGAAAAGAGCGGCGTCACACGCAGCGTCCCGACCGGGTTGCCGATGCTGAGGGTCCCGAAGTTCGTGACGACACCCTCAGCCCTACCGCCCGCGGCCAAATGACCCTTGCCATACAGGGTCAGGTCGCCACAGGTGAGCTCGTCCCCGCGCACTTCCATCGGCCGGGTCTCGCTCGGATCGCCAATTCTCAGTCCGGGCAGATACGCGCCTCGATCCGTGTAATAGGGCGCCAGGGTCGCCGTCCGGAACCAGATCAGACCGTGGGCTAGGCTGACCCGCGCGGGGAATCCGGTAAGAGTCAGGGAGTCCGCATGCAGTGCGCCGCCTTCAAGTCTCAAATGGGTCCTAGTTATCGAAAGCTGCGCGTTCCCTGCCGAGTTGGTCACCGCCAAGGTGCCGCCATCGACAACCAGGAGGGAGAGTAGCGCGCCGCTTGGGCTATAGCCAGCGGCGGCTGTGAAATCGGAACTGCAGAGCCAAACGCTCCTCGTGCCCTCGACGCCAAACGTGACACCCTCGGCTCGCACACTCGTCACCTTCTGACATTCCAGGCGAGCACCATCGAAAACGCCAATCGAGTGAGGGCCGTCCGGCCAGACATCGATCAGCCCGGTCACTCGGCAGGAACTGCCACTACCACGAAGGACAAGCCTATTTGCCCTTGCACCGGTCGAGTCACCGATCCGTAGGGAACGGCACACGAGATGCGCCCCGTCCAAGACCTCCAACAGGTTGCTACTTGCGAAGTTGGCAGAACCCAGCCGCACGTCGCCAGCGTCCACTGTCGTGTCGGGGCCGGCAACAGTGACCGTCCCCTTGCTCCCCTGAACATGCAGCCCGGTCGCCACCAACCGGCCGCCCGCCGAGACGATCGCTCGGTTGGCCAGCCCGAGAAGGTCCACGCCACTGCCCAGCCAGATGGAACCCCCTCCGTGCACTACGAAGCTGTTGTTGGTGCCATCGCCCCCCAGTTGTAATCCTGCCTTGGCCTCGAGTGCGCCTCCATCGACCACGGCGATGCTGTTGCTGGTCGCTCGGATACCGACCGAGAGACCGCTCTGCAGCGTCCACTTGGACCCTCGCCCAGCAACTACAGCCAGATTATTCGTGGCGCCAGCCTCTTCCCCGACTCTGCTAGACGTGCATGTTAGCTCGCCCCCGTTGGTGATCACAAGGGTATTGCTGGCGCTCTGAAATCCCACCAGTACCGGGCCAGCAACGTTTGTGGCGAAGCCGTCGATGAGCGTCAAGCTGCCTGCCAGGACTTGTTGCATGGCCAGCCAGCTCGTGGCTAGGGCCATTACCAGCCCGTATACCAAGCGGCGGTGCATACAGAGGTTCAGTTGGCCGGGCAATGGACCGTCAGTTGCTGCAAGGCCGGGATTTGGCTTACTCCGTGGTCACGGGAGAGCGTGGCACGCAGCTCGATATAACGGCCGACTACTCCGGTGAACGGCACGCCGCTGGCGACCTCGCGAAACAGATTGAAAACCGTCCCTTGGCCCGGCAGACCGGCCTTACTGTCCGCCGCGCGCACCTCGACACGCACGCTGGTCCCCGGGGGTGTCGAGGCCACCCAGGTGAGGCTCGCCCATTGCTTCCCCGCAGCGCCACCGTCATGCACAGAAAGCCAAGAACCTCGCTGGGCTGTCACTGCGAGGTAGGCAAACGCAGTCATATCGCTGTAGGCGTAAGGCCATGCGGGCCGGTTGTGCGGCGGTGAGTGTTCGGTGCCTTGGCCAAGATTGACAACCAGGTCCACGCGGCCGATGGGGATGTTCCTCTTGCCATAAGGCCCTGAGTCTGGGTCGATCCGCATCGCAAGACTCGAATTGTAGGACGCCACCCAGACCTTGCCGTTGCTGTCCACCGTCAAGGCTGTCGGCCCACGCTCGATATTCGGGCTCAGGCTCAGATGGACATTACCCACCCACTCCTGGTCGCCGTCCGACCTGACGTGGCCTACAGTGTTGTGCGCGGTTGTTCCTGGTGGGGCATACAGAACGTGCGCCACCCAGACGTTGTCGTTAGAATCGACACACCCGCCCTGCGCTTCCGGATAGCCATGATAGCATTGGTGCAACGGCAACCCATTGGCATCGTATCGCGCCACGTAAGCTGATTCTCGTGTGGTTGTCCACACAATCTGCGAACGGGGGTCGATGGCTAGGCCATGGCCTCCGTGCGGGAATATCCAGCGCGGATCCCACACCCACTGGCCTTGGGACAAGTAGCCTCGCAACAGATACTGAGCCCCATTGCCTCCTGCTGACCATAAGGTCCCATATGCATTGATGGCGCCACCGTAGCCACCATACAGTCCTGGCCCCTCGGGTGGGTACCGGGTTCCAGGGATTTCCGCTGCGGTGTTGCCGTTCAGTTTCAGGTGCACGCCGTTGTTGTATCCGCCGACCCAGACATCGTTGTTGGCGTCCACGGCCAGAGTACGGGCTCCTTGGACGTCACACCGAACGTAGTTCAGGATGGCCTCATCCAAGGCATGTCCAGCCCCGTCCTTCCGCTCCATGTCTGAGACGATTGGCCACTCGAGAACGTGCGCGAGCGCTCGCGATGTCCTGATGAACCCGTCACCGTCTCGGTCCAAGCAGGTGTTGTACAGGAACGGAGGACTAAGGTATTCTCCTGCGGGATCCGGAATAAACGAACCGCCCTCTTTGCGGCCGCGGACGCCGCCCAGAACCAGTCCGACACGAGTCACGGTCCCCTTGAGCACCTCGGGCTCACCCAGTGGTGCGACGTTCACGTTGTCTGCTCGGTTCGCAACCCAGCAGTTGCCGTAAGCGTCCACTGCGGTCCGGGAGGGTTCGGGCCATACGTCATGCTCGCCAATCCGTTCCGCAGCAGTCCGATACTCCCCGAGGATAACCCCAGTGTTCACATCAATGCAGCAGATCGTACCGCGCTGGGTACAGGGCATCCAGAGTTGCGGCAGCGGGCGGGGCGTGGCATTAAGCCGAAGTTCGCCGGCAGTGTCAGTGTTCAAGTTGATGAGCACGCCTTTGGCGAAATCCTCGTTATCCGTATACACGCGCGGTGCGCATTGGGACTGGACCGTCAGGAACGCTAAGGCGCTGTAGGTGTGCTGGCCGTTGCTGGACACACTGGCCCTGTTGGTTTTTGGTGAGTGCACGATCCGCACCGTGCGAACGAGTCCGTCGGTGCATTTCAGGCGCCTGCGGCGGTATCCCGAGAAGCCGAAAACGCTCGGCGAACATCTGTGGAAGAAACGGATCGATCTCGGTCTCTCGATGCCGCAACTGGTTGAGCGGCTTAGGCTTGGCGTGACGGACGGCGCGGTCGAGCGCTGGGAGAAGAACCTAAACCGAATACGTGAACCGCACCGGACGCGCATCATCGAGTTCCTCGGCTACGATCCGGCTGGGTGAAAACTGACAGGGGACTCTGGCGGGTACGCCTGTTGGGTTTTGGTGAGTGCCGGTGACATGGCTCGAAGCGCCAGCAGGAGCGTTCTTGGAGCGGGAGAAGCGGCGGGCGACGGTCCGGAAACCACCGCGAACGCCGCTTTGACACGCAGATCTCCGGTCTGTCCCAGGGCAAGCGGCACGAGACGACGCGGCAGGGGCGCGGACGGTCACGTCCGCCTCGGGAGGAGGACAGTCACCGGAGCGGCTCTGACGAGCCGCGCCCCCCAGGCACGCTGTGGCGGTGCGGTGTCACGAAGCGTCAGAAGCGGCGGGTGTCGGTGCGGGAATCACGCAGAGCACCACTTTGGCGCGTGCATCCTGGTTCGTCCCGACGGCGGCTTGCCTCCGAGAGCAGGCCTTTCAGGTTCACTCGTACTCAGGCTGGCAGACGCCTACCCGAACACGACTGCCGAGATCGGTCAGAGTCTGACCTCGGGCGGTAAGGCAAGGCCTGACTCGGCGCCCGCCCCTGCCGGCTCGGCGGCTTCAATGCCCTCCGGCGAACCCGCCGACTGCCCCAGAGCGGCCAACGCCTCCTTGCTCCGCATGGCGTGAACGATGGCCGGGCTCACCAGAAACCGTTCCCCGCTGAAGTAGTCCACAAACCACCACGGCTGGCCGTCCGGCACGCGTCCGGCAAAGCAGCCCCTGTCCAGTTTTTCTGAAAGATTCGCAGATCTGCTCCGTATACATGATTAAAACGGTCGCATGCTGACCTGAAAGGACTGACAATATGGCGCAGCACCGCATCACCTGCACCCGGCAGGAACCCGTCAACGAACCCGCCACCAAGGCCCACATCGTCGCCGTCGGCACGGGCAGCGACCCGGGCAACCACGACAGGCTCTGGTCCTTGGCCGAAGTGCTCACGGCTATGGACCAGGGCCACGGTTTCTCCACCCAAGGTGAAATCTCCGGCAAGATCGCCCGGGTAGAGAAGTACCTGTGCCCGAGCTGTACGCGGATGCACATCCGGTCCTCACCCGACGCTGTCACGGACAACAACCTGGACAACATCCGCCGGTGCCTCTCCGGCTGAACGCGGCTCCGCCCGTTACCGTTGCGCGTAGCCGGCAGTGACACTGTCCAGTATGAAGACCTCGACCAGGATCCGGAGGCTGCTCCCCTCTGCTGCACGGGGCAGTCCGGCCAAGCTGGAGAGAACCACTCCTGCCCTCAGGCCGCCCTCGATCCCACCCGACTTGCCGCCAGCCAACTCGACAGAGCTCCAGGAAGGTCTGGCAGCCGGCGGCCGAGAGAACGGGCGCAAGGCCAACGACCAACCGACCTGTGAAAGAGGTTGTACTCGAGACGAGCGGGACGCTCGAGGAGAGCCGGTGAGGACGCCCGGGCGAACGGCGAAACGGATGAACACCGGGATCGAAAAGAAGCTGGAGCGCAGTGCTGCCCCATCAGGCTCAATAGCTGCGGCAGTGCCAAGAAGGCCGATCACGGCTGTTTGCCCGCTCCTCGCCAATCGCAGTCTGGCGGGTCGATCCATTCTCAGGTTCCGTGCAGCCATCATCGTTGCGGACCCGGTGGAATGTCAGCGCATCGCGGGCGTGATGGAGTCCAGCGCCTGGTTTGAGACTGTTGATCGGTACGCTTTCGCGGAGGAGGCGATTATCGGTCTTGCCCACTCCCCTGCCGATTTGCTCTTGGTGAACATACCGCCGGCGGGATCAGGCCGACTGCCCTCTCTGCGACGACTATTCCTCAAAGTCCCGGCTCCGATCAGGATTCTCCTCACCGAGGCCTGGGATCCGAGCGTGATCGTTGAGGCAGTCGCAATCGGCGCAGTCGGCTGCCTCACCAGACCGTTCACGCTGCACGCCCTGGTGGCGACGATTGCCTTCGGCATGTGTCGGCCCTGTCTTGCGGCCTCGATGGATCAGCCCACCAGAGAAGACGGACGGAATAGTGCACGGATGTCGGCGCGCTACATCACGGCACGCGAGGCTCTGCTCATGAGGCCCATGGCAGACGGCCTCCTGTACAAGGAAATCGCAAAAAGCCTGGGGGTGAGCTATTCGGCGGTGCATGCCATGCAACACAAGGTGTATCTGAAACTGGGCGCCAGGAATCGCGCCGAGGCTGTTCGGAACTGGCAGGCCGTTGGCCGAGAACTGCGTCAAGCGGACCCTAAAAGCAGCATACTGTATGCCATGAGATCTATCTTTCTGAAGATTGACTACTGACGGTTTCGTCAGCTTCCCAACTACTGGCGAGCTCAGATAATCTCTCCAAGTCAGTGGGTGCTCTTTAATCGGTGAATCTCCCCGTGGATGTGGGCCTACGGGGCCGGTGGTAACAAAAGCGCTGGAAAACGAAGACGGGTGCTTATGAAAACCCCTTGCGGGACTATTGTGCGTTCCTGGCGGTCGACGAGCGTGGTGTTTGCGGATAATGGATATTGGCCGCCAGACAGGTGCTGTCCAGGAAAGCACTTTCCAGATCCAGTGGCTGGGTCAACTGCAGTTGTTGGGGCTGCTCGGCGGCCAACCGGAGCAGTTGGTGCACCAGCTGGCGCACCGCTTTCTCCTCCCACCACAGGTCATAGCGCTGGAGGGTGCTCTTGCCGGGGACGCGCACCGCCTCGAGGCGACTGACACCGCAGAAGTGCTGCAGCAGGGGGCTGTCGGCCAGTCGGACGGCGAAGGCACGGTAACCCTCATGGAGCAAGAGGCGAG
>VHCO01000351.1 GCA_016871715.1 Verrucomicrobiota bacterium
GGCGGAACCGATCCACCGGTTGCGCCTCCACCTTCTGACCCCGCGCGGACGGAATCAGGTGAAGAGGCAGAATTAGCAGTTTACTTGCCATTCGCATTCACTGGAACGCTCATCCTTCGACTCGCGCTCCTCTCCAGCGCTGTTGCATGGCCACCAGCAAGTGCTGTCCGATTACAGCGCTCGCACCCGACGGCCCCTGGACCATGTGCGCGATTTCCTGGACTACGTCTGGTCGCGGCGGCCCCCGGTGGCCAATCCGGAGGTCGTGGCATCAATCCATGCTCATCTGCCTGGCAGCCAGTATTTGTGAGCAATTGCGTCGCAGCCTGGAATTCGACCTCTGGCAAACGGAGTCCGTCGGGGATCCCGAAGTGGCGTCAAGGCGTCGCGGAGCTCCGCCCTCCAGAGCGGCGATGCTGGAGCGGGGAGTTTGGAGGGGCGAGCTCTGCGAGTCCCGTGCTCACAAACCCGAGATCCGAGAAGCGCGACCCGAGGTGGAGTCAAGACGTCGCGGAGCTCCGCCCTCCAGAGCGGCGATGCTGGAGCGGGGAGTTTGGAGGGGCGAGCTCTGCGAGTCCCGTGCTCACAAACCCGAGATCCGAGAAGCGCAACCCGAGGTGGAGTCAAGACGCCGCGCAGCTCCGCCCCCCAGAGCGGTGATGCTGGAGCGGGGAGTTTGGAGGGGCGAGCTCTGCGAGCCCCGTGCTCACAAACCCGAGATCCGAGAAGCGCAACCCGAGGTGGAGTCAAGACGTCGCGGAGCTCCGCCCTCCAGAGCGGTGGCCTGCGCCGAACCCGCCCTGGCGAATGGGCCACGGGGACCCGGCGCCCTACGACCGGCTCGCCGGTTCTGGCGGCATGGAGCTTGTCCACGCGGGCTTGGATGTGCTCGTGGTCACCCTTTCGCACACCGCTTCGATGCAGGTCCGAGAGCTCGTCATCGCCGACATTCTGCAAGGCGTCCAAGACCAGCAAAAACATCTCTTCAACGCGGCGACCAATCGAGGCCGAAGGCCAACGCCGGTGGTTGGCATCATCGAGGAAGCGCACGATCCCCGCACAAAGGCGGCTCGACAATCAGGGGCTCATCGATGGGCCGACCATCAACCGCACGAAGCGTTGGCCGCCCGCGCCTGCCGGGATCCTGGCGCGCATCGTGCGGCGGACGCCGTCGTCGGCCAGGATTTCTTCCACGAGGGTCCCCCGACTCCACACCGGAGCGTCAATGGTGTTGGCCCATTCGATCTGAAACGTCACGTCCAGGGCGGCAACAGCGCGGGTGTAAGTGAACGACAAGGATGTGTCGTCGGGGGCAAGGGCAAGGGACAAGGCGCCCTGGTTGCGCACGGCAGGATCGAGGCCCAGGGCGTATTCCATCAGGTTGGGGTAGCCGTCAGCGTCGAAGTCGTCCGTCCGCGATCCGATGGCGGGTTGAGCTGCGGCCCAACGGGCGTAAGTGCCTAGCGGGGTTTCCAGCAGGTAACTCACCGTCAGCGTCGCGGGCGATCCCCCGGACTTGTCGTAGGCCTCGGCGGTGCGGCGGCCGCTGCCGGTCAACAGGAAAACCACCGAGTTGCCGGCAGTCCAACCGGGGCGCGAGACAATCGTCTGCACCAGCCCGGCGAGGTTTGGCGTGCGCTGGTCAGGGCCGGCCCGACCCGTGGTCCATGGAGCCGGCGACCACCGCACGCTGAACGGCATGCGGGCGCGTCCGCCCAGGTTGTTCGCGTCGGCGGTGAAGGCGGCGGCGTGGTCCGTCGCCTCCGTGAAGATGTCGAGCGTCGTGGCGCCGCCGTGGGATTCGTCAGCGGCGAACTGGATCGTCGCGTTGGTGACGAGCGCCCCGCGGGGGATGGACAGGTCGTTGAAGCGCAGCCCGACGATCTGGTCGCCCGCGCCGCCGGCGGGGTCGTTGACGAGTTCCAGGTCGGTGCTGACGAGGTTGACCGCGCCGGTGGCGACCGCCTGCTCGGCGTCGTCTGCGCTGGCAGCCACAGCCACCGTCAGGGACCCAGACGGCACGAAGATGAGCAGCGTGGCGGTGTGCAACGAACCGATCGGGTCCGTGACACGCACGCGGAAGGTGTTGACGCCGACGTCCGCCGGGGCCGGCATCCCGGTGATGGTGCCGTTCGGGGCGACATTCAACCAGGCTGGGCCGGCCATTTTGCTGAAGGTGAGCGCACCCGTGCCGGTGGCGTCGCCGGCCAGCGTGGCGTTGTAGGGGTGGCCCGCGGCGGCGGCGGGCTTGTCGAGCGTCGTCGCGCGGAACTGGGGCGGTGGCGTGCTGTAAATGGCCCCGACCTGCGCTTCGCTGAGTGCGTAGCTGATGAAGCGGAGGTCGTCCAAGCGTCCCTTGAACAGCGGGTCGGCGGGGAACCGGCTGCGGCCCAGGAAATTGAACTTCGCGCCAACGTCCACGGGATTGACGGTCATGGCGGTGTTGGTTGCCACCGGCGCGCCATTGACGAACAGTTTGCCGGTGTTGCCGCCTAGGGTGACGGCGACGTGCGTCCAGACGCCCGCGGGGAGGGCGGGGGCGCTGAGTTGTTGCTCGCCGCCGCCGTTGTTGATGGCGAAACGCAGGTGGCCACCCGACGAGCGTGGACTGAGAAAGAGGTAATGACTCGTGTCGTCGCCGAGATCGAAGATGCGCTGCCAATTCCCGCCGCCGTTCCACCATACCCAGCCGGTGAACGAGAAGTCCGTGCTGTGCCCCATTCGCGCCGAAACCTGGAGGTAGTCCGACTCGCCATCCAGCTCGATGGCCTGACCATACTTGCCGCTTACGAACCTCGGCGCACCCACGAGCATGGCGTCCTGCCCGTTGCCCCAGGCATCGAAGCCGTCTCCATCGAAGGCGTAGCGCGCGAAGGAACCGGCGCCGGCATCGGGCAGCTCCTGCCGGTAAGCCATGCCCGAGACCTTGTCGCGATACCTTGTGCCGGCCGCAGTCAGCGAACCATCGTCCCACTTCACGCGGCGAACGTCCTCGACCCAGTTGAAGAGGGCGTAGCGCTCGACGAACGGCGTGTTCTCGAGCATGTCGATCATCGCCTGCACGGCGGCCTCCTGCTGCGCGAAGGTCGGATCGGCGCACGAAGTCCAGTTCGCGCCGTTGTTCCATTCCGTGACCCAGAGCGGGCGTTTCACCTCGTCGTAAACGCCCTTGAGGAAATTGAAAAACTGGTTGGCCGTGCCCGCGGCGCTGCCGGCGTTGCCGTGGCAGCGGTAGTAATGAACCGGCACGAAATCCACGCGCAGCCCCGCGGCGTCGGCCTGCGCCATGAAACCGTAAAGCCAACTCAAGCCGCCGTCGGACACCCCCGGCGCCCCCACGCGCAAGCCGGGCCAGAGCAGGTCAGGCCACGACCCGATGGCGTCGCCAACCTCGATGTTCGCCTGGTCAGGGCGGTCCGGTTCATTGTAGCCGAGCAGGTGCGTGGCGCCGCGCTCTCTCCAGTCCTGGTTCAGGGACGGCCACCAGCGCACCTGCCGAATGGGGACGTATTCCCAGTCAAGAGGCGAATTGCGGTTGAGACTCCAATTGTAGAGCCAGGAGACGTTCAGGCCGGACTCGATGTTGCCCGCAATGCCCTTCTTGCTCGTCCAGCGCCAGGGGAAGACGCGCACGTAATGGACGTTCGTCTCGAACGTCCCCGACAACCAGCTCACATCGAGGTCGCCGTCCTGCGCCACATAATTGCGGCTGGGACCCGTGCCGTTCTCCTGCTGCGCAAACGTGGCCATGTAACCGCGCTTCAACTTGAACGAGCTAATGGCCCCCGCCCGCGCGCCCAGCAGGGCGTTGTCGTAGGGCACAAACTGGGCCAACCGCTTCGACGGGCCGGTGAAGTAACGGTGGGCGAACACCTCGAGCGGCGCCAAATCCGGCGCGTGCGGAATGACCACCGCGCCCGACGCAAACTGCACCACCCGCGTGTTCACGTCCCGCTCCGCCGCTGCGCCGTCCACGCGCACCCGCCCGAGCAACGCCACCGCCTGCGACGGCCGCAGGCCCGACAGCACCAGCCAGGCATCCGGCGAATTCAGATGCACGACGCACCCCGGCAGCGGATCGTCCGCGCCCGTGACGCGCAGTTCCGACCGCCCGGTCAGCGTGACGGTGGTGTCGGTGAGTCGCGCCACCGACCGCACTGCGTCGTGGAGGTCCAGTGTCTGCCCCACGGCCAGGAGCGGGAGCACCACAACCGGCGCCAACCACGCGGCACGTGCCCTAGGTCCATCCAGCACGCGGGCATTTCCCCGCGGCGGGCGCAACACTTCTCGGCTTGGGCCGTCTGTGCTCACTGATGGCAGAACTTAATGAACCCCGCTTGAAGCGTCAATGGACGGCCGTCCCAAGCGAGATACGTTCAATAAAACAGGATGGTAGAACTTGACACGATAACCGTCCCCGATGCGCTGTGGACAGCGCACACCACAGGCACGGCCGCCGCCCCCCCCGCCGCCCGCACGGCACGACGGCAGCAGGGGGGGCGGCCGCAGGGCGACTCTGAGACCTCCAAGTGTTTCTTGGAGGAGATACGTTTAATAAGACAGGATTATAGAACTTGACACGATAACCGTCCACGATGCGCTGTGGACAGCGCACACTACAGGCACGGCTGCCGCCCCCCGCCGCCCGCACGGCAGGACGGCAGCAGGGGGGTGAGACCTCCAAGTGTTTCGTCTCATCAGCCGCACCCGACCCATCCGACGTTGGAGCGGCCCTGACGCCCAAGGCCCGCCCAACGCCTGCGGTTGACGAGGGCCCGGCTTTCTGGCTCTACTTGCTCTCTCGACCAACACCGAAACGACTATGGCCAAGATACACATTGGATTGAACGCCGAGTTCTCACGCAGCTCGGACAAACCGTTCGAGTGGGCCGTTACCGAGGCAGCGAAAATGGGCTACAAGCACTTCGAGCCGATGGTCCACTTTGGCCGAGAGCTCATGAGCGAGGCCGGGTACTTCCACACCGTCTCGATGTTCGACGATCCTTACCGAATCAAGGAGGCGTGCGACCGGGCGGGGCTGAAGATCTCGGGGTTGCAGTCCCACGGGCCGCTGGGCCGCCCCGATGTGCACGGGGAATACGTCAAACTGGCCATCCGGGTCGCGGCTGAGATCGGCGTGCCGGTCATCAACACCGACGAAGGGATCAAGGCCAAGTGGACGACTGAGGAGGAGGACTTCGTGCTCATCAAGTACACCCTCCAGGAAGCCGCGTTCGTCGCGGAGCGGCGCGGGGTGAAGATTGGCCTCGAACCCCACGCCCAGTACTCGCGCACGCCCGAGGGCCTAGACCGCATCTATCGCTTGGTGAAGTCGCCCGCCATCGGGATCAATTTCGACACTGGCAACGCCTTGCTTTGCGGGCACGATGTCTACGCCTGGCTCGAGCGCGTGGCCGAGCGCCTTGTCCACCTGCATGCCAAGGACATTTCGATGACCCAGGCCGATGCGGAGCGGGGTAAGGTCACCGGCACGGCCGTCGGGTGCGCCTGCGGCGAAGGCGTGCTAGACTGGAAACGGATCGTCGAGATCGTGCGCCGCAAGTGCCCGCGCGACATCGTCTTCTCCGTCGAGTGCGGCACGCCGGCACAGGCCGCCAAGAGCCTGGCGCATTTGACGCCCCTGGTGGCCTGACTGTCCGCAATACTGGGAGAGCCGCGACGCGGTGCCCGCCGTGAGGGCGCACGGGCGGCGGCGCCCTTTGGTTGATGTGGAGGGTGCGTCACGCCGATGGCGTTGGATGGTCTTGGCCAGCGCCGTCCGGCTCGATCCCAGTGGCTCCATGAGATCGCGGAGCAGGATGTCCCCGGGGCACACTGGCGACGGTGGGGCGGCGTTGACCATGGCGTTGTCGTCCTCCGTGTGGTCGCCAAGCGGTTCAGCCACCCAGGTGGTGCGCGCGAGAGGACTCGAACCTCCACCCCTTGCGGGACCAGATCCTAAGTCTGGCGCGTCTGCCATTCCGCCACGCGCGCAACGTTGTTTATCAATGGCTTAAATTCCATAACTCGGCCCAACCTGGACTTTGCCACACTTCTTGCGACCGCGTTACCTCGTGAAGCCAACTGAACCGTCGAGCGAACATCGCCGTATTCCGCTCACGCGGAAGCACGCTTACCACAAGGTCCACGCCCATCGCAAGCAGCCAATCGGCGGTTCATGAGGTGAGGATCTCAGTTGGGGGTGACTCTTGTTGGCCATGCCTTTTGAAAGCGGCGATGAATCGCACAGTGTCTTCATAGACTGGGGCGTCGTGCCTCGCTTAGGAGCGGGTGCCAGGGTCTGAGTGGCTCCATCCACCTGCAGCGGAGACCAATGCTCCGGCGGCAGTTGACTTACAGCGCGTTACGCCGGGGCAGGCTTCGCTTTCCGCTGCGCTCCCTCTGAACGAAGCCTGGTGGAGGCGGGGGGAGTTGAATCCAAGTGATTAGTTTCGTGAATCTGCACGGGCGTGCTCAAAACCCGCATGGACATTGGCGATTGTTCACTTCGCCGCTTTTCGCCTTCGCGCACCAGAACGCACGATCACGAAGACTTTTTGTCCCGTACTGTCCCGTGAGTGAGGAGGGGGGCGGGGGGGGGCGCACGGCGTGGGAGGGGCGGGGTGGGCAATGGAAAAGGTCAGAGCGATTTTCAAACAAATTGGCCGTGACCGCAAACGAGCTCACTTCCGATCTTCTTGCTCGGTCCTCGATGTATCCAGGTTGTGCTCTCCCGTTTTGTGCTC
>VHCO01000352.1 GCA_016871715.1 Verrucomicrobiota bacterium
CCGGCCCTACCTCTAGCTGACGGTTCATGGCGAGTTCGCGCACTCCGCTGCGCGCTGCCAAGCGCAGGGTTCGGTCTGCCGGTAGGGCGCGCACTCCGCTGCGCGCCGCAAATCGCAGGGTTGCGTTCGCGGGTAGGGCGCGCACTCCGCTGCGCGCCGAAGGATGACCGTCGCGGTGGGCTAGCCTCGATGTGCGCCGTTCCGTCGGCCGGAGATGCGGCTCGGCAGGAGTCTCGCCCTACCGCAACGCCGCCCTTGGTAGGGCGCGCACTCCGCGGCGCGCAGAGGACTGCGCGCCCTACCCCCCATGCCGATCCATAGTCCATGCCGATCCTGCCGATCCGTAGTCCGCGGCCACGCCTGCTGAGTCACGCGGCTTCACTTGGCCTCGACGCTTTCCTCGACCACCCGTCCATCGAACAAATGCACCGTCCGATCGGCGTGCCGGGCGAAGCGCTGGTCGTGGGTGACCATGCAGATGGTGGCCCCTTCGCGATGGAGATCCCGCAGCAACTCCATCACCGCCTCGCCGTTCTTCGAGTCCAGATTCCCGGTCGGTTCGTCCGCCAGCAAAATGGCCGGCTTACCTCCGAGGGCCCGCGCCACCGCCACGCGCTGTTGTTGGCCTCCGGACAGTTGGGAGGGGTAATGCTGCATGCGATGCGACATCCCCACCTTCTCGAGGGCTTCGTTGACTCGCGCCTTGCGATCGCCCGCACTCAGGCCTCGGTAGGTTAGCGGCAGCTCGACGTTCTCGAATACCGTCAGGTCGCCGATCAGGTTGAAACTCTGAAAAATGAAACCCACTTCCCGATTCCGAATGCGGGCTCGCTCGGCCAAGCTGAGGCTCTCGACCGGCTGGCCATTGAGCCAGTACTTGCCTTCGGTGGGCGTGTCGAGCAGGCCGAGAATCGCCAAGAGCGTCGACTTGCCGCAGCCCGACGGACCGGCGATCGAGACGTACTCGCCTTGGCAAATCTCGAGGTGAATCCCCGAGAGGGCATGGGTCTCGACCTCGTCGGTGTAGAACACTTTGGTGATGCCATCCAGTTTGATTAACGTGCCGTTGGTCTTCATACGACTAAGAGCTTGGGATAAACGAGAGTATGCCGGTAGGGCGCGCAGTCCTCTGCGCGCCGCGGCCTCTCGTGGCGACTGCGCTTGGCGGCGCGCAGCGGAGTGCGCGCCCTGCTGGTTTGGAGTCCGTCTCGGTAACTCATGAGTGGGCTTTTGCCTTCGCTCAATTCAGCCGCACCCGGTCATGCGCATCCCATTGCGACATGTCCGATAAGATGACTTGGTCGCCCAGGTTCAGCCCGGAAACGACCTCGACGGTGTTGACCGAGCTGCGCCCCAGCTTGACCGGGACGCGCACAGCCTCTTTGCCGCCGTTGACCAACCGAAACAGGCCGACGGTGCTGTCCGACTGGCCATGCACCGGCCGACCCACAAAGAGCACATCGTCGAGTCGTTCGAGTTCGATCGTCCCCTCGACACTCAGATCTGGCCGAGCCCCCTTGGGCAGTGGCCCGTCTAGCGCCACGTCGACCGTCACCGTGCCGTTCTGGACGGCGGGATCGATCCGCACGACGTGACCCGGGACCACCCCGTTGCGCGTGTCGATCTTGGCCGGTTGCCCGTGCGACACGTCTTTGGCTTGCGTCTCGACGATCCGAATCTCGGCCTTCAGGCGGGTCGGGTCGGCTACCCGCGCCAGGTTCGCCCCGGCCGCCAGTTGTTGGCCGATCTGGAGCTGCTCGCGATCGCCGAGCCGCTGGAGCACGCCAGCCAGGCCCGAACGGACCTTGAGTTTCTCCAGTTGCGTGCGCTTGAGTTCGAGCACGGCGCGCAACCGCGCCAACTCCGCCTCTTGCACCGCCAACTGGGCTTGGTGTGAGTCTCCCAGAATTCGGAGTCGCTCCTGCTCGAGTTCGCAGCGCGTGGTCAGTTGCTCGGCCTTGGTTTTGGACCGTAGCGCCGTGAGGCGGTCGACCAGTTTCTCCGCCGCCAGTTGGGCGTCCGCCTCCGCATCCAGCTTGGCCACGCTGCACTCGGCCACCAGGGCGGCGGCCGTGGCTTCCTGACTCAAGCGATCGCTCTCGAGCTGCACCTTCAGCTTGGCGAGTTGGGCTTCGGCGCCCTTGAGCTGCCATTCGGCGTCGAAGGCCGCTTGTTCGACCTCCGGATTGCTAAGTTCGACCAGGATGGTGTCCGCCTGCACTTGCGCCCCCGGCAGCACCAAGATCCGTTCAACGCGGCCGGGTGTGGTCGCCGGCACCCAGTGGATTTCCTCGGGCAGCAACACGCCGTTGCCTCGCACCTGGCGAAGCATTTGCCCTCGATGCACGGTGTCGGTGTAGACGGTGGCGCGGTCTACCTTTGGCGCCGCGGGTTTAAGGCGCGACAAGCCCAGCGTGATCAGGGCGAGGGCCGCCAGCGCGGCGGCGGTGTAGCCTAGGCGGCGTCGGCGACGGTCGCGTGCGGCGTTGGGGCGGGGAATGTCCATCGGGTTCAGATCAAGGGGGCGATCGGCGGCGGCGGTTCCGCTCGGCGGATGCGGTTCCAGGCCTCGACCAATTCACGTTGGTGCACCCGCGCCCACTCGAGGACCAGCTCGGCCACCCGCGTCGGAGCCGTGCCGCCGACGATTCGGAGCGAGGACACCTCGACGACGAGCTCGGCATTCTCGTAGATGGCCGAGAAGCGAGCGGGCAGGTGCCGCACGCATAGCATGCGAATGACGATCCCGTAGAATCTTGCAAGTACAGGCATAGCTTCAGTTCCGTTCATCTCATCTCTGGTTTTCGTTGTCACAGCCGCGCTCGAACTCGGCCCGCCCAGCGGCAGTCCTCCATGTCGAGGTCAGCCGCACTTTGGACACTCGGTTACGCACTCGGGTTTCAGTACCCGTTACTCGGACCGCACGGGACGATTCGCAGCCGGCGTGCCATCCAACACGACGCCCCCAAGTTGGGTGCACCTACCGGCTTTCGGACGCCAAGGGAGCGGGTGGGCGATCAGTCGCTTCTTGTTGCCGCTCAAGAGGTTGTGTGGTTGAGGGGCTGCGGGGAGTGTTTCGGCTGCCGCCTGCCCGACACGGGCTAGGTCCCAGCGCACCCGATGGCATCCCGCACCCGCAACGCCCTGCGCACCCCGCCGCTGGGATTGTCCCGTCCCACAAGTGGGACGGCACGAACACGAAGGGCTCGCCGTCTTGCCCTTGAGCTGAAGACCCCATGCAGGTCGATGCAACAACGGGCGGTTCCCGCGTTCGTCGACGCGTCTTCGAGAATCCTTCGCTTGCTCCGCTGCCGCACGATGCGGATGCTGTCTGCGAACGCTGGACATGATCGCTGAAGCCTTTCTCCGCAACCTGGGACTGATCCTGATCGTCGCAGCGGTGTGCTCGTTTTGCCTGCGCTGGCTGAGGCTGCCCAGCATCGTCGCTTACTTGTTCGGCGGTCTGATTCTCGGGCCCGGCACGGGTTGGGTGGAACTGAGCGGGTCGCTGGAGCTCATCTCCGAGGTTGGCATCGTGCTGCTCCTGTTCCTCGTGGGGCTCGAGCTGAGCTTCGACAAGATTCGCGGGATGGGCCGGGCGGTGCTGGTGGTGGGCCTGGGGCAAATGGGGTTGAGTGCGGCTGGAGGTTTCGCGCTCGCTTGGCTGTTGGGACTCGCCCTGGCCGAGGCAGCGTTTGTGGCCATCGCCTTCACGTTCAGCAGCACGGTGGTGGCGGTGAAGTTGCTGGAAGAGAAGCGCGAGTTCAATGCGTTGCACGGCCTTTTGGCCGTGGGCGTGCTGCTGCTGCAGGACCTCGGGGTGATCGTGCTGTTGACGCTCATGGCGGGCTTCAAACCGGGCGCGCAGCTTGACCTGGCCGGCCTCACCCGGAACCTGGCGAGCGCGTTCGGGGGGATGGCGGCGTTGGTGGTGGCCACCTTGCTGGCCTCGCGTTATGTGCTCCCCATACCGCTGGGCTGGGCCGCGCGCGCGCCGGCCACGCTGCTGGTCTGGAGTCTGTGCTGGTGCTTCTTCGTGGTCGCCGCCGCTCACGCGCTGCATCTGTCCCCGGAAACGGGCGCCTTCCTCGCCGGCCTCGCCCTGGCCCAGCTCCCGTTTAACCACGACCTGCGCCGGCGGGTGCATCCGCTCATGAATTTTTTCGTTGCCGTCTTCTTCGTGTCGCTGGGCGTCAAGATGCAACTGGGCGCCGCCTACTCCCTGTGGCCCACGGCTCTGGCCTTCACCCTGTTCGTTCTGCTGGGCAAGCTGGCCATCGTGATGGGGATTCTGGCGCGACTGAAGTTCAGCGAGCGCACGGCCTGGAGTGCCGGCCTCACGCTGTCCCAGATCAGCGAGTTCTCCTTCATCCTGGTGGCCGCCGGCGTGGCGGGCGGCTGGGTCGGCCCCACCGTGTTGGTCCTGGTCGGCCTGGTGGGATTGGCGACCTTCTCCCTGTCCTCCTGCGCCATTGTGTTTAGCGAGTCGCTCTTTCGTGTTGCGCAAAGGCTGCGTGTGTTGCGGCTCTTCCGCGCTCGCCCAACCGACGAGGCCGCACCGGAAGCGCCTCCCCGCTCCGGCCACGTCCTGGTGTCTTGACAACTGCACTGGCAATAAGTTGTTGACAAGGAGACGGCAAGCGCGTCCCGGGTTGCACATCACGCCTGAGATGCCTTGATTCTGCTGAAAAGCCCCATTTCGCCAGGGATAGGGATGGGATGCTGATTACCAACAACTTACGAGGCAGTCCTGCGGCATAACCGGGGGTTGGTCAGCGGGATCATGGCTTATAAATGCGCTGGCAAAAAGATGTTGACGCAGCTTTCGCCGATGCTCGATACCCCTGGCGACACTCTGAGAGGCCGCGCCTTGGGTGCATCCTCCCGGAAATGGGGATGCTGGGGATGCTGGTGCATAGGTTTGGAAGCATCCGGCACCGGACCCTGCGGCCCTGTGGTACCGAGGCTCGGGCGGGCGGCCGGAGCGACTTGGGCATAAGACGACGAGTCGAGCGACGCCGGCAGGGCAGGGAATCTCCTTGCATCGAGGCTCGGGGAGCCGATCCTCGTGACGTTCCCATGAACGTCACATTTCGGTCACACGCGCTTGCCTGGCGGGGCACGCCCCTACCACCACCGCCATCCCGAACCGTGCTTCGCGGATCGTCTCGCAGCGAACGACCTTGGACGGGGTTGCGGGGGCTGGGCCATGGGGCCCGGGTCATGATCACTCCGTTGGTTCTCGGTGCGTTGAGTTGGGTCTGCCCGGTGTTAGCCTGTGGGAGTGCCGGTGTCGGCAGCGGCACTGCGGAAACCATCGCGGCAACACAGGGCCTCCTGGAACGGCTTCTGCCTGGGCAATCGGCCGGCTTCAGGCTCGAAGTGATTGCCGCCGAAGGCGACCACGACGTGTTCGAAATCGAAACGCGAGACGGCCAAGTGGTCTTGCGGGGCAACAACGGCGTTGCGCTCGCCTCCGGTTTGAACTGGTACTTGAAGTACTATTGCCAATGTCATCACTCGTTCACCGGCGGGAGCCAGTTGGAGTTGCCTCAACCGTTGCCCGAGGTCAAGCCGAAGGTGCGTCGGCTTAGCACGGCTCAGCACCGTTACTTCCTGAACTACTGTTGCTTCGGATACTCCTTGCCGTGGTTCGATTGGTCCCAATGGGAGCGGCTGATCGACTGGATGGCACTCAACGGGATCAACCTTCCCTTGTCCGTCACAGGGCAAGAGGCCGTCTGGCAGGCGGTCGGGCGCCACTTTGGTGTTGCCCCGAAAGACCTCGAGGACTTCCTGGCCGGACCGCCCTACCTGCCGTTCGGATGGATGGGCTGTCTAGACGGGCACGGGGGCCCGCTGCCGCAGAGCTGGATCGATGCCCACCTAGCGCTGAGCCGGCGCATCGTGGAACGTCAGCGTGCATTGGGCATGCGGCCGGTGCTGCAGGGTTTCACCGGACACTTACCTCCGGCCATCGCGCGCCAGCACCCGACGGCACGGGTCCAGAAGATCAAGTGGATCGAGTGGGAGACCCTGCTGCTCGACCCCCTGGATCCCCTCTTTGGCCGTGTCGCCTCCGCGTTCCTCGAAGAACAGACGCGCTTGCTGGGCACGGACCACTTCTATGCGGCGGACACTTTCATCGAGATGATTCCCCCCAGCGGCGAGCCGGCCTATCTGAGCGCCATCGGGCGGTCGATCTACGAGGGCCTGGCCAAGACCGACCCGCAAGCGGTCTGGGTGCTGCAGGGCTGGCCGTTCTACCACGCCCGCCAGTTCTGGACCCAACCACGCATCGAGGCGGTGCTCGCTCCCGTGCCGGACGAGCAGATCCTCCTGCTCGATCTGTACTGTGAGAAAACGCCGGTATGGAACCTGACCCGTGCGTTCTGCGGCAAGCCGTGGGTCTGGTGCAACATCCAGAGTTTCGGCAACCGCGTCTGGCTGGGGGGCGCCCTTGACCGTATCAACCGCGACTTGTTCGCCGCGCGCCAGGATCCCCAGGCCGGCCGATTGCGCGGGCTGGGCTTTGTGAACGAGGGCCTCGATTTCAACCCGGTGGTTTACGAGCTGCTGCTCGAGTTGGCCTGGCGCGACGGGCCGGTCGATCTGCCCGCCTGGCTGCGCGACTTCGCCCGCCGTTCTTACGGTGGTCGCCACGAGGCCGCGGAGCAGGCCTGGGACCTTCTGCACCGCACCGTCTACCAAGCGGCCTTCGACAACCCGGTCGCTTACACGAC
>VHCO01000353.1 GCA_016871715.1 Verrucomicrobiota bacterium
GCAGCGAGCATCCCGCCCTGCGCGATTGGAAAGGGGAAACCAGCTTGGGCACTCTTTTTGCGGGAGGGGTTCTCGGATGAACGGCGCGGGATTCACCAAAGATTTGGTGGTGCTGACCGAGGGGAAGAATGACCAAAACGCCGTCAGGGGCATCTTGACCCAACACCGTGCCGTCGGCATCCGCCACATCTCCGCCGACTTTCACACCCACCCGGAACGGGCCAGCGGAATCTGGCGCCACGCCCACGAATTTCTCCGCCCGTTTCATCGCACGCACGCGCACGCCCTCGTCCTCATGGACAGGGAGGGAGGCGGTGCGCTGGTGGAGCAGCAACCTCGAACCGACCTTGAGCAAGAAATCGAGCAGCACCTGTCCGCCAACGGCTGGGGCAACCGCGCCGCTGCCGTCGTTATTGACCCGGAAATCGAAATCTGGGTTTGGAGCCGCGTGCCTGAGGTCGAGAGCGCCCTGGGTTGGACTGGCCGCAGGCCCAGCCTCTGGGAGTGGGCCACGGAACAGGAGTATCTTCGCGCTGGAGAGACCAAACCGCATCGCCCCAAGGAGGCGATGGAAGCAGCACTGTCTCAGGTTCACAAACCCCGATCTTCGGCGATTTACAGACAGCTAGCTGAGACGGTGGATTTCACCTCTTGCACTGACCCCGCATTTCTCAAGCTGTGTCAGATTCTTACGAACTGGTTCACAGAGGACTAATCTATGCCCAAACTACCCTGGAAACCGTGGCATGAAGTGGTGACGCTGCGGCCCGACCTCGCGTCGGGCGAACTCTCCTTGCAGCAGTTCGCTGCCGACCTTTACGAGGTCGTGATGCAGACGGGCCAGCGCCCCGTCTATGAGAAGCCGGAGAATTTCTTCGCCCTCACCTACCCGACCTACAATCTGCGCGAACTGGTGCGCGAGGTGGTCTTGCGCCTTGCGGGCCAGAACGACAAGGCCGTGCGGCAGTTGGCGCTCACCTACGGCGGCGGCAAAACGCATACGCTCATCACGCTCCGCCATCTGGTCTTTGACCCGGACAAGTTGCCAGATTTGGCATCGGTGCAGGAGTTCGAGCAGGCCATCGGACAGCAGCCGCCGAAAGCGCGCGTGGCCGCGCTGTGCTTCGACAGTTTCGACACGGAGAGCGGCGCGGATGTTCTCAGCCCGGACGGCGAAAAGCGCCGCCTCAAAATGCCCTGGAGCGCGCTGGCCTACCAACTGGCGGGCGACGCCGGCCTCAAGGTGCTACACCCGGACGGCAAGGCCGAGGAACGCGACAGCGCGCCCGCGACGAACCTGCTGACGGAGTTGCTGGCACTGCCGGCCAAGGATGGACTCGCCACGCTCATCCTGATTGATGAAGTCCTGATGTATGCGCACGGGAAGGTCAGCGCGGACGAAACCTGGCGCGGGCGCTTGCGGAATTTCTTCCAATACCTGACGCAGGCCGCGACCAAGACCGACCGCTGCTGCATCGTCGCCTCGCTGCTCGCCAGCGACCCAAAGAAGGATGACAAACTGGGCCGCGAACTGCGGGACGAATACTACGACATCTTTGGCCGGACCCGTGAGGCGGTCGTCGAGCCGGTTGTCAAAGAGGACGTGGCGGAAGTCTTGCGCCGCCGTTTCTTCACGCCCAAATCCATCGAGAACCGCGATGCGTTCCGGCAACACGTCGTCGCCGCGCTCAAAGGCATCGCCGCGCTGGACGAGCAGACGGCCAAGCAAGGCGCCGCCGAGGAAGAACGCTTTCTCCGCAGCTTCCCGTTTCACCCGGAACTGACGGAAGTGTTCTACTCGAAATGGACGAGCATATCGGGCTTCCAGCGCACGCGCGGCGTGTTGCGCACGTTCGCGCTGGCCTTGCGAGACGCAGTCAAATGGGATGCGTGCCCGCTCATTGGCCCCGGCGTATTCCTGAACGCGGCCAACAAAGACGGCCTGTCTGAAGCGGCGGGCGAACTTGTCACCTACGCCGAGTCCGAAGGCGAGGGCGGAGGCCGGCAGGCGTGGACCGGGATCCTCGTCGGCGAATTGGACCGCGCACGGCAGATTCAGCAGGAGTCCGTCGGGTTGAAGTGCCGGGAGATGGAGCAGGCGGTCATGGCCACGTTCCTCCATTCACAGCCACAGGGCCGCAACGCGAAAACGCGCGACCTCTCGGTGCTGCTCGGCCCGACGCGCCCGGACAAGATTGAACTGGAGAAGGCGCTCACCCGCTGGGCGGTTTGCAGCCATTGGCTCGACGACGCGCACACCGGCCCGGCGTCCACCGGGCAGTTGCCGGCGGCTTGGAAGCTTGGCAACCGGCCCAATCTCGCGCAGATGCACGCCGCCGCGTCGAAGGAGATTTCCGACGACGTAGTGAAGGCCCGCTTGCTCGACGAGATTGCCAAGGTGAAGGCGCTCACGTCCGGCGCTTCCGCTCTCGGCATCAAAGTTCACACGCTGCCCGCCAAGCCGAAAGACATCGAAGACGATGGCGCGTTCCATTACGCGGTGCTTGGGCCGGGCGCGGCCAGCGAATTCGGCAAGCCCAGTCCCGAGGCGAAGCGTTACCTCGACGAAACCACCGGCGCAGACAAGCCGCGCGTCTTCCGCAACGCGGTCATTCTCCTCACGCCTTCGAAGGACGGGTTGGAACTCGCGCACAATCGCATTCGCGAATACCTCGCTTGGGAACAAGTGCGGCTCGACCTGGACGAACAGCAGAAGAACAAGAAGGGCAGCGTGGACGTGGCGCGCCTCCACACGCTCCTAATCAACATTGAGAAGTCGAAGGGCAAAATCCCGGACGCCATCAAGCAGGCGTGGTGCATCGTTTGCACGGTGTCGGATAAGAACGCGGCGCAGGGGTTCAAAATCACGGTCAGCGAGGAACCGCATTTCCTGACCATCAAGGAAGACCAAAGCTCGCGCGTGCAGGACACGGCCGTCAGTGCCGAGGCGCTCCTGCCCAATGGCCCCTATAACCTTTGGCGCGAGGCCGAGACGAGCCGGCGCGTCAAAGACCTGGCCGGCGCGTTCGCGCAGATGCCGCACCTGCCCAAGATGCTCAAGGCCGAGGCCATCGTCTCGACACTGGTCGAGGGTTGCGCGGAGGGCACGTTCGTACTCCGGCTCACCCGCCCGAATCGCACCTTCCGAACGTGGTGGCGCTCGAAACCGGATGACGCGGCCCTCGCCGATCCGGCGCTCGAACTGGTTTTGCCGCAGGCAGCCGAGTTGAGCGAAATCGCCCCAGGGCTGCTTTCGCCCAACGCACTCCCGTCCCTTTGGGCCGGCGAGGAAATCACCGCCAAGACTGTCGCCGATTATTTCAGCGGCTCGAAAATTGTTCAGGTGGACAAGGGCGGATACAACGAGCCGGTCCAAATCCCCAAGGCATCACCTGACGCCGTGGCCGCTGCCGTCACGCAGGCCGTTCAAGCCGCCCAACTCTGGCTTCTGTCCGGTCCGGCCAGCCTGCTGGCGGAGCCAATTCCGCCCGGCATCCTCAACGACGCCGCGCGGTTGCGTCCGCCACCGCCCGCCGTTTTGCCGGCTGACATTCTGCCCGCGAATCTGCCGACCGCATGGAAAGATGGCGCGACAACCGCGTTGTCCATTGCCAGCGCCCTTTCGCAGAAGCAAGGCGCAACGCTCCCGTGGAAGACCGTGCACGACGTGATTCAAGCGGGTTTGAGCGCCCGCTTCGTTGAACTGACGGACGGCTCAGGCGCATGGCCGTGCGACTTCCCGGCAGCGCAGACGGTGAAGCTCAAGCTTCCCGCGCAACAGCCGACGCCCGCTACCGGCGGTCTGGCGCTTTATGACGCCACTGCCAAGCTGCTGATCGGCTCTACCGAGTTGGAACCCGCCCAGCTTCAAGACCTGGCCGAACTGGCGCCCGACCTCTTGGAAATCAAGGCGCAGACAGGGGTGCCGATCCGGTTCCATCTCCGCCTTGAGGCCGGCGACGGCAAGGAGCGCCCCGCTCCGAAAGCCGCCGACAAACTCAACGCCGTGCTGGCGAAGCTCAAGAAGGATTTCAGCGTGAGTTAAAATGTCGCTCCTTTCAGCACGGGTTGCGCTGAAGGTCATCCGAGTTTCGCGGTCGGCAACAGCTTCACCGATCCGTGCCTCGCTTGGCCAGACCTCTGAGCGATTGCGGACTTCCGGGCTGAAACGTTGAGTCACGATGACGAACGGAAAACCTCTCACCCTCCTACAGTCCCTGCCCGCCCGAAGACAATTCCTGCGCCAATAACACGGCGTCGGTGAGCGGTCAGTCAGACTTCCCAGCTCAGACCATGACCATTGGCCTACTCAAATCGTGACTTCGGGGTCTGTTTGCGCCGCGGTGAACTGGGGCAGACTGGGCGCGCTTGCTGGCACCAGCCGGAGGGCTGGCCGCCGAGCAGGAACTCAAAAACCAGCGCCGCTCCGGCGGCGGCAAAACGAGAACAGGACAACGATGAAGAAAACGACGATGGCAACAGTGGTGGTGGTCGGACTCGGCGCGGTCTGCGGCGCGGCCTTTCTGATGAAAGGGCACCGTGAGCCGCCCGCCACCCGGATCAACTCGGAAACCGCGGCGGACGCAACAGCGGACACAATCGCCGGGCCGCTTCAAACCGACGCGCAGGCGACGGCAAAGCGCCGCCTGCCGTCGGCACGCTCCGTTGCAGCGCCCGCCCGTTCGGCAGGCCCGACAAGCCCGTCCCAAGCCGGCGTCGCGCCCTCAGCCCTGGCGGATCCCGGGCGCGTGACGCAGCTCACCTTCAACCAGGCGATCGAGAGCCTCGTGTCGCGGCAGGCCAGCCACGCGCAGAAGGAGGCCGCGTGGAAACACCTGCGCGAGGCGGGCAAGCTGGATCAGGCGATCGGCGAGCTGGAGCAGCGCACCGCCAGCAACCCCGGGGCGGCCGAGTTCCCCGCCGCGCTGGGCCAGGCCTACCTCCAGAAGTGCGGCATGATTCAGGACGTGCGCGAGCAGGGCATCCTCGCGATGAAGGCCGACCAGGTCTTTGACGCGGCGTTGAACTTGGACGCGAACAACTGGGAGGCGCGTTTCACCAAGGCCGTGGCCATGTCGTACTGGCCCACGCAAATGAACCGCGGCACCGAAGTCATGCAGCATTTTGTCACGCTGGTGGAACAGCAGGAGGCGCAGGCGCCGCAGCCGCAGTTCGCCCAGACCTACGTGTGGTTGGGCAAGGAATACGAGAAATACGGCCATGCCGCCGAAGCTCGCGAAGTCTGGCAACGCGGCGCCGCGCTCCATCCAAACGACCAGGAACTTCGCGCCAGGCTGGGGACGCCATGAATGCGCGTTGCGCGGGAATGAACCGGGTTCCGAGTGCCGGGAACACGTTTCACAAAACCGAACGGCTCGAGCAACAAGCGCGTCGCCGCCTGAGTGAGCTGGAGATCGCATCCCGGCTCGGGTGCGAAACGGAACGGGCATGGCACGTCAACCAGGCCGTCCGGAGTGGGGCGTCCCTTTCCGAAATCCAGGAAGCCGTTGAGCACGGCATGGAAAGGCGTGGCGCGCCAGCGACACTTCTGACACCCTGCACCGACGAATGGCTGCGCGCGGCAGGCGGCGGCGGCAATCTGCGTCCAGCCCGGCGGGCCGGCGCCGTGCCGCCCGCCCTGCGTTGCAGCCGTCGTCCCGGAAGATACTCATGAGCGCGCAGTCCAGCTCGCACGCAGGCCGGCAATTCCCGCTGCCGGGAGGGCAGTTCTGCGGATTCCTTCTGTTCTTCCATGTCGTGTTCCTGGGGATGCTGGCATTCACCCTTTAGTCGCACCTGCGCCGGGTTGGGAATCCAGAGGGGCGCGGTTCCATCCTGGCCGGTCTGGTGGCCGTTCAGTTTCTGCTGTACGTCGGCTTCTTCGCGATTCCCAGTCTCGCGGAAAGATCGCCGGCTTGGCAATGGTTTCGGAATGTGCTGGGCAAGATCAGCGACCCGCGGAGTCCGGACTGGCCGGCCCTGCGCTGGTGGATGCTGTACCTGGGAGCCAGTGTGGCGGTCGTGCTTGCCGAATGCCGAATCGAAAGCGCTTTTGGATGGACGTTGATTGCCTATGTCGGCCAGCTCTCCGCTTGCCCATTTCGCGTATCCGTGCCGGCCGCCTTGGCGATTGTCGCGGCGTGGTTGCTCAACCAGTTCGGCTGGAATGCGCTTGCGTCGTGGGGGGGCGGACGTTGGATCGCCTTTCTGATGCAGGTCACGCCGGGGCTTGTCTTTTTGCTCTTTGTGGGGCGCGTCATCCAGACGAGCAATGAACGCGGCAGACTGATCCTCGAGCTGGAAGCGGCGAAACGTGAACTGGAACTGGCCCGCCAGCGCGACGCCGAACTGGCCGTGCTGCAAGAGCGCGAACGCCTCGCCCGCGACCTCCACGACAGCCTTGGCCACTCACTCGTGACGCTCACGGTGCAACTGGAGGCCGCCCAACGCCTGCTCGCCACGGACCCGAGCCGGGCCGGGCCGACAGACATACGATTACCTACGCCGCGGCCCAGGGCCAGGCGGTAGTCCTCAGCGGCGGGCGGCGCGTTGTTGAGGTTGGAGAGCTTCTGCTGGTCTTGAGGACGGCCTCACGCCACGCCATGTCAAAAACAACAACCGACTCCCCACGGGGGGTTCACTCTGTCCCAACGGAGCGGAGGCGAGCGGCGCTCTCGTCCGCAGGGCTCGCCCGGTGCCCGCAAGGGGCACGC
>VHCO01000354.1 GCA_016871715.1 Verrucomicrobiota bacterium
CCGATCCACCGGTTGCGCCTCCACCTTCTGACCCCGCGCGGACGGAATCAGGTGAAGAGGCAGAATTAGCAGTTTACTTGCCATTCGCATTCACTGGAACGCTCATCCTTCGACTCGCGCGCCTCTCCGCCGTTCCTCCGCCCCAGCACGTGGTACCAACCGTCAGGAACATGAATCCGGGAGCGCCGCGCCATGTCTCCAGCCCCTAGCCACTCCGATCACATGTCAACTGTGAATGTGTGACCCCGTTGCCTTTCTTCCACTTTTGCGCCCATGACTAACGCCGATGAAAATCCCAAATCGCCCCTTTTCCCGCCCGTCACCGGCTCTCGGGACACCCGCTTTGTCACCGCCGGAGTTCGAGGACGGTCGCCTTGTGGGTGAACAGGACTAGGGCGGTGCGTTGACTCGAACCCAGTTGCGCCAGGTGGACCTTGAAGCCCGGCGAGTCGGTCCACCTCGGCGCAACGAGGTAACGCGCCACAGCCTCGAGACGGGCGTTGGCCACAACGATCAGGTTCTGATGCTGAGTGTGCATGACCGGCGGTTGGTCGCGCACGGCCGGCCGGAGCTCGGTTGCCAGCTCATGCTGCGAGCCGATCAGAGCGATCTCCCGTCCGGGGGCGCCGTCCACGTCCGCCACGCCGACGATGCGCAGCTCGACACGGGTGTACGCGTTGGTGAGCAGATTCACGGACCGCACGAGGTTCAAGGCACCGTCGAGCCAGTGCAGGTTTCCTTCCCAGTCGGTTGCCAACAGCTCCTCTCGGCCGTCCTCATCCAGATCGGCAGCCGTCGCGCCCCACAGGCTCGCGCCAAAGTCCCTACGGGCGGTGACCTTCCCTTCCCTGTCGAGGCGTACCACCGCGGCTACCACGGGCTGCTTTTCGCGCTCACGTTGGTCGCCCGCGGCCGTCAGACAGACAAAGAGCTTCGGACGCCCGTCCCCCTCGACATCCGCCAGGAGCGGCCGGGTCTGGGTGAAGACATCGCCCAAGGGCACCCGCCAGTGGACCGTGCCGTCGGCCTTGAAAGCGTAAACGTAGCTGTGGGAATCGTCGGAGCCATCCGGCGCGGTATTCTTGTTGAAGGCCGCGTCGGTGCCGGCAACGACTTCCTGCACGCCGTCGCCGTCCAGGTCAAAGGGCTGGACCGCAATCACGTACGGCCCGGTCAAGTGTTGCCAGCGTAACGCCTGGGTATCGTAGTCGAAGCACAGCAGGCCACGCGGCGAAGGCGGATACGACGACGAAACCGCTGCGAAGAGCTCCTGTTTTCCATCCCCCTCGAGGTCCGCAACTGCCACCGCCCACATTCCACTGGGCACTTCTCTGGGGTCCTCGCCGGTCAACTCGTGACCCTGGGCAGTAAAACGCCGGGTTTCGTATAGGTTGGGGTTGAAGACCGACACACGCAACTCGCGGCCTAGGATGAAGCCCAGCACCGTTTCGCTCAGGCCATCACCGTCGAAGTCGTGTAGCAGATCCAGTCCCCCCACCTCGAGGCGTTCGGGCAGCCGCAGCTCCGCAACCTGCAAGCCATCGGCTGAGGCATAAACCACCCGCTTCCGGTCAGGCACGACAAAACTGGGCTGCTCGAGCGAGCGCCAAAAACCGATCTTTGCCGCGCGCCAGTCGAGGATGCCCGGCAACGCGATCTCCCGCACCACCCGGAGTGAAGGTGCCCGCGGGTGAGCCAATCGCCACGCCGCAAACGCTGCGACCGCGAGGGCCAACGCACCTGCTGCACCCAAGCTCAGAAGCCGCCGGCTTGGAGTCCTCGTGACGGCCCTCCACACCGTGCGAGGCGCAAGGTTGTCTGCGACCACGCGGAATAAGCCTTCCCTCGGCCCCACGGGCGCCCGACCGGATTCCACACGTTCAAGGTCCTCAACGATGTACCCGACGTGGGCATATCGGTCTTTCAGTTCTCGGGCCATGGCGCCCTCGGCGATGCCGGCCAACGCACGGTCCGCTTTCGGGTTCAGTTGCAGGATCGCGCGCGGCGGACCGCTGGCGATCTTCTTCAAGACTTCGCCCCGATCGCGCCCGGCATACGGCGGTCGCCCCGTCAACATCTCGTAGAGCAGAGCGCCGAAGGCGTAAATGTCCCCCCGTGTGTCTTCGGCGTCCCCCCGCGCCAAGCCCGGCGAGAGGTAGTGGGCTGTGCCCTCCGGGGCCCGCGAGGCCACATCGACCAACTCATCGTTCCAAAGCGACTGGGCGAGGCCGAAGTCGCCCAGAAAAACCCGCCCCTGGTCATCGAAGAGGATATTCGATGGTTTGACGTCCCGATGGATGATGCTACGGCGATGGGCGTAGGCAAGCGCCTCCGCCACTTGGCGGACAACCCGAAAAACCGTGCCCGTCTCGAGTGCCTGCCCCGCCACGATCCGGCCTGCCAAGCTCCCGCCCTCCATGAGCGGCATCACCAACCACGCCCCATCCGCCGTTTCGCTGCACTCGAGCACCGGCAGGATGTGCGGGTGGTTGAGCCGCTGCAGATGCCGCCCCTCCTTGAGGAAGTAGGCGACCGCCCGCCGGTCCCCGGTCAGGCTGGGCCTCAGCAGTTTTACCGCCACAGTTTCACCCGACTTGGGATCGCGCGCCCGAAACACAATCCCCATCCCGCCCTCACCCACGCAGCTCAGCAGTTCGTACCGGTCGAGCGATCCCAGCAGACCAGGGCGGGAGGGTGGCTGCACAGCCCGACTGCCACGCCACGCCGTGCTGCCAGGCGCGGACTCCGAGACGCCCGGATCCCCGCACTCGCACGCCAGATCATGCGTTTGCCTGTCCATAGCTCGGGTCTTCTCTCGATCTACACCACCCGCCGGCTGTTCACAGCCCACATCCCAGCCAGGCGGTATCGTGGTGCGATGTCTGTCCATTCCCACTGTACTTGCGGCCTTCTATCACGATTCCGCAGAGCACTCAAGCCTCCGGCGCAGCGACTGCTGCCGTGCGCACTGTATCGAGTCTAAGGTGAGAGAAACCGCAGGCTGTCAACCCCCTTGTCAGTCCAGGATTGTCCTCACCGCCCGTGACCGCTTCCTCTCCAGATCCTCTGGCTGTCCCGCTTCAGCGCCTCCAAAGCCTGCTCGAATAGGCCTCGCGTTGTCGGCTCACACCCATGCGCGTGCTTATCTATCGCGACCCGGAACGCGCCGTAGTCTCCTACGCTTGTCCGGCGCCCCGCGCGACCGGTGCCGTCTTCCTCCTCTGGCCCGCCGCCCCGGCTTCATGATATGATACGCTAAGATTCCGGAAGCACCTTCACAGCCTGGCCAGCGCTCCGCAGCGGTCGCCGGTCGTCCCTCCGGCCAACCCAGACCACAGTGCTCAGCCGTCCGCCAACGGACGTTTGCTCGAGCCAATTTGGAGTCGGAGACCTGCGCCGCGCCGCGTCCGACTCCACCCAACCCACCCCCGCGGCACCGGCCAACCCGGACAGCGGCACGAAATGGAGCCTGAAGTGATCCTCAACACCGCCACCACGAACTTCAAGGCCGACGCCCTCAGCGACGACCAACTCAAAACCGCCGCCCCCAGCATCTTCGCGAATGGGCCGATGACCGGCCTCAGTTCGCGATACACGTTCGTTCCCACAACCGAAATCGTCGCCGGACTGCGCGCCAGGAACTGGCTTCCCGTCGACGTCGAACAACAACGCGTCCGCACGGCGACACGGTTCGGGTTCCAGAAACACCTCATCCGCTTCCGGCGCGCCGAGCAAATGCAAAATCCCTGCGAATCCAACGACCTGTGGACCGTGTTCAACCGTGTCGGCGAAAACCTCATTCGCGGCGGTCTCACCGACCACCGACGCGACCGCGCCGGCAGGCTGCGCACACTGCGTTCGCTGCGCGGCATCGACTCCAAGCTCACGCACACCGCAAACCCCAAACCACACAACACTGTTTTCCATGAACCACCCATCCCATCCTGGGCCATCACGTCGCATGAAAGGTAGGGCGGCCTGTCCCCAGGCCGCCGCCGAGCACAATCCCCCGTGACAGTCGTCGTCCGGCGCGGTGGGGACACCGCGCTCTACCGATTCTCGCAGGAGCCTCCAGGCAGGGCCGGACCGCCGGGCGGGCCGCTCGGGCTCGGTGAACTGCCTCGTTCGGCGCGCCCAGCAGTCGCGCCCTACCGGTTCATGGCCTCCATCGCGTCCAGCGCCAGTGTCGCAGTTGCTCAGTTGCTGCGTTGCTGCTTCGCGGCTTGCCTCCGCTTCCGCTCGTCAGTAGTCTACGTTTCTTGCGATTTTGTCCGTATGACACTTGACGATTTGCTGCAAGACATCTACGCGCTCGAGGACGAAGTGCGTGGATACGAACGCAAGTACGGAGTCCTGTCCGAGACCTTCTACGAGGCGTATGCCGCTGGTGACGAGCCCTCGGACGACACCTGGGTGCGGGACTGGACTGCCTGGGCGAGTGCCTTCGAATTGCTGCAGCAGCGGCAGGGGCAGTATCGGACCGGCGTGAAGGCGCTGCGCGCCCAAGGTCACACTACCGCAGCGATGATCGAGAAGGCCGCCCGCCATGAGTCCATTCCAATCCCTGCGTGATTACGAGCGGTTCATTTACACTCTTCAGTCGCAGGATGCTGCGCTGGCCAGCTCGAGGCTCTCGATCGAGCGGCGCGGGCGTTTCCTCGCCGAGTTGACCGGTGAACTGCTTCACCGCAGCGGATACCGGCTGGTGGCTTACGAACGTCTGACGTGGGATGCGGCCCGCTACGGATCGTTGGCTACAGTTACGAAGTGTGGCAGGGAAACGAGAAGCTCTTCTGGTATGACTCGCAGCCACATCCTCTTGACCCGACCCTGGCAGGTACTCATCCTCACCACAAACACGTACCGCCCGACCTGAGGCACAACCGAGTGCCCGCGCCCGAACTCAGCTTCACCGCCCCCAACCTTCCGTTCCTGATCCAAGAGATTTCAGCTATCGAGCCCGCTCCGTGAGCCGGCGGAGAACACGGGGACCCACGCGCGACCACAGCATGGTCGCCGCTCCCGCGGGAGCATGTTTAACCGTTTCGAAGCGGTCGCCGCGATCTGCCGGGTTGCCGGCTGACGAACCAGCCTCAGTCGCAGCCCGCCGCCGCCCGAGCACGACCCCTCGCGGCGACAGGAGTCCAGCCCGCGCCTACATCTCGCCAATCCACGACACACGGCCGCCTATGCTAAGAGCATACACTGTCGGCTGCTGCCTCCCTGCCCCGACCTCCGACCGCTCAAGCTCCGCAGCCAGCTTCGATTACCTCGCCGGCTCGATCCAAAACCGCATGCCGGTTCAGCCTTTGGTCGCACTGTCTCGACATCCGGTGCCCATCGGCCCAGGAGTCGAAGCTGACTCTGGCGCATGAACCCATCCTTCATCCACATCGGCACGCGCTCCGAGTGGGGCTCGGAAACACCGTTCGGCATCCATCCCGAGGATGCCCGCCACCACACGTACCTCATCGGCAAAACCGGCTCGGGAAAAACCACCCTCCTGCGCAATTCCGTCCTGCAACATCTCCGCGCCGGAAACGGGCTCGCCCTGCTCGATCCCCATGGCGATCTCGCCGACGAACTCCTCGACCACTTTCCACCCGCCCGTGCCGACGATCTGGTCTATTCCAACCCCGCCGACCTCGAGTTCCCCATCGCCCTCAACCTGCTGGCTCGGGTTCGGCGGGACGATCGCCACCTGGTCTGCTCGGCTCACTCCTCGTCACCCAGTTCCAGTTGGCGGCGATGTCCCGGACCGACACGCCGGAGGGGCGCCGCCTCGACTTCGCCCTGGTCATCGATGAATTCCACAACTTCACCGCCGACAGCTTCGTCTCGATCTTGGCCGAGGCCAGGAAGTACCGGCTCAGCCTGGCCCTTTCCCATCAGTACGTCGACCAGCTCCCGCTCGAGATTCGGAAGGCGGTGTTCGGCAATGCCGGCACGCTGATCGCGTTTCGTGTGGCCACGCCGACGCCGACCTACTGGCCAACGAATTCCGCCAGGAGTTTCCGACCTCGGACTTCACCGATCTCGAGCGGGGCCAGATCCTGGTCAAGCTGCTCGAGGACGGCGCCGCTCGCACCCCCTTCCGCGGGACAACCCTTCCACCGCTCGAATCCCGCCACCGCCGGCGCGACCGACTCGCCCGGCACTCGCGCACACGATTCGCAACCTCGAGGGCTGCCGTTGAAGACAGACTCAACCGCTGGCTGCGTGTGCATTCATCAGAGTGCGCGAAAGCGCCCTCCACTCCTGTTCGTTGAACGTGTAGATGTGGTCCGGCATCAGTTTGGCTGCCACCCGCAGGTGCAGCAAGTCGTAGATCCGTCCCCCGCCCAAATCCAGAGCCACTAGATCGCGGATTGCCTGGGGGTAGTCCTGGGCATCCAGCGCCACGACGACGAAATGGGGAATGATGTTGCGCTCCAGAAGATCCAGCACGTCCTGCGGCTCGAGCCTCGGTTTGGTGGGCATCCGGGACAAGACCGAGAACGTCTCGGCGAGGGCGGGGGCGGAAGTGAAACCCGTGTCGTCACCACGCCGGATGCGGTCGAGCATGGCCCTCGCCGAGGTATGGTGAGGGTGCGTGCCCAATAAAGGCAATGGGGTCAAACATGTACTTTTGACATTCTCGTCATGAGGCGGTGCGCTCGGACAGCCGGGCACGAACCTCGGTGCCGTACCGTTGCGGC
>VHCO01000355.1 GCA_016871715.1 Verrucomicrobiota bacterium
AGTTCGGACGGCCCCGGGGGAGAAGGACTCGAGTGCTTTCATGAGTCTCTGACTCATGAGGCTCGCATAGCACTCCCACCTGGTTTGTCAAGCGAAAGAGCTTGTCTCAGGCGGCCGCACGGCCGGTAACCTCATTTAGATTCTTGGAGGGTTGGGGTTGTTGAGGTTGGAGAAAGTGCTTGCCATTCGAGCAGGTTTGAGTCGTAGTAGGGGCGAGATGAACTCGACAGACACCAAACCCAACCCCGGAGTTTTCACCGCCGATCCGTCCGCATCGGTTCTCAAAGAGCTCACGGTCCGAGCACTCGAAGCCCACGAATATCAGCGGGCGGGCCAACTGCTCGATCACCAACACTACCTGGGCGACGTGCCTCAGGGACGCCGGTTGCTTCAGGCGGTCGAATCCAACGGCCAATGGGTGGCTCTGCTCGATTGGGGGCCGGCGACCTGGAAGTTGGCCGACCGGGAAGAATGGATCGGCTGGACCCCGCAGCAAAAGGCCCAGCGGCTAGGCCTGGTGGCCCTTAAAGCGGACCTACACCCCGAGCCTTCCTGGCCCGAACTCCAAGAGCGCTGCCAGCACGATCCCCAAACCCCTTTCCGCGCGCTCGTCAAGCACCGCTCCAAGTGAAAAGACCGTGGCGGCCGCACGGCCGCAACTGTAGAAGCGCAGCGGATGGGTGTGCGAGCTTCAACAGCCGAGCCAACGGCTCTCCCGCCCTACGAGATCGCAGACGCCAAGGTATGACTGCGGCGTTTGGTTGCGGCCTTTGGCATTGCGTCTGCTCCTTTGCGCCGTAGATTCCGACGCGACGTGCGAGCGGCAAGCGATCGTCATTCCCCTGTCGAGCTTGTCCCCGACCGGGCCGGGCGACTGCCTGCGGCACTGGTTCGGGGAGTTGCGGGTTTGTTGGGGATGTTGTTGGCCTGCGTTCACGGCGTGGCCTGGGCGTGGTGGGTGTCCGATGGCACGGGAGCGGCGCCAGCGACCGATGCCGCCGAAGAAACGGCGGCTCCGGTGGCGCGGACGCCCGACTATGTGGCCGGCGAGTTCTTGGTGCGCTTCAGAGCCGAGGTCGGTCCGGCGCGGCAGCGGATCTTGCTGGCGGGGTCGGGCGGGCCGAGGCTGCAGGCCTACCGGCGGTTCGCCGAGCGCGCGGTGACGCTTCAGCGGGTGGGGCAGGGGGATTGGACCACGCAACTGGCGGTCGTTCGCCTCGAGGATAGCAGCCAGATGGCGGCCGCCCTCGAGTATTACCGGCAATTACCCGAGGTCCAGTACGCTGAGCCCAACTACCGGCTGCGGATTTGCCGCGGGGATGCGCCCGCAGTGTTTTCCGACGATTTCGAGTTTCCGCGCCAGTGGCATCTCGAAAATACGGGTCAGAAAGAGGGCTTGGTGGGCGCCGACATACGCGGTCCGGCGGCGTGGCACCTCACCACGGGCGACACCGAGGCGCCGGTAGCGATCGTCGATACGGGCATCGACTACTATCATCCCGACCTCGAGGCCAACATCTGGGTGAACCTCGGGGAAGAGGCGGGGAACGGGCTCGATGACGACGGCAACGGCTACGTCGACGACGTGCACGGATACGACTTCGTCAGCGACGACAGCGATCCGATGGACGATCAACTCCACGGCACCCACGTGGCTGGCATCGTGGGCGCGGTGGGCAACAACGGCATCGGCGTGGCCGGGGTGTGCTGGCAGACGCGCTTGATGGCCCTCAAGGCCTTCGATGAACACGGCGAAGCCACCATCGCGCGGGTGGTGGAGGCGTTGCGTTACGCGGTGGCTAACGGCGCGCGCCTGGTCAACGCCAGTTGGAGCAGTTCGGAACGCAGTCTGGCCCTGGCGGAAGCGGTGGATGCGGCCCGCGACCGCGGTGTCCTGGTGGTCGCCGCCGCGGGCAATGAGCGCACGGACACACCCGTTTACCCGGCGGCCTACGGTGGGGTTGTGGCGGTGGCTGCGTCCACCCCGAGAGATCAGCGGGCGGGTTTCTCGAACTACGGCGCTTACGTCGACCTCACCGCGCCGGGCGAGAATGTGTATTCGACGGTGCCGAACCATCGTTACGATTACCTGAGCGGCACCTCGATGGCGGCGCCGCTGGTGACGGGTGCCGCTGCTTTGGTCCTGGCGCGCCACCCGCAGTTCAGCCCGACCGATCTCGAGAACGTGTTGCGCAACGCTGTGGACCGGATCGATGTCGACCGCTACATCGGCACGGGCCGACTCAACGCCTACAAGGCGGTGCGTGTCCAGGCGCCACTCCCCACCGCTCGACTCCGTTTGCCGGAGGTGGTGTCCGGCCGGATCGACCTCGAGGGGACGGCGCGCAGCGAGCACTTCGCGGCTTACGCGCTCGAGTACGGCACGGGCATTTACCCGACGAACTGGACCGAGTTTCATCGCGCCGACCAACCGGTTGCGGAGGGTCACTTGTTGCGGGATTTCTCGACGGCGCTCCTCAACGACGGCGCTTATGCCATTCGCTTGACGGTCTTCGACACGCTGGGCCAATCCGCCTTCGACACCGCCGCCATCACCGTGCGGAACGTGGTGATTAGCGCGCCTCGAGACAACGACGTGTTACGGGCGGGCACCCAGGTGGCGATCGCGGGTACGGTCTTCGGTCCCGGCCGGGTTTACCGCCTCGAATATGGGGTGGGCTGGAAGCCGAGCACATGGTCGCGCGCGGGCATCGAGCTCGAGAACCAGGGGCAACTCGAGGTGCTGGGCGGTCGGCTCGGTACGTGGGATACGGCGGGCCTGAGCCCCGGCCAGCTCTATGCGCTGCGCCTCACAGCGACCGCGGCGGGCCAAGCGGTCGGCGAATGGCGTTCGTCGCTGATCTTCCTCGACGCCCAATTGCGCCCCGGCTGGCCGCAGTACTTGCCTACCCGCGGCGACTACCACACCAATGACTGGCGCGAGGTGACGGTCGCCGACCTCGACCAGGACGGCCGCCAGGAAATCCTCCGCGTCGACCCGGACACCAGCGGCCGGCAACCGGCCCGCCTGCTGGTCTTCGAGCACGACGGCCGGCTCCTGTGGGAGCAACCCCTCGATGCGGGCGAGCCGTACTCAGACCTGCCGGTCGTGGGGGATGTGGATGGCGACGGGCGCCTCGAGATCTTTGTGGACGCGGGCGACCGCCGGAGGCTCTTCGGGTTCCGCTCCGACGGTTCGACGCTGCCGGGTTGGCCGGTGACGCTCGAGGCCGGCGGCTGGGCCAAGGTGTTGGCTGACTTGGACCGAGACGGCCGGCTCGAGTTGATCGCGGTGAACCAACTCCCCTTGCGACGCGCGGGCCGGGATTGGCGACAGTTGCTCGTCTTGGACGCCGCCGGCACACTGCGGCAGAGTTGGTCGTTGGGAGCGTGTCAGCCCGGGCTCGACGCGCCTCGGCAATTCCCCGCCGTGGGCAACCTGGATGACGACCCGGAGCTCGAGATTGTGGCGGTGACGGGCTGCAGTGAGCTGGCCTGCTTCAAGTTGGCCAGGCCCCTGGACCCACTCTGGCGCGTGTCGACCGAGGGCACGCTGATCGGGTCGCCGGTCGTGGCGGATCTGGACCAGGACGGCCGCGACGAGGCGATCATTGGCGCTTACGATCCGGCTGCCGGCAGCCGCGGCGGCACCCAGGGTGGTGTCTACGCCTTCGGACCCGAGGGCCACCGTCGGCCCGGCTGGCCCGTGTTGATCGGGGAATCTTTCGCCGCTACTCCGGCGGTGGGCGACCTGGACAACGACGGCCGGCTCGAAGTGGTTCTCCCTTCCTGGACCTCACAGACCTTGCATGTGCTCCGCGCCGACGGTTTTTCGGCGCCTGGGTGGCCGGTCGGGCCCTTTGGTGCGACCGGTCTCAAGTCGCAACCGGTGCTTGGGGATGTGGATGGAGACGGGGCCATTGACGTGGTGCTCCTATCGCCTGGGCAGTGGTTGGTGACGGCGGTCTCGGGGGACCTGAGCACTATCGGCGGGCTGCGCGCCTGGAGCGCGGCTGGAAGACCGATCGATCTGGACCCGGCCAGCCCGCTGAGCCTGTTGGTGATGGAATCGGCCAGTGGCAGCTCGCGCCTCAAGAACTCCGCGCCGGTCTTAACGGACCTGGATGGCGACGGCCGCTTGGACGTCGTGGCCACCAGCATCGATGATCGCGCCTACTCACCCGAGTCCCCGCGGAGTGTGGCCAAGAACCGGTACAGTCTTTATACCTGGGCCTTGGACGCGCCCGCAGCCGCTCCGCGACTTTCCTGGCCGATGTTTCAGCACGATGCCCAACACACCGGTTACTTGGCGCCCCCGCCGCATATCGACCAACCGCCCGTGGTCCTGCGGCTCCCGGACCAGACCATCCGCGCCGGCGCAGCCTTCTTTCCCATCGAGTTGGATGGCTACGTCCAGGATGCCGATACCCCGCTCTCCCAGATCCGATGGACCGTCGAGGGACAAGAGGCGCTGCGGGTCGAGCTCACTCCCCACCGCGTCTTGCAGGTGAGCCCGCCCGATGCAACCTGGACTGGCACGGAAACGCTGCGCTTTCGGGCTCGCGACCCGAGCGGGTTGTTCGACGAGACGACGGCCACGTACAGTGTCCGCGCCGACTACGAGCCGCCCTTGGCCAACCCAGATGCCGCCGAGGGCCAGGAGGATGAGCCTGTCGTGCTCGATCTGCTCGCGAACGATGTCCATCCTCGAGGTTGGCCGCTCGAGTTGCTCAACTTGAGTCGCCCCGGGTCGGGTCGGCTCGAACTGCTGGGTGGCGGCAGGGTGCGTTATCATCCCAAGCCTGACTTCTACGGGATCGACGCCTTTACCTACACTGCTAGCGATGGCGCCGGCGGCCTGGCCCTGGCGCGCGCTCTGGTGACCGTCGAGCCGGTGCAGGATCCGCCGGCGCCCGCCCCGGACTACGCGATCACGGACGAGGATACGGCTGTCACGATCGAGGTTTTGGGGAACGACATTGACGCCGACGGCGATCGCCTGGAATTGGTCAGTTACACCCAACCTGCCCAGGGCACACTCGTGCGCACGCCGGCCCAGACCTTCGAGTATACGCCGCGCCTGGATTGGTCTGGTCGAGACGCCTTTTCGTACGCGGTGACCGACGGTTATCATCTCGCCACCAATGCGCCGGTCGAGATTCTGGTCAAACCCGTCAACGATCCGCCCGTGGCCCATCCCCAAGCCTTCCGCCTGAACCGCAACACCAAGCAGGAGATCACCTTCCTCGCCACCGACGCCGATGGGGACGAACTCACCTTCAAGGTCATCGATGCGCCGCAACGGGGCGAGTTGTGGAACTATCCCAAGGTGGCCACCTACTACCCGGAGAGGGGCTATGTCGGCTCGGACCGCTTCACCTATCAGGCCAGTGACGGCCGGACGGTGAGCGCGATCGTCTCGGTGGAGCTTGACGTGCTCGAACGCAACAACCCGCCTGTTGCCGAGGAGCAGACCCTCGTCACCAAGATCGATCAACCCCTCGCCCTGACCCTCAGGGCTACCGACGTGGATGAAGACCCGCTCACGTTCGAGGTCACTCGGCCGCCTGCGCGTGGCGCCCTCGAAGGCGGTGGCACGAACTACACCTACACACCCGCGCCCGGGTTCCTGGGCGAGGACAGCTTCTGGTTCCGCGCTCATGACGGTCAGGACCCCAGTCCCGAGGCGCGAGTCACGGTGAAGGTCACCGACCAAAACACGGCCCCTGTGGCGGTGGACTTCACGGTCGAGGTGCGCGTCAATAGTCCAACGAACATCACCCTTCAGGCCCAAGATCCCGAGGGTAATCCCCTCGAGTTCACCATTCTCACGAACCCAGCCCATGGACGGCTCTCGGACCTCGGGCCGACTCCGCTGTACACGCCGGACGCCGACTACCTCGGGCCGGACCGGTTCCAGTACCAAGCCAGCGACGGCGAGTACCCAAGCAACCCCGCCACGGTCACCCTGGCCGTCATCCTGCCTAATCGCATGCCCACGGCGCAGAACCAGTCCCTGACCCTGCCGGCGGGCACCGATTCGCCCGTGGCGCTGGAAGTGTCGGATCCGGACGGCGACACGTTGCGCGTGGCGATTCTGAAGGGGCCGCGTTTTGGCCGGGTGACGGGGGCGGGCACGAATTTCGTTTACCGCCCGAATCCTGGTTTCAGCGGCGTGGACAGTTTCACCTATAAGGCGTGGGATGGGACCATCTACAGCGCCGCGGTGCGGGTGACGCTCTTTGTGAGTTCGTTGGGTGGCGAAGGCCAACTCTACTTCGAGGCCATCAACCCACTGGACACTGGCGCGGTGCGCCTGAGCCTCAAGGTGGTCCCCGACCGCACCCTCCACCTCGAGATCTCGACCAACCTGGTCGAGTGGCGCCCCCTGACCTCCCTATTTCCCGGCTCCGCGACTGCCGTCGTGACGGACCCCGAACCGCCGGCCACGCCCAACCGTTTTTACCGCGCCTGGCAAGATTAACCGGATGACTGGGTCGGGCCGCATCTGCCGAAGGCGGACTGGGTGGTCGAGAACGGTTTCGCGGTCAGGCGGGAATCGCCTTTGGGCATAGGGGTAGGGATGGCGTCGAAGCGCCACCCCTCCCTCCGAACCGGACGGGCGGATTTCCCGCATCCGGCTCTCCGGTCGGTGAGTCCCCGCCAACCCTCGGACAGGTCTTCATGCGGGACTGGC
>VHCO01000356.1 GCA_016871715.1 Verrucomicrobiota bacterium
CGGGCCGGCGCGGAACTTCCAGGTGTTCGATCCCTTGGATTTCCTGGCGGAAGTGACGCAGCACATCCCCGATCCGGGCAGCCATCTGGTGCGCTACTACGGGTGGTACTCGAACAAGACCCGCGGCCAGCGGGCCCAACGGCAACCGTCGGCGGGTGCCGGAACGGGGATTCCCACCCGCTCGCCCACGGCACGGGAGGCCCTGGTTAGGCCGCAGGCTGTAGACCGGAGGCTGCAGGCCAAAGGCTGCAGGTAGGAGGTGGATCAACGGCAGATCGTGTTCCGAGCCTCCAGCCTGCAGCCTGTTCCTGCGGGGCATCTGCTCGACGGTGAACTGCACCCTGGACGGCCAGCGCCAACCCCGTTTCCAGCCGCTGTGGTGCCCTGAGCGGCCTTGCTGGAGGCTACGACCGCCTTCGGGGCTGCTGGGCGGCCGCCCAGCAGCCCCGAAGGCCGACCAAGCACCTGCCAGGGGACCATTCCGCCGCGTTTCGCCTTGAATGGCCACCCCCAGCCCGGCACACTCCAGCCACGCCGAAAGAGCAAATGCCATCTATAAGTAACAGGGCCTGAGATCGAGAGGCGAGGCGACGGCAGAATCCTTGCTATCCACGAAGAAAAGGCGTAACTAGACAGCGTCACTATGGACTACCGCAGGATTATCACCATCGAGCCGGGCAAGCGGGGCGGCAGGCCCTGTGTGCGCGGCTTGCGCATCACCGTGGGCGATGTGCTGGGCTGGATCGCCGCCGGCCTGAGCTGGACAGAGATCAAAGACGACTACCCGGACCTGACGGACGAAGACATCCGCGCGTGCCTCGCCTACGCCGCCGACCGGGAACGCCATTCGTTGATCGCCCTGGGGCCTCATGCGACTGCTGTTTGACCACAACTTGTCCCACAAGCTGGTCCGTAGGCTGGCAGACATCTTTCCCGATTCCACGCAGACTCGCCTGCTTGGGCTGGGGCAGGCCTCCGATGCCGTCGTGTGGGATCAGGCTCGGGAGCACGCTTTGACCATTGTCACCTTGGACGCCGATTTCGCGGATCTCAGCATCCTGCGCGGCCACCCGCCAAAAGTGATCTGGCTCCGGTGTGGCAATTCAACTGTCGGCGAAGTCGAAGCTCTCTTGCGACGACACCAAGAGCAGATCGAGCATTTGGCGTCTGACGCCGAAGCAGGTTGTCTGGAAATCTGGCCGTGAGGCGGGGCGTCGCGGTTCTGCGCTTTGGCAATCTTCTACGCGCGCATTGCCGTCTGCGCGGTCTCGGGCACTGGATCGGGGTCAAAACGCTCGTCATTCTGGGGATTGTAGGCCTGAGACAAGGGCTGTGGCTGTCGTGCGCCGCGGCCGTGCTGCTCGGCCTGCAGGCGCTGCAGGCTTGCGAGTCCGAAGGGGCACGCGCCAATTCGGTCCTTCTGAACGGCCCCTGGGAATGCGTCCTTGGCGACGGCAGTGAAGGTGCCGAGACGAGGGACGAACAGGCCAAGCAGTACTGGCAGCCCGTGACCTTGCCGGGCCCGTTCATGCGTCGGAACCACGAGGTCGCCATCCCGACGCAGTTTCAGCGTCAGCGCCGCGCAGGCGAAGAGCCTGCGCAGTGGTGCTTCGCCCTCCTTTTGGCCGAGGGCAAGACCTGCCTGCCGGCAGGCAGATCACCGAGGACGTGGTGGCCAATATGCGCTCATGGAAACACTCGGGCTTCAGCGTCAGAGTGTTCGACTCGAAGCCGGCGATCAGGAAGGGGTGCAGCGCCTCATCCAATACTTCCTGCGCTGTCCCTTCAGCCAAGCACGGATGATCGAGGTGACGGAGGCCGGGAAGGTGATCTACAAGACCGAGCACAACGCGGTGGGCCGATTCCCCGAGCCGGGCGACGCGGAACTGCTCGCGGGCCCCTCGCGCAACTTCCAAGTGTTCGATCCGCTGGACTTCCTGGCGGAAGTCACCCAGCACATCCCCGAACCCGGCGAACACCTGATCCGGTACTACGGATGGTATTCGAACAAGACTCGGGGGCAGAGAGCCCAACGGCAACCGCTGGCGGCCGTGGGAACCGCGTCTCCCGCCCGCTCCCCCTCGGCTCGGGAAGCCCGGAAAGGCTGGGCGGCGCTGATCAAGCAGGTTTACGAAGCGGACCCGCTTTGCTGTCCCAAGTGCGGCGCCGCGATGAAGATCATCGCCTTCATCGAACGGCACCAGACCGAGGTGATCGAAAAGATTCTCCGGCACTGCGGGCTGTGGGAAGAGGGCCGGGCCCGCGGGCCGCCGGCGATGGCGGGGCCGGTCGAGGACTGAAAAGCAGGCCAAGGAGGAAGCGGGGGGACTGCGCCCAGCGTTGCGGCGAGCGGTCCGCTCAACGTGCCGGTGTGTCCTCGACCTGCGTCGCCCCAGCCTCCCAGACCCCATTCGAGCCCTCCCCATCCCGGGGAGACCTCGCTGCGGCCTTCGGCTCCCGGCCGGCCGGGAGCCGAAGGCCGCAGCAGACCCTTCCGGGCTCGATTCCGGCCGATTTCACCTTGATTAGCCCCACCCGCTCGGGCATGCTCCAAGCACGCGAAAAAAGCAAATTCCTATTCGCCACTTCGTCCTTCGATGGCAAGTCTGAGGAGCCAATCTTACGCATAAGCCAGTACAGGTCGCTCTGAGGGCCTGAGCATGAACCAATTCTCGCAGCCCGTCAAAGCCTGACGTGGGGTTTGGATGGCATGAGCCTTGCCATTTACGTCAAATGTGGCAGCCGACCTTGCCACATTCCATGACCTCTATCCCACCGTGACAAAGGTGGTCGGCAATTGGGAAGGAATTCTGAGCAACAGCGGACAAACGGTGGAATTGGTTGACCGGAGCGGGAAGCGGGTGGATGCCGTTCGGTACTTGGTGGACATTCGAAGCCGCGGCAACCGTTTGGTCGGAAACGGCGCCGATCTCCACTACGAAGGCGACGACCCAACACCCTATCGCCGGAATTACTTCAAGCAGACCAACTCGAGCGAAGAGGGTTGGACGGATTTGATCGAGCTCACTCGGGTCCTCGACACTGAGCCGGATGAGACCTACGCCGATGCGGTGCGACGGGTCGCGGATGTCGAGGAATGGATGCTCTATTTCGCCCTGGAAACCTTCGTGGACAATCGCGAAACCAACCTTGGCAACGGCAACAACGGCGATGGAAAAGGAGTCGACTACTTCCTCTCCCGAGGCAAAGAAGACTCCCGGTTCAAGGTCATCCCGTATGACCTTGACACCATCCTTAACATGGGCGATCTGCGCGGAAACATCTCGGATGGCCTCTTCCGCATGAACGCCAGCCGGGGCGCAAACCATGTCAGTTTCAAATTGGATGCGGATGGTGAGGCTATCGGCCTCTTTACAGCGCTGGGCGCGCAGATCGATGCCGTTGCGTTTGGCCCCCAATCGCAGGGGGGTTCTGAAGGGCGTTTTCCCGATGGAAGCGATCAGATCGTGCGGTTTCCCCAAACGTCTTCCCCAGCCGCTCCAAACTACCTTCCGCCCGAACCCGACTCCGACGGCGACAGCATGCCAGACATCTGGGAAATGGCCATCGAGGTGCCCGTTCTCGGTGCCAGCGGCTGGGTGGAGGTGTCCGACCTGCTCCAAACAATCGGCCCACGCCGTTTCTATCGCGCGCTGCTTGGCCCGCAGCCCTTCCCATGACCCGTCCGTTGGTGGGGCGAGTGTCCTCGCGAGCCAGGCTGTCTCCAGGAACCGGAGAAGAATCAACCACAGAGACACAGAGACACAGAGTTGACGAAGACTGTTTCAAGCCTCTTTTTCGTGGCTTCTGTGAGCTCTCCATCAACCGTCCGTTGGTGGGGCGAGCGTCCTCGCGAGCCGGGCTCCGTTTGGTATCTGAAGTGTTTCCATGGACGGTCGGGTCAAAGCGAGAGCGAGTTCTCGCACTCCAAGTGCTCTCGCGTTGTTTCGGGCTGCGGGCAGGTGCAGAACGCGAAGCACATGGAGTGCGCGGGCTTGCCGGCGCTTTCCTTCAAGGACCTCTTTCCATGAACCTGGCTGCTCCCTCACGGTCGCGGCTCTGTTGGGACTGCACTTCAATCAGAGCCGCGCGCGTGAGCAAGCGGTCAGGAGGTTCATGGCCACAATGCGCGCCCAAAAACGCAGGTCCAAGCCCCACCTATGAACCGTGTCCTGACTCCCAACCCGGCCTACCTGCCGGCCGACCAGACTTGTGGCTTTACAACAAACCCAACAACGCGCACTATCTCGCAAAGTATCGGGCAATGAAAAGCAGTGCTCCTGATCCGCTCCCACCTCGGAATAGCAAGTTTCTGCCAGTGTTCGAGTCGCTCACGGATCATCACACAGTGAGCATGATGGATTCTTGTCACCTTGTCAGCCCGCCTTTTGCCAGGCTGGTCATGCGATGGCGGAAGAAGCTCCTGGGCTGGGTGGCGGCCAGCGTGCTCCTGGCCATCGCCTCATCCGCCATGGCAGGCGGTCGTGTGATCGCGTGGGGTGACCCGAGTGACGGAAAGACCTCGGTCCCATCCGATTTGACCAATGTCGTGGCCATCGCGGCCGGCGCCTATCACAGCCTGGCATTGAAGGCAGATGGAACGGTGAGCGCGTGGGGACTTAACAACCGCGGACAATGCGCGGTCCCGAGCGACCTATCGAACGTGGTCCAGGTGGCAGGCGGGTTTCTGACGTCCCTGGCGCTGAAAGCCGACGGGAGCCTCGTCGCTTGGGGCGCGAGTTTCTATGGCGAAGGATGGGTGCCGGCTCTCACGAACATCGTCCAAATCGCGGCGGGGCACTATTTCAACCTGGCTTTGCTCGACGACGGACGTGTGATCGCCTGGGGCCTCAATGATTATGGCCAAACGGCCGTGCCAGGGGGCTCTGATCGAGTGGTGGACATCGCGGCTGGATCTCTTCACGGACTCGCTTTGCGCGGCAATGGCATGGCGGTGGGCTGGGGCGTTTACTTCCTCTACCCTCCGATGACTCCGTACGAACCAGCGACCGTCGTCTCGGCCGCGGTTCCGGCAGGTTCTGGTCGATTCGTGGACCTTGCGGCTGGGGGCGGCGTGAGCGCCTTCCTGCGCGCCGATGGGACGGTGGCAAGTGACGGATACCATTTCGACGGGCAAGACACTGCCCCGATGTCGTTGTTGGTGCCCGCGGGACTCTCGAAGGTTGAGCAACTCGCCGTCGGCAATGGCTACACGCTTGCCTTGAAGACCGATGGCTCCGTCACGGCCTGGGGTTGGCCCCCAACAAATCCGCCGGCCCTGAGCGGTGTTGTCCGCGTAGCCGCGGGAATCAAGCACGCGCTGGCCTTGGTTGGCGAGTCCCCTCCGGCCCCCCGGTTGATCGAGTCGAGGCTCCAGAGCGGCGCATTCAGTGTGCGCGTCTCCACGGTGTGCGGCACCGCTTATCGGCTCGAATACAAAACGGCGCTCGATCACGACCCGTGGATCATGCTCACACCTCTCCCTGGCGATGGATCGGTCAAGACCCTCCTCGACACCGCACCGACCGCCGCAACGCGCTTCTATCGCGTCCGCCGACTCTAGGCAAAACTGAACCTTCATTCGCGACTTCGGCGCAACCGGACTGCCACCGGCACCGTCGGACCTGGTCAGAGAGTCATTTCATTCCGGGCAACGCAACCAAAGGCAGGCCGATCAACTCGCAGGCCCCGCAAACACGCTGGTCGCTGCTGCACATCTCTTCGCCCCCGTGCAATTCCGCCGTCGCGATATGAATCGCATCGAGCGTCCGCAATGGCACCTTGGGATGGCATTGCTCGATGACCCCGCCAGCGCGCTCGATGACCTGCCGGTTCAAGGGCAGCAAGGTGAACTCGCGGTCGCGAATCTTGTCCTGAAAGAGCCGCCAGCCGGCGTTCCGAGCCGGAAGCGTAATCCGCCCCGCCCGCTCTTTGGAGAGCAGCGCGGAGCGGACCTCGGCCACGGCGAGTTCGGACGTGGTGATCGCACGGCCCATCACCACGGTGTGATACGCCAGACTGTCCGGCTCGCGGCTGACCAGTTTCACGATGATGCAGGAATCGAGATACATCGTGATTACCACCCCCGGCCGTCCCGGTCAGCGCGGATGATCTCCTCGGCGAACGGCCCTTCCGTCTGCACCGGCATCTTCATGAGATGTTCCCACGTGCCCGAAAAAACCTTCCGGGCTTTCCCCCCCCCAAACGGCGAAAGCACCGCCTTCGGCTTGCCGTCGCTTGTGATGGTGATTTCCTGCCCGCCCGCCACCAAATCGAGCAACGCGGAAAGGTGCGCCTTGGCGGACCGCACGCTGATGATCGGGCCGATGCCGGGAGCCGCCGCGACCTCCTTCAGAACGGCTGGCTTCGCCGCCCTGATCGAGGTGTATTTGATTGCCTTCATCTTCACGGCGTCAATGTAGTCACATGTAACTACTCCGTCAAGTCTTCTTTTGGGCGTCAGAGTAATTCCGCACGCTTTGGAGACCCGAATCCCGCACCAACGCACGGTTCATCGGTACGGAAACCGCTGCAGCCGCGTCAGGCTATCCCTGCGGCGCGGCGTATCACCTGCTCAACGGATGTCTGCCGACGTATCATGTCGGGGTCTATTTCTTCACGAGCTTCGCGTTCGGAGCGGGTGGCGAGGTCTATGGCGGCGTTTACCAGAACAATGGAGTCGTTTACTCCACGGAC
>VHCO01000357.1 GCA_016871715.1 Verrucomicrobiota bacterium
AAATGGCCCAAGCCCAGAAACGGACGGAAGAGCGGGTCGAGGAACTGGCCCAAGCCCAGAAACGGACGGAAGAGCGGGTCGAGGAACTGGCCCAAGCGCAGAAACGTACCGAGGCGGCAGTCAAGGAGTTGGCCCAAGGGATGGAAGCGCTGCGGCGCCAAGTGGGAGGCCTGAGCGAAACGGTGGGCGGCGACATCGAGGACATCGCCTATATCGTGCTGCACGACGTGCTGAAGCGGGAGCTGGGCTGGGAGGTCTCGCCGTTGGAGCGAAGCTGGCAGCGGTGGGACGGTGCGGAGCAGGAGATCGACATCTTCGGCCCGGCCCAAGACCCCCGCCGGCCGGGTGTGCCCATTTGGATTGTCGGCGAAGCCAAGCATAACCTGACCCTCAGGCAAGTGGAGCGCTTCACACAGGTGGTGGCACAGGCGCGCCAGCATCTGCAGGGCGAGGTGTTTGCGGTGTGCTTCTGCTACCGGGCGCGGCCCGAAGTGCAAGCCGCCGTGAAGGGGGCGGGCATTCGCCTGGTGTTCTCCTTTGGGCGAATGGCCTAGCCCGACCCGCGCCCGAGTGCAGGGTGACCCGACACCTTAGCGAGGTGCTTGAGGGCTGCCATCGCGGGTGAAACCCGGCAGGCTCCCTGGGGGGCGCGGACCGTCAGATCCGCTTGGCGGACGTGACCGTCCGCGCTCCGCCTCGCTAAGGATTCGGGGGGTGAGAAATCCGAAGGAAAGTTGTAACAGCCAGGCTTAGCGGAGGGTATTATGCCTGGTGGCAAATCACGGCGAGCCGTCCACCCGGTCGGCCCGTCCGTTCGGTGCGCCCCTACGGACCCGAAACTGAAACAAGAACAAGCCCTATGAAGAAGATGTCGTTCCTGTCTGGGTTGATCTGTCTGGTGGTGGCCGGCTCCCTCTCGAGTGGGGAACCGCCTCGGATCACCGCGCAACACCTGGCCAGTCATGGCCTACCCGCAGGCCCGCCGCGGGAGGCACTGCCGAGTTCAGGCGCCCTTCTGCACCTGCAACTGCACGATCTCTTCAGCGTCTTGACTGCGGTCGAGAAGATCGTCGTGGCTGGCTTTCCAGAGAGGTTTCTGCCGCCGGATGCGCAAGGCTTGTTCGAGACCGACCATCCACTCTTGACCGCACTTGGCCAACAGAAGCTGGGCGAGCCCTTGACGGCGGAGTGGCTTGCCGCCCGGACCGGGTTGCACCCACGGGGCACGGCAAGTGCCACGCTTTACTTGGGCGATCCGCGCCGCATGTTCATCGTGAGTGTCCCGCTGGCGGACCGGGAACCGCTCGCGGATCTCTTGAATCGGGCGCTACGCCCGGCACAAGTCGAGGCCGTCACCCTGGGCGAGAAACCGGCCCTGCGCGTGGTCACTGCCCGGATCAAAGGCACCCTGGAACTCTTCTTGGTAGCGTCGGAGGATACGTTATACTTGTGTGGCGACCGGTCCTTGGCGATCGGGCTGCACAACACCCCGGTCGCGCAACGCCTCGGCCGGGACCCCTTCATGAGTCGGGCGCTACCAGCTAACGACAACCAGCAGGTTCGGTTCGCCTTGAACCCGGCGCCGATCAAACCCCTGGCGCTTCCGCTGCAGGGGTTGGGTGGCCTGGGAAACCTGGTCATCGGCCAGCAGCGCGCTAAGTTGTTGGCCAGTCTGCCGCAGGAAGCGCGCGACCAGTTCGAACTGCAGGTCCGCTCCCAGTTCGGCGTGCGCGACCTCGAACAGTTCGCCGACTACGCCGAGTGCATCCTGATCGCTACCCTCGAGCAGATCCGGGACGGTGTCACGGGAGGGTTGGCGGCGTTTGAGGGCTTGACGCTCACCTCGCGCCTCGAAGACCAAGTCCAACAGGTCAACCTCAGAATTTATTCCCAGACGTCCCAGACCGACTCGAGCACCGCCGCGCTCCCCCTGAACGAGATCCGCCAGGCCCTGGCTTGGCTCGGTCCCAACTTCCAGTCGTTCAGTGCCACCGGCCGTCAGCCGCAGCCCCAGTCGGCGCCGTGCCTGCGCGCCTGGGTCGATCGCGTCGAGCGTCACTTCGCACGCAAGAACCTCAAGTCGGCCGCGCTGGATCGCCTCCGCCAACTCCTCGAGGATCGCGACCCGGTCCCCACCGTTGCCAGCCAAGTGCCCTGGAGCCTGGAGACCTACGCTCCCCTGCGTCCCTGGCCGTCTTTGGCCGAGGCCGCCAGCCTCGAGGACTATTTCCTGAGCATCGAGTTGCCGGTGCATCGGTCGGTGACGGTCGTTCCGGGCCGGACGCCTGCGTTTCTCGCTCGCTGTTTCGAGTCGGAGACGGAAATACGAAATCGGAACCGGCAGCTCGATCTCGCCTTTGTCGACTCGTTCCAGAAACAACGACCGTGGTGGGATCAGCTCAACCGGTTCGAGCAGGAGCAACTCGATGGTGGCGTGAGTCGGCTCGTGCGCGAGAGCGCACTCATCACGCGGGGCGGCATATTTGGCTTTGACCAGCACGAACTGGTCAGTCGCAAAATCGTCTGGGCCCGGGCGATCGGCGATTACCTCGTTTACCACCGCGGCGCCAAGGAGTCGGTCTGGCTCAGGGAGTTTGGAGGCGCAGCAACGCCAGGCCTCGCGCCCGGGGTGGCGCAACTCTTGGACGACGTGCCAGCCGGAGCAAACTACGTTGCCGTGCGGAGGGTCTTGGTAGGCTTGCCACGATTGGTCGATGGGCTCGAGTTGCTGGAATCACGCCTCCATGGCGATGCCGAGGCCTACGTGGCGCGGGCGCAGAAGTTGGTCGATGCCAGTGCCGATCTCGAGACGGCCAAGCGTGAGCTGCGGGGACTCAAAATGCCCGAGTTAATCGGCAGTGTGAACATCGCTCCCCAAACCAAGCAGGTCTATGCCCTGCTGCCGAGCGGCCCGGCGGCCGTTGTCTTCCCGCGACCGCGCCTGGTGCCGGTTCTGCGGGAGCTCCTGGTGGATTATCGGGCCCATGCCGACGCGGTGGGAGGCTGCTTGGTGTCCACGAGGGCGGAACCCGAATACTGGGAACTGAGCGTCCTCCAGCGCTGGGACGCGCTGACCACGTTGACGCGCACCTTCGGCAACGCCGTGCACAAACACTACTTGGCCACGCCCGAACAGCAGCGCGAACTCCACCAGAAACTCAGCGTCGCCCGCGATGGCGACCGCACCGTCTTCGACGAAGTCGTCGCCCGGAACCCCCAGTGGCATTTCATTCCCCAGCCGCGACCGCGGACCGTGGCGAAGCCGGACCGCCCCATCCCGGCGCGCGAAATCCAGGACGATATCGATAGGGCAGAGGGTGCCGCGGACCTGAGCCGCATGGTGGACCTCAGCGACCACTATAACGCTGGGTTGACCGATTCGTGGCACAAAGGCGGTCTGCCTAACAACACCCTCAAAGATCTGCCGCGCGGGTGCCACGAGTTCGGCGGTGTAACCTTCGATGTGCGCGGCATTGTTCAACTGGCAGGTCAACAAGCCGCGAGCGAGTTGAGTGTGATCTTCCCCGAGCAGGTCAAAGGAATTGCTGTTGGCCGCAAGGGTCAGAACCTCCATGTCCTCCACGCTTGCGGCTGGAGCTCGCCTCAGGGCACCGAGGTGGCCACCTACGTGATTCACTACGCCGATGGACAGTCGCGCGAGATCCCGGTCACCTACGGGCGCGACGTGCAAGACTGGTGGCTGAGCGAGCCGGCGCCGGCCGACAGTGCGTTGCAGGTGGTTTGGCAGGGCACCAACCACGCCTCGCCGGACGGCCCGCCCGTGGGACTCTTCAAGTCGACCTGGCCCAATCCCCGGCCCGAAGTCGAGATCCGTGCCCTCGATTATCGCTCGGCGATGGCCAACTCCGCCCCGTTCCTCATCGCCGTGACCATCGAGTGACCGATGCCAAAGAGCGCACTCTCGAGGCCCGGGCGTCTCGCCCGCAGCAGCGGGGTCTGAGGCGTTGGCAGCGGTATGCGGCGCGCAGCGGAGTGCGCGCCCTACCGGCAGACATTCGCGGAGCGTTCGCGGAGGGAGCGCGGGCGTCTCGCCCGCGGGAGCAGGGGTCGGAGGCGTTGGCAGCGGTATACGGCGCGCAGCGGAGTGCGCAACCTACCGGCAGACATTCGCGGAGCGTTCGCGGAGGGAGCGCGGGCGTCTCGCCCGCGGCAGCGGGGTCTGAGGCGTTGGCAGCGGTATGCGGCGCGCAGCGGAGTCCGCGACCTACATGGGCTACCTGAGCGAATACGTCGAGAACGGCAGGACCCGAATCGAGCGAAAGGGTGTTGAGCTCCTGGGGCGGCACAGGAGCAAGACGGAGATCCCCTTGGAGGCCTCCCTCGGCGAGTTCGTCTCGCCCGGGAAGCGGGTGTTCACAGCCATGCTCCGCGACATTCGAGAGCGCAAGCGCGAGGAGGAGCGGCTCCGCCGCGCCGCGGTGGAGAAGGAGACGCTGCAGGAAGTTGCAGACCTCGTGGACTTCGACGAGCGCGTCGAGATCCTGGGGAAGGAAGGCATCGAATCCGTGCGGGTGGTCCGCGTGCGGCAGCTTCGCGCTTGCCCTCAGGCGTTGGTCCGCAGGTCCAGTTCGTAGAGCTGGGCGAAGGCCTGAGCATGCCAGGCGAAGTCGCCGCAGTAGAGAATCGGGTGCGGCCCCGAGTAAACGCTGCAGACGTCCGCGACACCCTCGAGCCGGACCAGCACGCGCGTGGCGCAACCGCCGGTCGGCGGACAGGCCGGCGACGAGACGATCTCGCCGCGCCAGGCGTCGAGGATTCGCTTGCCGGATTGGTATTTGACGAGCGTGGCAGGCTCGCCGGCCGGCCACTGCACATCCAGCGCCAGGGTCATGGGCAGTTGATGAAAGAAGGGCCGCAGGTCGTAAGGCGTCTCGCGGCCGCGCGGCCCGTGCAACCTCGTCGTGCAAGTACAGTGCGAGGCGAAGTAGAGGTTGTCCTCCGTGTCGAATTCCGGGTTATGCTGGAAGCCGCCCCTGCCGAAGAGACCGGCGCCCAGCAGCAACGTGAGCGTGGGATCGAGGTGGTTCTCGCAACCGCAGGGGATGAGATTGCCGTTGTTCCACGCGAAGCTGAGGCAGGGCTTGCGGTGTTTGAGGAAGAGACACTCGATGGTGATCGCGTCCGCCTCATGCCGCTCCATCAACCGCCCCACGGCCACATGCGCCCGGGCCGCGTCCCGAAAGGCCGCCTCGCTCAGGTCGCTCACGCGCCTCGCCCCCCGGCGCACCGACCGCGCCATCTGCTCGACCTCGGCGGTGAGCGGGACCTCGTCGAACAGGCGGTTGAACTGGTCGGCCGGCACGGTGTGGATGGCAGTGCCAAAGAGGGGTTCGGTGGCGCTGCTTTCTTCCTGGGCCTGCCCGGACACGCGCAAGAGCCGGCTCTGGGCCATGCGCGTCCGCGCATGGACGGCGCGCAGGCCGCGCTCGAGCGCCGCCCAGTTCTCGATCGAGTGAATGTACTGCACGCGCGGCGCCGTGCGAAAGAGCTCCGGCGGCAACTGATGGTTCGCCCCCACCGGGTGATAAACGATAACCGGCCCCGGGTAGCGTTCGAGGATCGGCCGCAACTTCGGGCTGAAGCTGTTCCAGAAATTGAACAAAAGCAGCGCGTCCGGCCGGGTCGCCTCGACTTCGTCGATGAAGGCGCGAATGGCGGCGTCGGTGTACAGAGGGCGCTCGTCCAGCGCCAGCTTCAAATCCAGACCCGCGCTCAATTCCCGCAGCCGGTCCAGGAACTTCGCCTGCTGTTCCTCGGGCGCGAACTGGTTGCCCGGCCAGGTGAACCACTGCTCTCTGGCCCAGCCGTCCTCGGCCTTGCCCGCCAGCACATCCGCGGCCGGCGGGTAGAAGAACGCACCCCGGATCGTCCCGGGTTTCTTCGGGCGCGGCGCGGTGCTCGCGGGGGTGCGTGAGGTAGCGGTGGTGGCACAGCCCGCGGGCCAAACGGCCAGGGCGGCCAGAACGGCCGTGGATTTCAGAAAGGTCCGGCGATCCTGGTGAATCATAGCTGCACTCTGGCAGAACCACTCAGAGAAAGGAATCCTTATCTTCAATTCCAGAGATCGAGCGTGAACTCGTCAAGCAGCTTACCGGCATTCATACCCTCGGCGGCAACCCGCAGGTTGCTCAGGATTGAACCATTCGCCACGGACAGGACAGCGATACCACCCGAGCCAGTAACATAGCCTTGTCCTGCAGATAGACTACGAGTCCGCGGTAGGGCGCGCAGTCCTCTGCGCGCCGCCAACCACTGTGGCCACACGAGGCCGCGGCGCGCAGCGGACTGCGCGCCCTACCTTTGTCGATCCGCCTTTGTCCCTGGCCTTTGTCGCCTGCCTTCGTCGTCCACCTTCGTCGTCCACCTTTGTCGGTCCCTCGCTCCTCCCGCGCCCATCGCGCTGCTGGCACCCGGCACTCCCGAGGGAAGCGAAGGACTCCTGTTTCGGATCCGAGCTGCGCGGTGGCCGAGGGTTGCAGCTCCCTGCACCGGGGCGGCGCGACTGCCTGGCCGCAACAAAGGAGGGGGCGACAAAGGGAACGCGGCGAAGCGAAGGCTAAGGGATATTGAGGGTCGCAGGTCCGAGAGTCGGTCCCGACAGATACTCCGCCCGGTAGATCCGTCCAGGGGCAGCCAGTGATCCAGGGTC
>VHCO01000358.1 GCA_016871715.1 Verrucomicrobiota bacterium
GGAAGTGATTGGACATGATGCAGTAGGTGATGACCTCGAGGCCGCAGAAGGTGGCCAGGCGCCGGAGGAGCCTGACCAAGGTTTCCTTGCCGAGGTCATCGAGGAGGCGTTGGGCGCCGACGATGCGGGAGACGCAGTGGTAGACGGCGGTGCGCCCTTTGATTTTGATGCGGGTTCTTCTCACAGATCGGCTGGAGACTGCGCACAGAGGTGTCAGTTGTCAACAATTATATTACTGTCATATTGATTACACGAATCCTTGGCGACGTGGCTGCCGCGTGCGGGGTTGGGTGATACTCGGCAGACGCCTCCTCGCCGTTGACTCGCCGACCGATCCATCCACAATGCCCCGATGCAACCCGGCATCCCAACCGGACGTCGCGCCCCGAGTCGCTCCCGGCGCGATTTCCTACGGGCGTTGTCCGCCGAAATGGCCACAACGACCCGCCCAGGCGGGTGGACTCGGCGCCTGCTCGGGCTCGCCGCGTTGCTGTGTCTCGTGGTGGGACTGACGCGCGTCGTTCCTCCACCGGCACTCGGGTGGGGAGCTTACGGCTTGTTCCTGACCATCCAACTGCTGATCGCCCTGGTTCCGTTCGCTCTCGCCGCCGTCAGTCTGACCGCAGCCGGCTACACCCTCCGCTGGCTTGCACACCGCAGCGGACGCGCAGGCCCAAGCGTGCGCTGGCGTTGGTGGGCGCCGGAAGCGGCGATCGCCGCCGGCGCGCTCACGGGTGCCTGGCTCGCCTGGCACCCGCAGGACACCTATCTCAACCCCGAAGGCAGCGAACGGCTAGCGTTCCGGCAACCTTCGTTGTTGGAAGGACCACTGGGCCTGCACGCCTGCTCCGACGTCTTCGTGCCCGTAACCGTGACCTATACAGACGCGGCCGGCCGCCCCCTCGATCAGCGCGCCTGTGAAGCCAAGGAAAGCACCGCCGCCATGCGGGTCATGAACCGAGTCATCCAGTGGAGCGCCAACGCGCCGGGGCGCGTCGTGGTCATTCTGCCCGCGACCGGCATGCACTTGTTCTTTCCGGAACCGCTGCCGGCCGAGGCCCTCCCCACCCAACCCGCGATCGATGCCTATTTGAACGGCGAGCCCGTGGCGGCCGTACATCGATTGTGCGGTATGCGCGCATGGCCGGCGAACTCAGCCCCCGGCGGGACCCCGGATGCCACTTCACGGTTGAACCCACCCTAAGCGGCTGACAAACTCCACGGATGCGGAGCATAAGTGAACAGCCGAGAGGACTGACCGGGACGGAGTGGCTGATCTGCAGCCTGGCGGCGATCGGATTCGCGTTCGACATCTATGAGCTGCTGATGGGGCAGTTCGTTTTTCCGCCGGCTATCGCCGAGTTGACCGGGGCGCGGCCGGGCACACCCGAGTTCCAGAGTTGGGTGGGTCGCTTGTTCTATATCCCGGCGCTGGCGGGGGGTGTGTTTGGGCTGCTGGGAGGCTGGCTGACCGATCGGCTGGGACGGCGGCGCGTGTTGACATGGAGCATTCTGGTCTACGCCATCTCGGCGTTTCTGGCGGGCTTTTCGACCTCGATGACGATGCTGCTGATCCTGCGCTGCACGACCTTTGTGGGCGTGTGCGTCGAGTTCGTGGCGGCGGTGGCGTGGCTGGCGGAGTTGTTTACCGATGCCAAGCAGCGGGAGAAAGTGCTCGGCTACACGCAGGCCTTCTCCTCCGTGGGCGGCTTGTTGGTGGCGGTGGCCAATGGCCTGTGCGTCCGTTACGCCCTCGACTTGCCCAGCATCGACCTGTTCGGCTGGTTCGGCGACCACATTAAGGACCACCATGCGCCCTGGCGCTACACCCTGATGTCCGGGCTGATCCCGGCGATCCCCCTGATTCTCATCCGCCCGTTCCTCCCGGAGTCGCCGGCCTGGGCGCGGAAAAAGGCCGAGGGCAAACTGAAACGGCCCCGCCTGAGCGAACTGTTCACGCCGGAACTGCGCAAGACGACCGTGGTCACCACGCTCATGTTCGCTTGCGCCTACGGCGCCGCCTTTGGCGCCATCCAACAAGTGCCGCAAATGGTCCCCGGGTTCCTCCAAGTCCAGAGCCGCTTGGCCGGCCAAAGCCCGGAGGAACAGAAACTGATTCGGCAAGCGGCGGCTGCCAACTACGGCAAGGTCCAGGAGATCGGCGGTCTGACCGGGCGCTGCCTTTTTGCGGTGCTGGCGGTGTACATCGTGAGTCGACGCCGCGTGCTGCGCCTCTTTCAGGTGCCGGGCCTGCTCCTCATGCCGGTGGTTTTCGCCGGGGTCGCCACGCATAACCCCACGCTGTTCACCCTCGGCGCCGGCCCCGGCACGGAAGTGACCCTGTTCCACCTGGGCATTTTCCTGGTCGGCTTGGTGACCGTGGCCCAGTTCAGTTTCTGGGGCAATTACTTGCCGCGGGTCTACCCCATGCACCTCCGTGGCACCGGCGAGGGTTTCGCGGCCAACATCGGCGGCCGTTTGATCGGCACGTCCTTCGCTTGGGTCACCAATGCCTTGGCCGCTTCAACCCTCATGCCGGGCGCCAGCGCCCCGGCCAAGATGGCCTATACGGCCGCCCTGATCGGCTTCCTGGTCTATGCCGCCGGTTTCGCCTTGTCCTTCGCCCTGCCGGAACCCAAGGCCGAAGCCCTGCCTGAGTGAGGGAGTGAGCGCGCCGCCAGCCAAAATGACTGGCCACCGTACCGGCGCCACCCTATGTTCGACCGTCTATGTTTGAGACGACGAAGCTCCAGTGGAACGCCGTGGCGGAAAAACTCTCCCACCTGCGGAGGTTTCTTTGACGTCCCCAGCCGCCAAAGACGCCTCGGCGAACTGGACGCCGAGATGGCCAAAGAGACCTTCTGGAACAGCCGCGAGCAGGCCCAGAAACTGATCGACGAAGCCAACGCCATCCGCCGCAAACTCGATCCCCTCCTCGGCGCCGAGCGGCAACTCGAGGACTTCCGGGGCATGCTCGAACTGGCCGAGTCCGAACCCGCCTCCGCCCAGGCGCAACTCCAGCAAGAACTCGAGGCCGACCTGGGCAAGTTCAGCCTCGAGATGGACGCCCTCGAATTGCGCGTGCTCCTGAGCGGGCCTCACGATAAGAACAACTGCATCCTCACCGTCAACGCGGGCGCCGGCGGGACGGAGGCCTGCGACTGGGCCAACATGCTCCTGCGCATGTACCAACGGTGGGCCGAACGCCGCGGTTGGGACGTGGACGTCACCGACGCCTTGCCGGGCGATGTCGCCGGCGTCAAGAACGCCACCATGACCATCGCGGGCGAAAACGCCTACGGCTTCTGCAAAGCCGAACGCGGCGTCCACCGCCTGGTCCGCATTTCCCCCTTCGATGCCAACAAACGCCGCCACACCAGCTTCGCCAGTGTGGATGTGATCGCAGAGATCGCCGAGAGCGGCGAGATCGTCATTCCGCCTGCCGAACTCAAGATCGACACCTACCGTTCCGGCGGTAAGGGCGGCCAAAACGTCAACAAAGTCGAGACCGCCGTCCGCATCACGCATGTGCCTACCGGCATCGTGGCGGCCAGCCAAAGCCAGCGCTCCCAACACCAAAACCGCGCCAATGCCCTGAAGCTGCTCCTCTCGAAACTCTATGCCCTGCGCGAGGATCAACAAAAGGCTGAGCTCGAACGTTTCTACGGCGAGAAAGGCACCATCGGCTGGGGCAGCCAAATCCGCAGTTACGTCCTCCAACCCTACCGCATGGTCAAAGACCTCCGCACCGGCGTCGAGACCGGCAACACTGACGCGGTGCTGGACGGCGCCTTGGACGACTTCGTCAACGGCTGGCTTCGCGCCGGCTGCCCCACCAAGCGCCTCCAAGGTGTTAAGGACGAGGACGAAAACTGATGAGGGCGCAGGATAGGCGACCGTATGTCCATCCTCAGCACCATTGTCGACCAAAAACGGCGCGAAGTGGCGGACCTGCCGCCCCACCCCGTCACCGTCGAGCGACTCCGCGACGCCCTGCGCCAGCGGGGCGGGTGCCGCGACTTCCTCGCCGCCCTCCGGCAACCGCGCCGGGGCGACGTAGCTCTGATCGCCGAGGTGAAGAAGGCCTCGCCCTCCGCCGGCGTGATTTGCCCGAACTTCGATCCGGTCCGGATCGCCCAAGCGTATGAAGCCGCCGGCGCCTCCTGCCTCTCGGTCCTGACCGACGAGCGGTTCTTCCAAGGCTCGCTCGGTTACCTGGAGGCCATCCGCGCCGCGGTTCGTCTACCCCTCCTACGCAAGGACTTCATCATCGACGAACGCCAAATCCATGAAGCCGTCGCCTGGGGCGCCGACGCCATCCTGCTGATTGTAGCCATCCTGGACGACGCCCCGTTGCGGCACTTGCTCGAACTCGCCACCCGCGCCGGACTTGCCGCCTTGGTCGAGGTCCACGACGAGGCGGAACTGGACCGCGCGCGACGTGCCGGGGCGCAACTGATCGGCGTTAACAACCGCGACCTCAGGACCTTCCAGGTTGACCTGGCCACCACCGAACGACTCGCCTGCCGGCTCGGCGCGTCCGGCGCAGACTGCTGCCTGGTGGCCGAAAGCGGCATTCAAACCCGGCGCGACGTCGAACGCTTGGCGCGGTGCGGCGCGCGGGCGATCTTGGTGGGCGAGTCCTTGATGCGCCCGGGCGATCCCGCCGCGAAGATCGCCGAACTGCTCGGGCCGAGCGCTGAAGCTCCCCACCCATGACTGTGCAGGTCAAGATCTGCGGCATCACGAACCTGGCGGACGCCCAGGCGGCGGTCGCGGCGGGCGCGGATGCTCTGGGCTTCATGTTCTTTGCCGGTAGCCCGCGCCATCTCGGCGTGCCTGCCGCTGCCCGCATCGTCGCGCGCCTCCCGAACCACGTCGCTGCCGTCGGTGTGTTCGTCAATCCCACCACCGAGGAGGTGCGTCGAGCCGTGGGCGAATGTGGGTTAGAGGCCCTCCAGTTTCATGGCGAGGAGGCGCCCGACTTCATCGCCCGCCTGCAAGCGCTGGACCTGTTCGCCCGACCGCTCGCTGCGGCCGCTCGCGCCAAGACCTTCAGCCTGCCCACCCAGCCCATCCGCACCATCAAAGCCTTTCGCATTCGCGCGGCCGCCTCGCTCAGCGCCCTGTCGGCGTTCGCCACCGATCTCTGGTTGCTCGACAGCTATGTGCCCGGCACGCGCGGCGGCACCGGGGCGCGGTTCAACTGGGACCTTGCCCTCGAGGCCAAAGGCCGCGGCCGCCCCATCATGTTGGCCGGCGGCCTCACGCCCGAAAACGTCGCCACCGCCGTGGCCAGCGTCGCCCCGTTTGCCGTGGATGTATCGAGCGGCGTCGAGGTAGCGCCGGGCAAGAAGGAGCACGCGCGAGTGCGGGCCTTTGTGGCGGCGGCCAAAGGTTCTACAACGGCCTAGCCGGGTGGCCTCGACGCTCGACGCGGGGCGTGACGCTCCGTATTTTCGCCCGCATGAATGCGATGGCAAACCAGGCCTTGCCGGATGCCCTCGGCCATTTCGGCCCGTACGGCGGCCGCTTTGTGCCGGAGACCTTGATGCATCCGCTGATGGAACTCGAGGCCGAGTACGGCCGGGCGCAGCAGGACCCGGCGTTTCAGCGCGACCTCGAGTATTACCTGCGCGAGTTTGCCGGCCGCCCCACGCCCCTCTACCTGGCCGAGCGGCTCACGCAGGAGTTAGGCGGCGCCAAGATCTACCTCAAACGCGAGGACCTGCTTCACACCGGCGCCCACAAGATCAACAATTGCTTGGGCCAAATCCTCCTGGCGCGCCGCATGGGCAAAACGCGGATCATCGCCGAGACGGGCGCCGGCCAGCACGGCGTGGCCACCGCCACCGTGGCCGCCATGTTCGGCCTCCAATGCGTCATCTACATGGGAGCCGTCGATTGCGAGCGCCAAGCCCTCAACGTCTACCGCATGAAGATGCTCGGCGCCGAAGTCGTCCCGGTCCAAGCCGGACAACAGACGCTCAAGGAAGCCATCAACGAAGCCATGCGCGATTGGGTAACCCACGTCCGCACCACCCATTACATCCTCGGCACCGCCTACGGCGCCCACCCCTATCCGGTCATGGTCCGCAACTTCCAGCGGATCATCGGCGACGAAGCCCGCCGCCAGATCCTCGAGCAAGCCGGGCGGCTGCCCGACCTACTCATCGCCTGTGTGGGCGGCGGCTCCAACGCCATCGGCCTGTTCTACCCGTTCCTCGGCGATCCCAACGTCCAAATGCTCGGGGTCGAGGCCGGCGGTGAAGGCATCGTGCCCGAGAAACACGCGGCTCGTTTCCAAGGCGGCTCGCTGGGCGTGCTCCAAGGTACCCGCTCTTACATCCTCCAAGACGAACACGGCCAAATCCAGCTCACCCATAGCGTCAGCGCCGGCCTCGATTACGCCGCCGTCGGCCCCGAGCACGCTTGGCTGCGGGATCAGCAACGCGTGGCCTACACCTACGCCACCGACCCGCAAGCGCTCGACGCCTTCCTCCGGTTGGCCCGCACCGAAGGCATCATCCCCGCCCTCGAATCGGCCCATGCCCTCGCCGTCGCCATCGCTCGCGCTCCCACCCTGCCACCCCACACCCTCATCATCATCAACCTCTCCGGGCG
>VHCO01000359.1 GCA_016871715.1 Verrucomicrobiota bacterium
CGCAGCCGGCGGGACCCACGAGCGGCGGTGGCGGCCCTGCGCCGCATTGCGGACGAAGCGGTGGCGTGGCATCCGCAGATCGCGATCGAGCGGGACTTGGCGCTGGCGGCGCTCGGGGAGGCGACCTTGGCGGAGCGCGCGGTTTGGCTCGAGGGCTTGGCTGGCATCGATGACGATGGGGTGATCGAGCGGCGCGCCAGTCTGCTGGCGGACCAGGGCCGGTTCGAGGAGGCGCGTGCGCTGATGGTCGAGACGCGGTTCCAACTGGTTCACCAGCGTTATGTGCGCACGGCCTTATGGCGGCGCATCGAGCGGGGCCTCGGCCGACCCGAGGCCAGCCCGCCAGTGACGCTCGGGGAAGACGATCTGGCGGCGTTCGGCGCCTATCGCCTTTTCGAGATCGAGCCAGGGACGGGTTGAGCTGGTATGGCGCCCCTGCATGCGCTCCTACGGAGCTGGGGAGCGCGAGTGACTGTTCACGTCACTAACCATCGGCTGTACCGCATGACAGCTCCGCGACGCCTGTTGGCAGCGGAAAAGTCCCGGAGGGGTCGCCATCGGTCAGCGTGGGTCGTTCGGCATGAGAAGCGATATGGAAGACACCGCTCACCTCTACACGGACTTGGCGTGGCTGTGGCCCATGTGGGGCGATGCCTCCACGGAATACGCGCGCTACTGCCAACACGTTGCAGGTCTGATCCGCCAGCATGCCAAGCGCCCGGCAAGCACCCTGCTGAACCTCGGGTGCGGGGGCGGAAAGAATGCCCTGAGCCTGAAGCGGGAGTTCGCCGTGACCGGCGTCGATCTGAGTCCTGCCATGCTCGCTCAGGCGAAAGAACTGAACCCGGAAGGCACGTTTGTCCAGGGCGACATGCGGACATGTAGGCTCGGCCAGGTCTTTGACGCCGTGCTCATGGACGATGCGATCTCACACATGAGCTGCCGGTGGGACTTCGTGGCGGCGTTGCGCACGGCACACGCCCATCTGCACCCTGGCGGTGTTTTGGTCGCCACTCCGGACGTTACGACCGAGACATTCCAGCAGAACAGGACCATCGCCACTTCGGCCACGCGGGAGGGACTGGAGGTTGTCTTCGTCGAAAACATGTATGACCCCGACCTCACAGACGATCAGTACGAAACGACGATCCTGTATCTCATTCGCGAGCATGGACGGCTGCGGACTGAGACCGAGCACTGGACGATGGGGATCTTCTCCTTGGACACGTGGAGGCAGGTTCTGCGCGAAACGGGTTTCGAGGTGCATGAGGGACCGTACAAGGCAGGCGAGGATGAGTACACGGTCTTCGCCTGTGTCAAGACAGGATGAAAGCCGGACTGGCGATGCCCATTCGGCGCACGATTACCCGGTAGGCAACGTCGACTTTGCGGAGGCGGGGGCGTTTTGCCGGAAGCTGCCCGGTGGCATGGACCCCGACTTGTGCGGGGCAAAGCGTTGCAGGTTGTCGTCGTGGACCATGCCTGTGAGGAACGGACCGGGGCGGTGGCGCACGGTTGGGGAGCCATCGTCGTGCGGGAACCGGTTCGGAATATTGCGAGCGCGCGGCACACTGGAGCCCGAATGGCCGAGGGAGAAGTGTTGAGGTCTGTTCCCCGCGCACTTGTCGCTTCTCAAGTCCACCGGGACTGGATACCTTCCAGTGGAGCCACGCAGCAGGGGCCACCGCTCAGTTCAACAACCGTGGATCCCGCCCGGCCGAGGACAACGACCGTGACGGAATCCGAGCCTGGAGCCCCTGCTGGGACGGATACAATACTGACTGTTGCGATGGACCCACTGAACCGAAACGTAACTGACCATGCCAAGTTCATTAGACAAGTTCATGCCCAGAACCGCGATGAGGTTTCCCGACGGCGCGGTGCTGTGCGTGGGCACAATCTCTTGCGACGACCAGATTCACCAAGCAGTCTATCTAAGTTACACGCCGGCTGGCGCCTCTGAGCCGAGCCTGGAACTGGAGCTACCCCCCAGGACGGTCGATGTGATCATCCAGCAGTTCCAGGAGTATGCCAACCACGCACGCTTCATCAACGGGGAGCGAATGGTGGAATACCCCAAGCCGTATCCGGGTCCGGCGATACGGCCCGGTGTTGCGCCACGCAAGCGTAAGGCCAAGCAGAGGCCAGCCAAGAAGAGCGGCCCGGGCGCTGCATCGGAGGGCGGCCCCGCCTCGCAGCTTGGCCATTCGGGGGCCACAGAGGAGCCGCCGTCGGTGGGCTGAGTCCTCAGCAAGGGCCCTCATTATGGGGCCACGGGCGGCAAGGCGAAAGCCACCCAGGCGTCGCCGTACGGGGTGCCGAGCTTGTTGCCGCCGGTGGCGGCGATGACCACGTATTGCCGACCGCGCGCGAAGTAGGTCGTGGGCGGCACATTCCCGACGTACGGCAACTTCGCCGACCAGAGTTCGGCGCCGGTGTCTTTGTCGAAGGCGCGGAGCTTGTGGTCGCGGGTGCCTGAGCAGAAGACGAGGCCCCCGGCGGTCACGATCGGGCCGCCGTAGTTCTCGGTGCCGGTCAATCGCATGCCTTCCGCCGTCAACTCCGGATACTCGCCGAGCGGGACTTTCCAGACCAGCTTGCCCGTGTTCAGGTCGATGCAGTTGAGCGTGCCCCAGGGCGGTTTGTTAGCCGGGTAGCCTTCGTGATCGTAGAATTTCGGGTAACCGTTCGAGCCGTAGCGCGGGCGCTCCGGTTCGGGGCCGGGTGGCGGTAAAGGACGATCGCGTAACAGGAGGAAGTCCACCAGCGCATCGAGGTCGGCTGCGGACATATCGGGATGTGCGGGCATGGCATTTTTGCCGAGCCGGACCTGGTTGGTGATGGCCTCGGCGGTCATTCGATGGCGCAGGCCGCGGAGGGCGGGGAACATGCCGATGCCGACGCGGTTGGTGGCGTGGCACTGGGCGCAGGCCTGTTCGTAGACGAGTTGGCCAGGGGTCTTGGGGTCGCGAGGATTGTCCGGGGGATCGTCATCGCGAAAGAGCGCGATGGTCCAGCCGATATGGTTGGCACTGACGTAGAGGCGGCCGGTATCCGCATCCACGCAGGCCCCGGTCCATTCGGCGCCACCGTCGATGCCGAAGAAGAGGGTGGCTTTGCCTTCGCGGCAGGGCTCGAACCAGCCGTGCTGCATGCTGCGGAAACGCGTCAGGGCGTAGTCGGCGGCCTCTTCGGAGCGCTCGGTCAGATCGGCCTCGGTGTATTCCATCTTCGAGAAGGGCTCCGGCAACTCGAGGTCGGGTTGGTACGGCCAGGTCGCCTCCCCGGGCACGGTGCTGGTGGGAGCGCGACGCAGGCGGAAGGGGAAGATGGGTTGGCCGGTGACTCGATCGAGCAGGAGCGTGTTGCCGATCTTGGTGCAGGCAGCCACGACATCCACGCGGCGTCCGGCGCGGGCGATGGTGGCCAGGTTGGGCGGAGCCGGGATGTCCAGGTCCCAGATGTCATGGCGGATTTCCTGGAAATGCCAGAGGCGCCGGCCGGTGCGGGCGTCCAGGGCGATGAGGCAGTTGGCGAAGAGGTTTTGGCCGCGGTGCTCCACCCCCACGAAGTTCGGTTTGGGCGAGCCGGTCGTGATGTAGGCGATGCCGCGCACTTCGTCCAGGGCCATGCCACCCCAGCAATTGGCGGCATAACTCTGCGGGCGATCCCAGGTGTCGTACCCGAACTCGCCGGGCTGTGGCACGGTGTGGAAGGTCCACAGGTGCCGGCCCGTGACCAGGTCGAACCCCCACACGTCCTTCTCGAAGCCGGGCACGACTACGATGCGCTCGAAGATCGCCGGGCAGGCCGTGGCCGCGCCGAAATCGCCTTGGGCCACGCCCGGCAGTCGCGTGCGGCCGCCCGCGCCGAAGTCCGGGATCGGCCGGCCGGTCGCGGGATCGAGGGCGTACAGGTGTTGGCCTGCACAGAAGAGCAGGCGCGCGGGGACGTTGTTTGTGCCTGGCCAATGGACCAGCCCACGAAAGGCGGGTCGGCCTTCGGGTTTGAACCGCCAACGTTCCAGGCCGTTGGTGGCGTTGACGGCGACGACGGACTTGCCGGGTGTCGGCGTGAACAGGAGATCGTCGACGACGATCGGGTTGCATTGGATATTGGCTTTGCCGTCCTGCGCGCGATAGGTCCAGGCCACCTCGAGCCGAGCGACGTTCGTGCGGCTGATCTGGTCCAAGGCCGAGAAGCGGGTGCCCCCTTGGTCGCCGTGCGAACGCTGCCAGGTGCGGTAAGTGGCGCGCGTGGGGAAGCCGTTGGCGGGGGTGAGTTCCTCGATTGTCGCGGCAGGAATCACGCGGTAAAGCGGCAGTTTCTCGCGTTCGGCAGGGTCCTCGACCGCCCAGTAGCGCGGGTCCTTGGCCGCGCCGGGGCGGACGGCGGCTTCGGTGGGGGTAGCGGGCGGCGGGGTCCAGGTGCGAGGGGTAGGTTTGGGGCCGGCAGCCCGGCCTTCGAGTTGAGCGAGCAGCCAGTCGAGCCCCTCGAGGTTGTCGCGCAGGCGGGCTTCGGCGTCTGCCTCGGTGTGGTTGAGGATACCGATCGGGCCGTGCCAACCGCTGTCGCGGACGATGCGCAGCCACTCGAGGTCCAGATCGCCTTGCCCCAGCGGCAAGATCTTGCGGCCGGACCGGTCGCCGTCGCGCACCATGCCGTTGAGGTTGAGGGCGAGGAGATGCGGTTTCATCCGCGCGAGGAGCTTGGCGAAGCGGTCCCAATGGTGGTGGCCGTGGTGCAGGTTATAGACCAGGCCAACGTTGGTGACGCCGCCGGCGCGCAGACGCTCGACGATCGCGATCTGGTTTTCGGGTTCGCCAAACCAGCCTCCGTGGTTGTAGAGGGCAACCCAACCGTCCAGGGGTTGCGCGGCCACGGCGATGGGCTTCAGGCGCGCCGCCTCGGCCGCTACGCGGGCTTCCTGTTCCGCCGCGGTCCGTGTCGGGTCGCCTCCACCGCTGACCCAAAGCTGGACGCCGCGGACGCGATGGCGCTCGAGCACGTCGAGGACGAGTCGGGCTTCGTCGTTGAGCGTGCCTGGAAACCACCAGGCCAGCAGTTGGATGCCGTGGCGCCGCAGCGCGTCGAGTTCGGCGTCGAATGTGGGGACGTGCTCGGCGCGGTAATCGTAAGCGAACAGCCGCAGGCCTAGCCGATCGAGCATGTCGGCCCGGGCCTCGGGGCCGCGCTTCTGCGCGTCGAACGGGACGATGCACCAGGCGACCAGGTTCGACCGCGCAAATAGGCCGGGCGAGGCTGGGTTCGGTGGGTTGACTGGTACGGCCGGCGAGTCTGCCGCGCAGGCGACCGCGGCTGAGGCGAGCAGGCCGAGGAACCAGAGACGTGGTTTGGAGTCGGGCGAACGCACGCGGCGAAGAAAGCGAAAAAGTGCTCGGGGTGCAAGCCCTCTGCGCCCCAGGGCCGCGCCTGGAGGCGCCGCCTGCGGTGGCGTCGACTCAGCCCGCGCGGGGTGAAGTCCTTTCCCGGCCGCCGTCCGGGCGCGGTTCAGCGAAGTGACGGGCTGGGAGTGAAATCCGAGGGCGGCGCGGCTGCCTCTGGCTTCAGCTCAGGCTCCGATTCGGTTTGGGCTTCGATGAAGGTGCGGACGACATCGGCCCAGAGGCGGTAACCGGCATCGTTGAGGTGGAGACCGTCCTTGCGGAAGAGCGGCGCCCGCGGTTCGCCGCGGGCGTTGAGCATGGGATGGAACAAGTCGATGTAGAACAAGCGCGCGTCCCCCTCCGTGTAGTCCCGGACGAGGTCGTTGGCGCGGCGGATTCGCCCGAGCAGGGACCACCGGGCCAGGCTCGGTTTGATCGAGATGAAAGCGATCTTGGTGGCCGGTTGGACTCCATGGATGCGCTTCACCAGTGCTTGGAAGTCGGCGAGGACCTGGCGCGGGCGGCGGTTGGCGGCCAGATCGTTGTCCCCAGCATACACCAGCACCAACTCCGGTTCATAGGGCAAGATGATCCGGTCGCTGTACCGCACCAGGTCGGTGAGGTGCGCCCCACCGAAGCCGCGCCGAAACACGGTGTAGTTGGTGAGATCCCGCTTGAGGGTCTCCCAAAGTCGAATGCTCGAGCCCCCCACGAACAGGACGGCGGCCGAAGGGGGCGGGTTGGTGGTATCCCGTTGCTCGAAGGCGAGGATCTGGGCCTCCCAGCGCGGCGGATGTTGTTGGCGGTGCAACAGGGTCCGATACACGGCGTACCACACGCCGATCAAACCGGCGACCGTCAGGATCAGCGGCACGCGTTGTCGGAGCCAGCCCCGCAGCATGGCCAGGAGCCTAACGCCCGGCGGCGCGGCCGGCAATCCCTGGGTGGCGATGGCCGGCCCGACCTGACAGCTCGGTTGGCGAGGGCGCACCTGAAGTTGATTGTGCGCACCCCAAACCGGCAGACTCCTCGCACGACATGAAACCACGCCGGGTCATGGTGGTGGGCGGCGGAGCGGCGGGATTCTTTGCTGCCATTACGTGTGCCGAGGCCGCTCCGGAAGCGGACGTGATCGTCCTGGAGCGTGGCGGGCGGTTTCTCGACAAGGTCCGAATCTCCGGCGGCGGGCGCTGCAATGTGACGCACGGGTGTTTTGACCCCCGGGCTTT
>VHCO01000360.1 GCA_016871715.1 Verrucomicrobiota bacterium
AGGGCGTTTTCACCGGAGCCGGCGGCCTGGCAACCGACGTTCCAATCGCCTTTCCAGACCTGGGCCGGCACCTCGTTGAACAAGTCGGGCGCTTGGCGTTGCAGCCCTTCCTTGAAGAGCGTGCGGCAGGAGAGGATCGTGTGCAAGACCTCGCGCTGCCGCGCCGGCATCGTGGCGCCGTAGCGCCGGAGATACTCCGGGGCCAGGCGCACCAGCCATTGATGAACGGTGAGGCTTGGGCCACCGTCGCGGGTGGCCGGCTCGCTCACAGGTCACCCATGAACTGGTCGAGCCGTTTTTGGTGTTGCGTCTTGCAGAGGGACGTCAGGTGCGTGTAGAGGGCGGTGACGTTGGGATTTTTGTGGCCGAGGTTGACCTGGATCTGGCGGAGGTTCTCGCCCTGTTCGAGTAAGTGGGTCGCGTAACTGTGGCGCAAGGTGTGGATGTGCGCGTCTTTTCTGACGCCGCTGGCGTGGAGGGCCAGGCGAAAGGCGCGCTGCAACGTCGAGCGATTCATCGGTTCGGTGGCCGTGGCGGCGCCCTGACCGTTGTGGCCCTTGGCGGGGAAGAGCAGCGTGGGATGGCGATGGGTTTTCCACAGTTCACGCAACAGCAGGAGCGTGCGTTCCGGGAGCGGCACGTAACGGTCGCGCCCGCCCTTGCCGGCGCGGATGTGCAGGAAGCGGCGCTCGCCGTCCACGTCGCGCACTTCCAGGCGCAAGGCTTCGCCCAAGCGCAGGCCGCAGGAGTAGATCGTGCTCAGGGCGACGCGCTGATCCAGCGCCGGCACGGCGCAGAGAATGCGGCGCACCTCGGCCGCGGAGAGCACGACGGGCAATTTGAAGCAGGGATTGGCGCGAACCAGTTGGAGTTCGTGGGGCCAGACGCGTTTGAGGGTTTTTTCCCAGAAGAGCTTGAAGGCGCAGATGACCTGGGTGGAGGTTTGGCGGGCCACTTGTTTTTCGGCCTTGAGATAGAGGCAGTATTGGCGGAACTCCTCGGCCGAAACCAGGTCGGGGGCTTTGTTGAAGTGTTGGCCGACGTGGTGGACGGCGTTGTGGTAAGCCGCTTCGGTGCGGGGGCTCAGGGGCAGCAGGGCCAGGTCGTCAGCGAAGGAGTTTAAGCTGGCGTGCGGGGAGTTTTTTTTATAGTCATAGGACTGTCGGTTGAATGTTGAGGTGTTGATTGCGGGTTCGGCTCAGGCCGGCCCGCGATCAACAGAGTCGGGGAAGGCGCAGAAAAAGAAAATCACGAACTGAGCCGCGGCTCCAAAACATGCGCAGCGCATCGCTCCCTTTCCCCCGCCGCGCAGCGGCTTCGTTCAACAGTGGACGAACAACGCGCCATCGCTGAGGCGTTGAGCGATGTGGACGGGCTGCTGGGCGGGCTTGACCGGCTCATCGCCAAGAAGCGCGACCTCAAACAGGCAGCCATGCAGCAACTCCTCACCGGCCAAACCCGCCTCCCCGGCTTCCACGGCGAGTGGGAGGTGAAGCGACTGGGGGATGTCGTTGATACCGACCCAGAGAACTTGGGCAGCGACACACGACGGGATTTCCGTTTCAACTACATCGCGCTCGAAGACGTGGACCGCGGATTCCTCCGCAGCCACAGCGAACAACTCTTTGCCAGTGCTCCATCTCGTGCCCGTCGAAAGCTGCGCCCCGATGACGTGCTCGTCTCCACCGTTCGCCCCAACTTGCAGTCGCATCTTCACTTCAAGGGCGAAGCGGGTAGCTGGGTTTGCTCGACCGGATTTTGTGTGGTGCGTTGCCGCGAAGGCGTGACTCATCCCGGCTACGTGTTCTTCCATCTCTTTGCGGGGTGCGTGAACCGGCAGATTGATGCGCTGCTCACCGGCTCGAATTATCCGGCAATCAACAGCGGCGACGTTCGAGCCTTGCAGATTCCATTTCCGTCCCACCCCGAACAAACCGCCATCGCCGAGGTGCTGACGGAGATGGACTTGGAGCTGGCGGCGTTGGAGCAGCGGCGGGAGAAGACCCGCGCCCTCAAGCAGGCCATGATGCAGGAACTCCTCACCGGCAAAACCCGCCTCGTATGAAAGAGAGCCAGAACATCGAGTGGAAAGAGACGTGGCGGGACGAGTTCCTCCACTGGATTTGCGGCTTCGCCAACGCGGAGGGCGGCGTGCTGCATATCGGGCGGAACGCGCGGGGCGTGGTGGTGGGCGTGCCGGACGCGGCGCGGTTGCTGGAGGAGATTCCGAACAAGGTGCGGGACATTCTGGGCATCCTGGTGGAGGTGAACCTGCGCAAAGAGAAGGGGAAGGAATTTCTGGAGATCGTGGTTGAGCCGTATCCGTATCCCATCAGCTACAAGGGCGAATACCATTACCGGAGCGGCAGCACGAAGCAGGAGTTGAAGGGCGCGGCGCTGGACCGGTTTCTGTTGCGCAAGCAGGGACGCACCTGGGATGGCGTGCCCGTGCCGCGGGTGAGTGCCCGCGATCTGTCGCGCACCGCCATCGCGGCGTTCCGCCGGCAGGCCCGGGCCAGCCGCCGACTGGACGCCAGCGTGTTGCGCGAGTCCGTGGCCGGGCTGCTCGACAAGTTGAACCTGCTCGACGGTGGCCAGCTCAAGCGGGCGGCCGTGTTGTTGTTTCATCCCGACCCAGAGCGGTTCATCACGGGGGCGTTCGTGAAGATTGGCTTTTTCCACAGCGAATCGGAACTGCTTTACCACGACGAGGTGCATGGCGACCTCTTCAGCCAGACGCAGAAGACGATGGAGTTGCTGGTCACGAAGTATCTGAAGGCGGCGATCAGTTACCAGGGAATCCACCGAGTGGAGACGCTGCCTGTGCCGGAGGCGGCCTTGCGTGAGGCGGTGCTCAACGCGATCATCCACAAGGATTACGCCAGCGGCGCGCCGGTGCAGATTCGGGTCTATGGCGACCGCTTGAAGCTCTGGAATGCCGGTGAATTGCCTGACCACTGGTCGGTCGAGGACTTGCTGCGCACGCACGCGTCCCGGCCGTTCAATCCCTCCGTGGCCAATGCGTTCTTCCGTGCTGGAGCGATTGAGGCGTGGGGGCGCGGCGTGCAACGCATCTTGGACGCTTGCGTGGAAGCCGGAACGCCCGCGCCGGAGATTCGCTACCAACCGGGCGACTTGTGGCTGGAGTTTGCCTTCGCGCCGGAATACCTGGCGATCCTCCCGGGTGACTCGGGCGATGCCAGCCGGGGCGGGAGGTTGGGTGAAAAGTTGGGTGAAAAGTTGGGTGAAACGCGGGCCGCAATCATCCAAGCCATGCAAGTCAACCCGAAGGTGACAACGACACAATTAGCCCAGACCTTGAGGATGAGCACCACCGCCGTGGACAAACACCTCCGATTCTTGAGAAATCAAGGACTGATCAAACGCACCGGCCCGGCCAAGGGCGGGCATTGGGAGGTCTTGCCGTGAATGGCATCGGCAAACCCGAGCGCGTGACGCAGAACCGGGTGATCGCCCTGATGGCGCAGTGGCGGGAGAAGACCCGCGCCCTCAAGCAGGCCATGATGCAGGAACTCCTCACCGGGAGAATTCGCCTCGTATGAAACCACTTCGCCTGTTCATCAGCAGCGTGCAGAAGGAGTTCGCCGAGGAGCGGGCGGCGCTGCGGGATTATCTGCGGGGCGACGCGCTGCTACGCCGGTTCTTCGAGCCGTTCCTGTTCGAGGAAGTGCCCGCCGCCGACCGCCGGGCGGACGAGCTTTACCTGGATGAGGTCGAGCGATGCGACGTGTATGTGGGCCTGTTCGGCCACGAGTATGGCTTCGAGGATGCCCAGGGCGTTTCACCCACGCAGCGGGAGTTCGAGGTTGCGACACAGCGACACAAGCCCCGGCTGATTTTCGTGAAGGGCGCGGATGACAAGGCGAAGCATCCCAAGATGCAGGCGCTCCTCCGGCAGGCCGAGGCGCAGGTGATCCGTCGGCGGTTTGCCACGACTGCGGAACTGATTGCCGGCTTGTATGCCGCGCTGGTGCAATACTTGGAAACGAGGCAACTGATCCGGTTTGGCCCCTTCGACGCCAGCGTGTGCGCGGAGGCGACGTTGGCGGACCTCTCGACCGAGCGCATCCAACGCTTTGTCGGCGTGGCGCGGCGGGCGCGCGGCTTTCCGCTCGCGGAGGAGACGGCCGCACGGGACGTTCTGGAACATCTGAACCTGCTCCGGCAAGGCCGCCCCACCCATGCGGCTGTGCTCCTGTTCGGGACCGCACCGCAGCGGTATCTCATGGCGTCCGAGATCAAGTGCGCGCACTTCCACGGCACCGAGGTGCAGAAGCCCATTCCATCCTACCAGGTTTACAAGGGCACGGTCTTCGACCTGGTGGATCAGGCGGTGGATTTCGTTCTGTCCAAGATCAATCTCGCCGTCGGCACTCGCGCCGAGAGCACGCAGGCGCCGGTGGCGTACGAGATGCCGCCGGAGGTGGTGCGTGAGGCCATCGTGAACGCCGTCGCCCACCGCGATTACACCAGCACTGGCAGTGTGCAGGTGATGCTCTTTGCCGACCGGCTGGAGGTCTGGAATCCCGGCTCGCTGCCTCCGTCGCTGACGCTGGAAATGCTGCGGCGCCCCCACGGCTCGGTCCCGGGCAATCCGCTGCTGGCCGAACCGCTCTATCTGGCCAAGTACATCGAGCGCATGGGCACAGGCACCGGCGATATGATCGCGCGTTGCCGGAGGGCGGGTCTGCCCGAACCGGAGTTCAACCTGACGGACGGCTTCGTGACCACGCTCCGGCGCAAGCCGCAGGGAGCCTTTGCATCTGTGCGCGGACAAGCCACCGGGGAAGTCGTGCCACCGTTAGCCCGACCAACCGCGGGGGCAGTCGCGGGGGCAGTCGCGGGGGAAGTCACGGGGGAAGTCGCAAAGCTCTTGATTGTCTGCACTGGAACTCTGAGCCGTAAGGAGTTGCAACACGCGCTGGCGCTGAAAGGAGAAGAGAACTTCCGGAAGTTGTATCTCACTCCAGCCCTTGAATCCGGCTACGTGGAAATGACCATTCCCGACAAACCGAAGAGCAGCCGGCAGAAGTATCGGCTCACGGCCAAAGGCACGGCTTTGCAGGCCAGCTTGCATCAACGATACCGGAACACATGACCACCGTCGGGCAAGTCGAGAAGAAGACCCAGCAGCGGGTGGTCAAGCTGTTCCGCGACACGCTGGGCTATCGCTACCTCGGCAATTGGGAGGAGCGCGAGGGCGTTGACGGCAAGGGCAACCGCAATATCGAGGCGGATCTGCTGCGCGAGTTTCTCCGGGACAAGCAGGGATACGACGACACGCTCATCACCCGGGCCATCCACCAGCTCGAGAAGGCGGCCGGTGATACCAGCAAGAGCCTTTACGACCGCAACCGCGCCGTCTATGACCTGCTGCGCTACGGCGTGAAGGTGAAGGCCGAAGTGGGCGAGAATTTCCAGACTGTGTGGCTGGTGGATTGGGAGGACCCGGACAAGAACCATTTTGCTATTGCGGAAGAAGTCACAGTGCTGGCCGCCGACGCCAAGGCGCACGCCAAGCGGCCGGACATCGTGCTTTGCGTGAACGGCATCGCACTTGGCGTGCTGGAACTGAAACGCTCTACGGTCAGCGTGGCCGAGGGCATCCGGCAGAATCTGGACAACCAGAAGAAGGTCTTCATCCAGCCCTTCTTCTCCACCCTGCAGTGGATCATGGCGGGCAACGACAGCGAGGGCCTGCGCTACGGCACCATCGAAACGCCAGAGAAGTATTACCTCAATTGGAAGGAGTGCGAGCCGCGTGGGCCAACCAGTGCCGGGGAGAACCCGCTGGACCGGGCCTTGGTCCACCTCTGCGCCAAGCCGCGCTTCCTGGAATTGGTCCACGACTTCGTCCTCTTCGATGCCGGGGTGAAAAAGCTCTGCCGCCACAACCAATATTTCGCCGTCCGGGCCTCACAGGAATTCGTGAAGCGGCGCGAGGGCGGCATCATTTGGAACACGCAGGGCAGCGGCAAGAGCCTCATCATGGTCTGGCTGGCCAAGCGGATTCGCGAGCACGTCACCGACCCGCGCGTTCTTATCGTGACCGACCGGACGGAGCTTGATGAACAGATCGAGAAGGTCTTCAAGGGCGTCAACGAAGCCATTTACCGGACCAAGAGTTGCGCGGACCTCATCACCAATCTCAACGCGGCGCAGCCTTGGCTGATGTGCTCGCTCATTCACAAGTTCGGCGGCAGGGAGGAGGGTGAGGAGGTCGGCGACATCCCCGGCTACATCGCGGAATTGAACCAGGCGCTACCGCCCAGCTTTCGGGCCAAAGGCAACCTGTTCGTCTTCGTGGATGAATGTCACCGCACGCAGTCGGGCGACCTGCACGATGCCATGAAGGCCATTCTGCCGAACGCGGTCTTCATCGGCTTTACGGGCACGCCGCTGCTCAAGGCCGACAAAAAGCGCATCCTGGACCACCCGCATGCCGTCGTAGACGTAGTACACCGTGTCGTAGGTGGTGTACTGACCGCCGCTGTAGTACTTCTCGACGCGTTTGCGCATCCGGCCAAGCCCGTCGTACGTGAACTCGGTCAGGTACCAACCGCTACCCCACATGACCGACACTAATC
>VHCO01000361.1 GCA_016871715.1 Verrucomicrobiota bacterium
GTTGTCCGGGCTGGTCGGCAAGATCTGATTGGGGCAGCTCACGTAGGCGTTTTTCGAGTTGGCAATCGGCCCGTAGTAACACCAGACCGCGCTCTGGTCAAGGAGGTTGTCCCGCCATTCCCAGTCGTTGGACGTCGCGGCGTTCAGATTCCATTGCCCACGCCAGAACAGGTTGTTGACTCGGCTTAACGAGCCCCCGTTCATCTGCGCCAGATACCCTGCACGGTCCACCGTCCAATGCGCGCCCTGAATCGACCCCGGATTGCTCGCCGCCACCCGCCAATGGGTGTTGACCATTAGCAGGTTCTCCGCGTTGAAACTGGTCGAGGAGGCGTAGAGCGCGCCGGCGCACTCGGTCCCACTCTCGGCTTGGGCCTGTTCGGGCAGCGCGGCCAGCATCGCCTCGCACGCGCTCCACTCGATCGGCTCGAAGAGGACCGTCCGCCCTACCTGAGCTGCCCGTACCAGGCGGCCGGTTACTCGGCCAAGGCCAGATTCTCGCCATGGTGAGGCTTCGTCTTCACCCATGGAGCGGCAGAGGGTCAGCCGAGGCATCGTGTCCGTACCACCCACCTCATCAGCACGCCGCCCACCGCCAGCAACAGCCAGGTCGAGGGCTCGGGGATCACTGGGAGCAAGCGGAAGGACTGCAGGCCGTACAGTGGTTTAGGCGCCTCCGGGTTCGGAGAGGCGGGGTTGCCACCATCCGCGAAGAACAGGGGTGACTCCCCGTACCCGCCCAAACCTCGTGCCACCGCTTCTTCATAGGTCGCTCCCACACGCGTATCCCACGCCCGCACCCGCAACCACGCCTCGCCCCCTGCCGGCGTCCCAAGAATGATCGCGTCTCCACCGCTGAAGTAACCCGCACGGTCACCCGTGCGGAAAGGCACGATGACCCGCTCGGGGGGAGGAAAGAGGTCCCGTGCGGCTGGACTGAGCGAGTCCGGCTCGACCCCGCCCCACAACTCAGCCACATAGACCGGGCCTTCCAGTGGATACCCATCGGCATCGAAGACCGGTGCGTGCTCCAGGCCCGCAGGGGGAGGGCGATTGACCAATGCGAACGACGCCTGGCCCACGGTATTCCACGCCACCTGCAGTGCTAACACCCAGATTATGCCGAGATGCTTCGTTTTCATGGCCAAGTGATTCGCACGCTGCGGATGTCGGGTTGTTGCCTAGGATTCAGCCCACGCTCTGGGTAGGCGGCGTACAGGTGTGAGCCTTCGCCGGATCCGGATTCACAGCCACCACCGGCCAGCATCCCGCGGTGAATTCATCGCCGCCACTCGCGCGGGTGAGGAGTAGTTTCGCTTCCCCGGCGAGGAAGCGATCCGGCGAGGTGCCGGCCAGGTAAATGACCCCACTGGCGCGATCAACCGCGAAGGCCGGATCGCCACCATCGCCGTAGGGAGCTGCCGGCGGTTCGTCCCGGTCTTCGAAACTGACCCCACCGTTGCGAGAGACCGCGTACCCCAGTCGCCGCTGCGGATGCGGCAGCCCAGGGATGCGTTCGGGTGGCGCGTAGGAGCCGAGACCGTAGACTCCCTGGTTGGAGTCGACGTAGGCAACGACGACCTTATCGCCGAGCACGGCTACGGTCGGTTCGAACTGGGAGTTCTGTTCCGGCCCGTAGATGGCGCCCGTTAGCGTATTGCCCGCATCTTTGAAGCGGCTGTTCACGAGCACGTTGAACGAGACCTCATACTCCTGCAGGTCACTGATCGCATTGCTGTCTGCCGACTGTTACGCGTTTGACCCAAGGGCCCGACTGCTATCGCATGGCTGCTCCGACGGCGATCCCCCTGGGAGGCTGGCCTCATGGCTCTTCCCTACCCTGTACCCGTGCCGCCCAGCGCCGCCATCCCATACCCTCCGGGGTCTTCGCCCAGCGAAGATGCTGCTCCAAGTCATCCTGGAATGTCCTCGTTGCCGCATGGGCGCGGCCGTGATCGCGGATGGTGGCCCACCAGACCGCGGCATCCAGCATGGCGCTCGAGTGGTGCTTGATGTATGCCGCGTCGGCAGAGTGACGCGTTTCCAGCACCAGGCTCCAAGCTTCTTCCCTTCCACTAAGCGCCAAGGCCCGGATGGTAGAGTCCACCAGCAAGCCAGCGGGCGAGGCGCCTTCGATGGTCCAGGTGACGTTGCTCTGCCAGCAATCCTCCTCTAAACCGAGGCGGAGGAAATCCAGAGCCGTATCGGACCTCGAAGCCAAGTGCCCCATCAAGACAACCAGTCCAGTGACAGGGTGAGGTTCTGCCTGCGGAAACCGGACGGCCTGATGTTCATTGAAGAGCGTTTCGCGAAACAGGCCCACGACACGCTCATCACCCACGTAGGCCAGGGCACGGGCGATCCCGAATCTGTTCCTGAAGGGTCGCGCTGGCAGTTCGCCGTATCGTCTCGCAAGGCTGTCGAGGGCTTGCTCGCTGAGAGGCTGCGCTACAAGTTGGTCGTACGGTATCGTGGCAGCACCGTTGGTCAGAAGCACCTCGACCCATAGCGGGCGCTGCACCGCTGGGCGGCCATTCGTCGGTTGCTCGACGACAGCCACACTTGACGGAGCAGCCACGCTGGTAGCCGCACCTCGGTCGATGGCAGGTCGTAGCAGAACAAGATGCTGGACGGGCACCGCTTCACTCGACGCCGCTGAATGCTCGCCCACCGGAGCCGGCGCTCGGTGCACAGCCCACCACAGGCCGAGCATCAATGCACCCGCAGATCCGACCACGAGGGCCTTTGTGTTGTCCACCCTCATGTCCACCTCATCTATTCACTGGCTACCAGCCCCACCGGCTGTTCTCCCACACTGACCAGTTCATACCGTTGCTTTCGCTCACGTTGACTTCGCGATGTGTACCCGTCAGTTCCTCAGGCCACATGAGGGCTTCCGAATCGTTGTTGCGATCCAGCAGTCCAACCGTGTGCCCCCATTCATGGACGCTAACCCTCGATAGAGCATCACTTCGGAGCAGGATGGCCGGTGCATTGACCGCAGCGATTCCCGCAGGAAAACTGTACGAACCATCGAGATTCAGCCACCTGATCGACGTAACCACTTTCACGTTGGCAAAGGACGCGGCAAGCAGGGCCGCAGTCTCGAGATTGTAGGTCAGGTTGTTGTACGTGTCCCCGACTCCGAACGCTCCAGGAAAGAGAGCATCGCGCGCCTTGAAGACGATAAACTCGACGTACACCGGCACATCGTCCTGCGGGTCTGTTGGGTTCTTGACGCGTTGGTCATGATCCCGGGCCAGCAGTCGCGCCCCTTCGTCGAACTTGGCCTGCGGACTGACGGAACTCGCCTGCTGATGCCGCGACCACGTCATCCGCGCGATGTTGGGGGGGCTGCACGGCCAACTCGAACTGATACCAGTCGCAGGCAATGCTAGGAGTGACGTGGTAGGTGTGGTAGTCGCGGGGAAGTTGCAGCAGCGCTCACCCTGGGCGTCGGCGGTCTCGGTGCTGACCCGAATCTCCCGGATGCCGGGGTCGATCGCCTCCCCTACCCAACGGTTGTTCGGTTCGCCACTGCCGCACCCAGTATCCCACACCCCGAGGCTCTGCCCGTCAGTCTTGTCCACCGCCGCAACGCTCAACACCACCGAACGAGTTGGCTTGGGCCAACTCCCACCCCCTCCCGACAGCCGCACGTCCGTTTCCGCATGCCGTCGAGCCTCCACCGTCATCGCTCCTTCGTCCCGCATCGCGCTTTTCACGTGTACGTAGTCACCTCCGTTCCGGCTGCATTTTTCCCGGGGGATCAGCGGGAAGGCCGTGTAGATCATCGGCTCACCCCCGTTTCCAGAGCTTTACCGGTTTCGGGATCCATTGGAACGTAATGGACACCCACATCCGCCAGGCTGGCGCCTTCCTGGACCTGACTGATCTGGCTGGTGTAGTGGTAGAGGCCGGCTGCGGCAGCCGCGCGGCTGCCGGCATCGACCAGCGTGGGCGTAGCAGTTCAGGACATTGGCCCCGTTGCCGATCGCACCACACACCCACGCGAAGAGGTTGTTGGTTAGCGCCATGACCTGTCCACTGCCGCCGGCGAACGTCGGTTGCGAGCCCACCAGCCTACGGTTACGGATTGAACTATCGAGTCCACTTGCGCGGCTGACCGGAAGGCAGGCTCGGGATCTTCCGAAAGGGATACGCCCAATCAAGCCATTCGCGACCGACCGGTGACTGTCGCCATTCGTCTTGCAGTCCATCGTAGTCGGGCCCGTAAAGCACTTGTCGGAAGCGCTGCTTTCCAAGCTTCACGTATAAATCATAGTGGCGGGCGGCACCGCAAAGGGCGCCGCGAAACGCGCCTGGTTCGCCGCCCGAAGCGGAGGGAGGGTCCAATTCCTTCAGCTTGCGCAGCAAGGCGGGGACCTCTTCGCGCCCAGTCAAACCCAGGGCACCGATGGACACACCCCGCAGGGCATCATCGAGGTATGCCTCGTCAGTTGGATCGCGGGACTTCCATTTGCGGACGCACTTCCAAGTCCCCGCTTCTGTGGCTGCTTTAAGGAATCGGTAGGCCGCATCGTTGTCTTGCCCCAGCACCCCGAGCGCGTGGAGGGAACTCTCTAAGGCAGCCACATCTGCCGTAGCTAGTCGGCGACCTCGGAACTCGACCGTGAGAGCCGCCCGCAGTGCGTGGAAGGCTGCGTCCGTGCCTGTATAGCCGAGCGCGGGCGCCAATGGCCGCCGCCCCGCGGGTGTCGGCCGCTGGTAGTACTCGCGCAGGAGCCTCGGGGCGTCCGTGGGGCGGAGAGCGACGAGCGTCGCCGGGTCTGGCCACCGGGCGGCCGCAGGCCATCTGGCCGTGCTGTTCAGAATGGAGCGGAGCGCCTGGGCGTGCTGGACTTCGGCCGGGCTCCTGTCGGTGGCACAGGCAGCGAGCAGCAGACAGCCGCAAAACCAGAGCCAACAGCGGAGACGGGAATGCCGACGGTTAGATCTGCGCCCGTCGCCGCCATGAGGGGCGGCCTCGCCTAATGCCTCGGGCTCAGTCGTTGTCGGGACAGCCAGACACATATCCATAGTCGTGGCGGTTGATCTCCCTCACGGCATGTAAGGCTCCAGAATGTGCCACATCATGCATGATCGCCTCGAGTTGCGTTCGCACATGCCCTAAGTATCCATGCGTGTGTATCCACTCATGCGCAAAGCACGTTCCGTGGGTGCCTCGTTTGCTCAAAATGAAGTAATGCAATTCATCGCCTGCGAAACCAACCACTGGCTTGCCTGGAAGCCGGAATTCGCGAACCTGTTTCACGTGAGCGACATGGTGGTTACTGACGGCGTCGGCATCGTCATCAGTACGGATGACATTGTACATGGGCTTTGCGATTTCTGGGGGAAACAGCCTCGGTGCCTTATCGTTGCTGATGTAGAAATCGATGTATTTGGGGACATCGTCGGTGTTGTTTGGATCGGTCAAACCCGGGCGATTATCACAGATCCGCTGGTCATCATCGACGCCCAGCCGCACCGCGGCGTCCAACGCGACCGCTTCCAGCCGCGGCCCCTTGATCTCTGGGTGATGGGCTCGCGTCAGCGTCAGGCACGGCGGCCACGAGGGCACGGCCGTGAACTCGAACCACTTGCGGCCTGGCCGGAGCTTGACCGCCACCTTCTCGTGGGCCTGGGCTTTGAACGCATGGAATGCCATGCCGCTGCAGTCCAGGCGGCGCCGGCCGATTCTGATTTCGGGGCGGGGCACTGGGGCGGACTGGGCAGGGTATTTGTAGGCAGCGGACTCCGGCACCAACGCTACCAGCCACGGGGCCGACTCGTCCACGTAGGGAGTGAAGTCAACCGCGGCTCCGTCTGTCATCAGACACCACTGAGCTCGATCTTGCGCTCTGCTGCCCGTGAACAGCCAGAGCTGACTTCGCACCGTTCGTTTCCAACGGTGCCGCGAAGCACCGATTCGCTGGTCGAACTCGGCCGAGCAGCGCTCCTGCGTCAAAACCCATCGCTCGACGGGCGGGCGGTCCAGTTCGAGCGTCTGGACCAGTTGGCCGTTCACATATTGGCGCTGCTCACCCTTCGGATGGCCCTGGGGCCACGTGGCCACGTACTGCTCGGTGCCTCCGTCTCGCTTGGTCCCCAACCACTCCCCCTGACCCCAACTGTTGGCCACGTCGGCAGGATCGCCGCCGCGCCATCTGAGCGTCATGCTGATGGCCTTGTACTCTGAGTTGGCGGGGTCCGAGCTCCAAGAGAACGCGAGGGTGTACTCTCCTAGGTAGCTGTAAGGGGGATGCTCTTCTGTCGTGAGCGCGCTCGCGTCCGGGTTACCCGGTTGACCGGCAGGAAACGCCACCGCGAGGAAGCGCGGAGGATCATCGCCCTCAAGAGGAATGTTCGAGGCCGTCCAGTGGCCGTCGGGGGCGACTACTGCCGCGACCCCATTCACGGTGACGGCCTTCCCTGGGTCGCTGACAAACCCGCTGACATCCACCAGAACGGCTCTCGGGGTGATG
>VHCO01000362.1 GCA_016871715.1 Verrucomicrobiota bacterium
CCCCTAATAACCGATAACCAATAACTGATAACCGGCCTTCGCCCCCCCCCCACTGCCGCCTTTCCTCTTGCTTTCCTCCGCCTTCGTCCTATACGTTCAACCCGAACTGAACGATCGCCTAACCCCGCGAATCGACCGGCACGAAGTGGCGACGGGCAAGAGCAGAAGAGAAAAAGCAGAACAGAAAAACCAGCCAGCTAGCGCCGCTGGCGGAAGGGGAAATGTCAGTTGGTTAAGAGTTGACCCCAATGCGTTGATGAAAGCGGCTACCGCAGGACCACCCGTCAGACGCCGGCGCCCCTCCGCTTCACCCACCGACCCTGAGCCCTTCTGGGTGCGGCGGCCAAACGTGGAGCTGGACCGGAGCGGTGACCACCTGCTGGCCAACCTGATGAAGCTCCGGAGCGAGGCGTCGAGCCGTGCCCATTCTGTTTGACACGGGAGCTCTGGGAGAGGGATTTCGAACGGCTTCATGAATTGCGCCTGCTTCTCTTTCTCTTGACGGCAACAGGCTGAAGCACGGTCCAGGCTGCCGCCCTGCCGTCGCACCGAAGCACCGACCTCTGCCTTTGAGCGTTCGGAGTGTCAAGTGAGGACTGAGCTGTGGCCACGTGGCCATGGAGCTGCCCCGGTCGTTGCTGAGCGGTTGAGACCCCTGAATTAACCGGAAGGTATCTCTTTATGGCCGTGGACCTGACATATCCGCACATCATCAAACGGCCCGATCAGCCAGCACGACTGGAGCGCCATGCTCGCACGCGCGTGGCCATGCTCGTGGCGGACTATTTATGGCGCGGTTGGTCGGCCGAGGAAATGGCCCGGCAGTATCCGTATCTGGCCCTTGGGGAAATCCACGCGGCCTTGACCTACTACTTCGACCATCGTGAGGAAATTGAAGACGAGCTCGTCGCCGAATACCGCGAGGTGGAGCACTGGAAACTCGCGCACCCGACGCCGCCGCTGTTGGTCAGGCTGAAGGCTCTGTCCCGCTGCTGATGCCGCTTGGCCTGTATGCGGATGTGCATGTTCCGGGGCCTGCGATCCTGCAACTCCGGTTGCGGGGCGTGGACGTGCTCGCCGCCACCGAAGAAGGAACCAACGAACTACTCGACGACGAACTGCTCGAACTCGCCGCCTCGCTGCAACGCGTGGTGGTGACGCAAGACATCCGATTCCGCGTGTTGGCGGAGAATTGGCAGCGAAGCGGCCGGCGGTTCGCCGGTTTGGTTTTCTCGCACCAACGTTATGTCAGCTTCGGCCAGTTGGTCCTCGATTTGGGACTGATCGCCAAGGCCACCGATGCGGCCTACTGGGAGAATCGGGTTGTGCAACTCCCACTGTGAAGTCGTCCGGTCCAAGTGATGTTCTTCCTGACGTAGTCCCGCGGCCTTGTCGTCCGCGGCCTGTGCTCCTGCTCCTTGACTTCTGACTCCTGCCCACCGACGCACCGGTGCCCCGCCCGCCGCCCCCCTGATAACCAAGAACCGATAACTCATAACTCGATCCGCCCGCTCGCCCTTCCCTCCCTCGCCAGGCCCGACTGGCCAATAGCCGGGACTGACCCCGCCGACTCTCTAGTCCAATCCCCGATGCTATATGAGTACTGTTGCCGAAATACAAGCTGCGGTCTGCAAGCTCACTCTCCCAGAGCAATACGAATTCTCCAAGTGGCTATTGACCCAGATGGAAAGAGAGCCGCTCACGGAAGAAATGACCGACGCGGTCGCTGTCGAGCGGTTTCGGGCGCTGGACGCTGAGGAGGCCGACCATGCCCAAGGCACAGCGCGGTGAAATCTGGCAAGTGGACTTCGGCTTGGCGGCCAAGGTGCGGCCGGCGGTGATCTACAGCGTGCCGTTCTTGGATCATGAGCGGGCTCTGTTCGCGGTGATACCCCATACTACGGCCCTGCGGGGGACTCGGTTTGAAGTGAGCCTAACGCTCCGCAATCTCGAACCGGGTGCCTTCGACGTGCAGAACCTGGGTGCGATCAGTCAGGCCCGACTGCTGCGACAGCTCGGCAAGCTGATACCAGACCAAATGGCGGACATTGACCGGGTAGTGAAAGCTGTGAGCTCGGTCTGGTGGGCTGAAACGGCGCCACAGAGCCCGATGCACTGACGCGCCCTCCTCCTCCGAACCCAAAGGGCAAAGATCGAAGATGGAAGATCGAAGACCGGGCGCAGCGGCGACAGATGCTCTCCGAGCTTCTGTCTCCCAGCTCCGGGGCCGTCCTCCGCCTCCTGACTCCTGTCTCCTGACGCCTGATGCCTGGGCTCCGTGGTCTGTCCTCCCCGCTCCGCTTTCAGATCGGCAAGGCGACCGAGGCCGCCTGCGCGTTTTTGGAACGCGCCGGTGGGCGACTCCACGTCATGAAGCTGGTCAAACTCGTGTACCTCTTGGATCGCCTGTCGCTCGACCGTCGCGGCATCCCGGTCGTCGGCGGCGAGTACCTCTCCCTGCGCAACGGCCCGGTGACCAGCGAGGTGCTCGACCTCATCAACGCCGGACGGCTGCTGGGCGAGTCCGATGCCGGCTGGGAGCAGTGCGTGAGCGACCGCCGCAATCACGAGGTCCAGTTGGAACGGATGCCTCCCCGCGAGCACCTCTCGGATGCGGAGATCAAACTGCTGGATGAAATCTGGGCGCAACACGGCGGCAAAGACCAGTGGCAACTGGTGGAATGGTGCCACCGCCACTGCGGCGAATGGACCCCGCTCCCCCGCGGTTGCGCGCCCATCGCGGTGGAACGCATCGCCCAGGCCCTCGGCAAACCGCCCGAACTGGTGCAGAAACTCGCGCGCGAAGCCGCTGAACTCAATCTCTTGGACGAACTCTTTGCTCCGGCATGATCCAGTTTGGCACGGCGCTCAAGTCCACCGGGTTCCCGTGTCATCGCTGCGTGATCCTTTCCGATCCGCAGACCAACGGCGGCTGCGTTGTCCGCGTGCGGGTGACCACCGATGACGGCACGTGGCCGGATCGCGATTGCCTGGTGGCCTCGGGAGACTGGCCCGGGCTGGAACACGCGTCCACGGTTGCCCCAATGGTCCATCCAGCATGAACGCCACCACGCTTCGTGAACACTTGGCCCGCTTGGACGCTGCTTTGGCCGAGCCGGTCAGGCTCTGTCTTTATGGCAGCGCCGCAGTCATGCTGATGGGCGAAGAGGACCGCTTCAGCGCCGATGCCGATATCGCCGGTCCTTACAGCACTGCCAACGAAGCGGCGCTGGCGGTGGCGGCGCAGCAAATCGGGCTGCCCGTCAATCCGCCGGAGGAGTACCCGGGCGATCACCTGGAATGGGTGGGGCCGCCCCGCTTGTGCCTGGCCGAACCCTCGCCCCAGGAGGTGGTCGTCCTCTGGCAGGGCAGCCGGCTGACCGTCTTCACCCTCCCGCCCGCTGACCTGGTCGCCAGCCGCCTGATTCGCTACGATCCCACGGACCAAGCGGACATCCAGTTCCTGGTCATTCATGCGCGTCTGCGGTTCGAGGACATCGCACAAGCCGTGGAGCGGTTGCCGGCCGCTTTCCGTCACGACGCCCTGGTGCGCGAGAACCTCGACAACCTGCGCCGGGACCTGGCCCGCTGGATTCCATGACGGCCCGCGAGCAGGTGCAATTGGCCTACGAATTGGCCTTCCATCCGGCACGGCTCAACGCCGCTTGGAATGACTGGGAAAAAGGCCGAATCACGGATGGGGACGCTTTGCGCCAGGCGCTGGATTGGGCGTTGACGTTGCACCAGAGGATGCCAGAGGCCCCGGCGGCTTCGGGGCGTGCGCTGCGCCGCTTGGCTCGGTATCAGGCCGCGGCACGGCTTTACCGGCTGCCCTCCATGTTGCGCCGGTTTCGGGAGCGGCTCGGCTGTGCCGGGCAGATCCCTGAAGAAGTGCCGGCTTGGATGGTCCGCGACATCGCTCTGCCGGTGTTTGGCCGCATCCCCGCGCACAGCGCGCCGCCGTCCTTGAGGCGACCTCTGCCCTCTGACTCCTGACCGCTCACCGCTGACCGCTGACCGCCGCCAGGACATCCTGGAGTTGTTCCGGCTGATTGATTGGCTGCTGGTTTTACCCGAGGGATTGGCGATTGCATTTCGTGAGGATTTGATCAAATGAGAGCGAGAAAACTATGCCACACATCACGAGCATCGAAAGACTGGGCCGGCAGGAAGGCCGGCAGGAGGAAGCGATAAACCTGATCCTCCGGCAGGCGCGCAAGCGGTTGGCCGGTTTTGGACCGGACGACGAGGCGGCAGTCCGGCAGTTGCCTTTAGGCAGCCTGGAAGCGTTGAGGGAGGCGCTGTTGGATTTTGCCACGATTGCCGACTTGCGTCATTGGCTGGAGCCCGTCCACTCGCACGGATGGCTCCCGCCGTTGGGGATGGCAGCATTCGACTGACCGCGAACCCACACTAACGGCTCCCTCTCCACCCCGCCCCAGTTCCCCTCGCCCATCGGATGGGAGAGGGGCAAGGGAGAGGAGGCCGGGGTGAGGAGTTCGACCCGAAAGGTGTTGAGCGTGGAAAGTGAGTTGGGATCTTTTTTGCACAGAAGCTCGCGAAGCGAACGGAGCGCCTTTGTTGGCTTCGTTGCCTTGAACCTGCACGGCTTCTACTCTGGCTGGGAGAGGCTCTTCGAGTTGATCGCACGGCACGTCGATGGAGTCGCGCCCTCCGGCGACACCTGGCACCGGGACCTGTTACACCGCATGGCCACCGACCAACCGGATGTGCGCCCGGCGGTGCTCGGTCCTGCGAGTGTGAAGGATTTGGACGAACTGCGGCGCTTCCGCCACTTGGTGCGGAACCTTTACACCTTCAACTACGACCCTGAGAAGCTTGGGACATTGCTCCAGGCGCTACCGCGAATCTGGGAAACCGCGCGGGCCGAATTGCTGGCCTTTGCCGGTTTTCTTGATGACTTGGCGCAAGCTGACTGACGCCCCCGACCCTCCCGTCGTCCCGTGGTCGCGGCATTCTGCATTCCGCATTCTGAATTCTGCCCTTCTGCCAGGTGCGCCTGCCAATAGCCGGGACTGATAAAGTAACATGAAAACCATCTCGACAATCGCCCGAGCAGGCGTACCTTTGGCCCTATGAACGCGATTTCTAAACTTGCCAAAGACGCTTTGGAACTGCCGCCGGTTCAGCGCCTGACGCTGGCGCGCATCCTCTTGGATTTATCGGACGACGATCGGGATTTTTCCCCGGACGTTGAGGCGGCGTGGGAAACGGAGATCGCCCGGCGCATCGAAGACGTGAAAGCCGGGCGCGCCCGTTCCGACCGCTTCCACGCGGTATTTGCCCGGTTGGATCAACGATTTCCAACATGAGGATTGAAATCCTTGGCGAAGCCGAGGCCGAACTAAATGAAGCCATTGCTTATTACGAGGAAATCGAATGGGGATTGGGTATCCGGCTGAAAGAAGAAGCCCGCGCTGCAATCCGATGGATTGGCCACAGCCCCGAAATTCCCCGACTCTGGCCAAGGGGAATCAGCCTTTGACCCTGCTCCCCGCTCCCGGCTCGGCGCCTTTATCCCTTGATTCAGGCTCGCAAACAAAAGTGAAAACCATGAATACTTGCCGCCTATGTTAGCCAGTTACATCGAAGCCGCCATGGAAGCCGCGGCCTACGAAATCATCGAAGGTGAGGGCATGTATTGGGGTGAAATTCCGGCCTGTCAGGGCGTGTGGGCCCGGCATCGGACCTTGCCCGGCTGCCAGCGCGAGTTGCGCGAGGCGCTGAGTGATTGGATTGCGCTCCGTCTGCGCTTGGGCCTCGAGATTCCCGAAATCGCCGGTCTCAACCTTAATCGCATCGGCCAGGAAGCGCATGTCTAAACTGGCGCCGGTTTCACGCCGCCGGTTCATTCAACGGTTGCGGGAACTGGATTTTGACGGGCCCATCGCCGGCGGTAAGCACGCCCAGATGCGACGCGGTAACGTCACGTTGATCATTCCCAACGAGCATGAAGGGGAAATTGGGCCGGGATTTCTAAGCCGTCTATTGCGCCAGGCGGGAGTGACCCGCGATGAATGGCTGGGCGGCGGTTGATCGCAAACCCGGCTCGGGTGTTTCTCGCCCATTCAATGTTCAATGTCCCAATTCCCGTAGCCGCGTCTCGGCAGAGCGCGGACCATCTGAAATCTGCAATCCGCAATCTGCAATCCACGATCGCCAATTCCGGTCGCGTGGCGCACCGCGCTTTCCTTGGCCCGTGGAGTGGCGAAGCCTACTCCACTGGGCTAGGGACTGACCCCTTTCCAACCATCAACCACCTTGTCCTCCGACCGCCTCGGGAGTTGATTCCATTCTGTGTATGGAGCATACTCTTGTCATGCATAAAGAAAGTTCCGCTATGACTCGCTCGGAAGTTTGCAGCGTGCTGCGCCCATTACGTCCGGAATTTCATCGCTTGGGCGCGCGGCGGCTGTGGGTGTTCGGCTCGCGCTCGCGCCGGCGCGGGCGTGCGGACAGA
>VHCO01000363.1 GCA_016871715.1 Verrucomicrobiota bacterium
ATGAGCGGCCATGATCCCGCCACGGCCAGCGACGTCAGCGCCGTGTTGGTGAAGTTGCTCACGCCCGTGGCCGGTTTCCGGCTCGACACGCACTACAATCAGCAAGGCCACCGGCTGACCTGGGCCTGGCCAATCGGCCGGATCGTCGCCGAGCTGTTCGCCAAGCTCGCTTGGCTCGAGCGCGTGCTCGAGTTGGTCGCTTACCTGGTGGCGGTGGTTGCCCTCGGCTCGGTCTTGGCCAGTCTTTACAGCTCGATGAACGAGCGCCGCCACGAGATCGCCATCCTGCGCGCCTTGGGCGCGCGGCGCTTGACCCTCTTCGGCGCCATCGTCCTCGAGTCCGGCGCCATCGCGGCCCTGGGCGTGCTAGCCGGCGGTTTGGTTTATGCGGCCCTCATGACCGTTGCCAGCGGGTTCATTCGCGCTGAGACTGGCGTGTTGCTCGATCCGTGGACCGGGTCCGGCACCCTGTTCCTGGCGCCGCTGCTCATGATCCTCCTCGGTGCTGCCGCCGGGTTGGTGCCTGCGCTCAAGGCCTACCGCAATCCCGTCGCCGAAAACCTCGGTCCTCATCAGTAACACCGGCCACGTTGCAGCGCCGCAGGAACGCCGGCTACACCGAGTCATTGAGCGATTTCTATACCCAAGGCGACCGCTACGTTGACTACGGCACACTCTACCTGGACATCCTCCGCCAGGAAACCCAGGCCCCGTGACGCCCTCCAAGACGAAGGCGAGCTCGGCCCTGACCCGCCGGCTCGAATTCGTTGGAGGCGGGAAGCGCGGGCACTCGGCCGCGCCGGCCTCAGCGTTGTTGGCTCACCCCGGAGACCGCCTCCGGCGCCGCTTAGGCAACCGGCGTCACCACCGCCTCCCGGCCGCTGTGGCCAATGATCCGTACGCGCGTCCCCGGCGCCAGTAAATCGCCCTGCGTGATCACGTCCAGTATCTCCTCTCCGAATCGTGCCTTGCCCCCGGGACGCAGCACGGACAACGCAATGCCTTCCAGGCCGAGTTGGCGGGAGTGGAGGCGAGCTTGCTGTTGAACGGACTCCATCGCGCTGGCGGCGCGGGTGACCAGGATGCTGTAGACTGAGGTCCGCGGCGCCAGGCGGGCGAGCACGATCAACACTGCGATCGAGCCCAGGGTGGCGTAGGTCAGATCCCGCAGCGGCACGCGAAGCTGGGGCAGGGTGGGCAGCTTGGGCATGCCTGGGTAGAGATCCACCATGGACATCACCACCGTCACTAACATCAGCCCCACCCCCGCCACCCCCAAGAGCACCGTCCCGGGAAACACAAACAGCTCGAGGATCACCAACAGCAACCCCATCACAAACAACGCCGGCCACTCGAGTCCCGACAGCCCAGCCACGTAGCTCCCCAGGAAATAAAGGGCGAAGGCGGCCAAGCCCAAGATGCCCGGCAAGCCGAATCCGGGCGTCTTGAACTCGAGGTAGATGCCGGCCACCCCGATGACCAGCCACAGCCAGTTGAGCGCGTTGATCCACGTCGCCAGCTTCTCGGCGCCCGAGGGTCGGATCTCGACCTGGCGGGCTTCTCCAAAGCCCAGCCGGTCGAGGACTTCCTCCAGGCTCGCGGCGGTGCCCGCGGAAAGCAGCGGCCGGGGCGGATCGCCATACTCCTTCTCCGCCTCGCGGTTGTTGAGCGTGAGGATTTGGCCTTTCGGGTTAATGACCTCCCCGTCAATGATCAGCTCCTTCTGCTTGTCGATCATGGCGTCCACCACCCCCGGGTTATGCCCGTTCTTGAGGGCGTAGGCGCGGATCTTGGCGCTGATGGCCGAGGTGGTCTTGATCTCGAAGGTCTCAGGCATCGCCTCGACGCCCGTGCCGCCGGGAGCCAGCATGACCGGCGCGGCCGCCCCGATCACACTCTCCGGCGCCATGAAGATCTTCTGGGTCGCGACCGCAATGAATGCGCCCGCCGAATAAGCGTTGCGGTTGACGTATGTAGCCGTCTGCCCTTTGAACTGGCTCAGGATCTCGATGATCTCTTCCGTCGCGTCCACCCGCCCGCCGTTCGTTTCCATGTCCAACACCAAGGCGTCCGCCTTGGCTTCCATCGCCTCCTTCACGCCGCGCCGAACCAAGTACACTAGCGGCGGCATGATGTCGTCGCGCACCGGCAGGATGTAGACCATCGCCGCACCGGTCGGCTGCGGGTCGGATTCGGCTGCCGGCGCGGTGGCGCCGGCCCACCCGACACCTGCCATCGCCAGGCTGACCCCGAGCCAGAGTTTCATCGGCGCACACTAACCTAATCCCCCTGGCGTCGCAAGCCGCGCGGCGTGGCGCCGGCCGGTGCGCCTTGCGCTTGGCCCAGCTCCACCTCGCAGGGCCCCCGGGCCGACCGCGCATTCGCCCGCAACGCTTGACCCGCCATGGGCTGCCGAGCATGCTCTGGGTCGTCCTATGCCTTTGGCTCCGCCTGTGTTGGCCGGTCTCGAGCAACTCCTCGGGCCGGAGAATGTGTTGACGTCCGCGGAGGACTTAATTCCGTACTCGTTCGACGGCACGGCCGCCCTCCGGCAGATGCCTGGGGCGGTCGTGTTCGCCTCCACGACGCCCCAAGTGGTTGCGGCGCTCAAGCTGGCCAACGAAACCCACACCGCCATCGTCACGCGCGGCTCCGGCACCGGCCTCAGCGGCGGTAGCCTGCCCAGCCCGGACTGCGTGGTCCTCTGTCTGGTGAAGATGGACCAGATCCTCGAGTTGGATCGAGCGAATCTGACGCTCCTCGTCGAGGCAGGCGCCACCACACAGGCCGTCGCCGACGCCGCCGCGGCCGCCGGGCTGTTCTATCCGCCCGACCCGGGCTCGATGAAGATCTCCACGATCGGCGGCAACGTGGCTGAGAATTCGGGCGGGTTGCGCGGGCTCAAGTATGGCGTCACCCGCAACTACGTCATGGGCCTCGAAGTGGTCCTCGCCCACGGCGAGGTCCTCTGGACCGGCAACAAGTGCGTCAAAGATGTCGCCGGCTATTCGCTCCGCGATCTGTTCATCGGCTCCGAGGGCACTCTCGGGGTGATCACCAAGGTCCTCCTCAAATTGATCCCCAAACCGCCAGCCAAACGGACCCTCCTGGCCACCTTCGCCCAGATGGACCAGGCCGCCCAAACCGTCTCGGACATCATCGCCGCGCAGGTCATCCCCTGTACCCTCGAATTCCTCGACCGCACCACCATCCACTGCGTGGATGACTATGCCAAAATCGGCCTGCCGCGAGACTGCGAGGCCCTCCTCCTCATGGAAAGTGACGGCCACCCAGCCGTCGTCCAGGAGGAAGTCGCCCAAATGGTCGCCCTCGCCCGCCAAAACCACTGCCAAGAAGTCCGCGTCGCCCAGACCGACGAAGAGGCCTCCCGCCTCGCCTCCGCGCGCCGAACCGCCTTCTCCGCCCTCGCCCGCGTCGCCCCCACCACCATCCTCGAAGACGCCACCGTCCCGCGGAGCGAGTTGGCCCACATGGTCCGGTTCGTGGCGGCCGTAGCCCAAAAACACCGATTGCGGGTGGGCACCTTCGGCCACATGGGCGACGGCAACTTGCACCCGACCTTCCTGACCGACGAACGCAACGCCGACGAGATGCACCGCGTCGAGCTCGCTTTCCAGGAAATCTTCGACGAAGCCGTCCGCCTCGGCGGCACCATCACCGGCGAACACGGCATCGGCGTCGCCAAAAAGAAATTCCTCGCCCAGTTCGCTGGCGACGCCCAAATGCGCGTGCTCCGCGAGTTGCGCCGGATCTTGGACCCGCGCGGCATTCTCAACCCGGGCAAAGTCTGCGATCCCTTGACCTCTTGAAACCCATGAAACTCTATTTCCTGCGCCATGCCGATGCCCGCCCAGGCGCGGACGACGCCAACCGCCCGCTCTCCCCGTGCGGTCGCTCGGAGGCCGAACGGATGGGGCGCTTCTTGTGCCGCGCCGGTGTCGCCTTGAGCGCCGCCTACGCCAGCCCGTTGTTGCGCGCTGTCGAGACTGCCGAGTTCGTGCTGCGCGCCTTCCCGGCCGGACGCCGGCCGCGGCTGCGCAAGACGCCCGCCCTCCTCAACGAGGCCACGCGAGGGGAGTTTAAGCGCTGGCTGCGCGCCCTCCCCAAGCAAGCGAACGTGCTCCTGGTCGGGCACGCCCCGTCGCTCAGCGAACGCGTCGCCCGCTTGCTGCGAATGAAAGACGCCACCCTCGTCGACTTGCCCAAAGGAGCCCTGGCCTGCCTCGAGACGGATGATGGGCGGCGCGGCCGCCTGCGCCTGTTCCTTTCCCCGCGGGACCTGATCGTGCCGCCGCCCGTCCCATGACCGACCGTGCCGGCTTAGGTTACCTTAAAGGGCTCGACTACGCGGTCGTGCAACAATGCATGCACTGCGGGCTTTGCCTGCCCACCTGCCCGACCTACGACGCTACCCACCTGGAACGTCATAGCCCGCGCGGCCGCGTCGCCCTCATGCGCGCCATCGCCGACGACCGGCTCGCGCCCACGAAAACCTTCGGGGAGGAAATGTACTTCTGCCTCGGCTGCCTAGCCTGCATGACCGCCTGCCCGGCGGGCGTGAATTACGCCGAACTCTTCGAGCATGCCCGCGCCGAGGTCGAGCGGGTCGGCCAGCTCGCTACCCCCAAGCGCAGCCTCATCCGCTGGTTCACCGTCAAGTGGCTCTTCCTGGACCTGCGCCGCCTGCTCTTCTTCGGCCGGCTGCTGCGGCTCTACCAGGCGTGCGGCCTCCAGTGCCTGGTGCGGCGCAGCGGCGTGCTGAGACTCCTCCCCAAACGCCTCCAGGAACTCGAGGCCCTCACGCCCGACATCCCGCCGCGGTTCAGTGCGGGGCTCATTGCCGAAGTCACCCCAGCCGTCGGCCCACGCCGCCACCGCGTCGCCATGCTCACCGGCTGTGCCCAGGACCTCATCTTCAGCGAGGTCAACCGCGATACCGTCGAGGTGTTGGCCCACAACGGTTGCGAAGTCTATACCCCGCGCCCCCAACACTGCTGCGGTTCGTTGCACGGCCACAACGGCGAAATCGAGCTCGCCCGCCAACTCGCCCGCACCAACCTCGAACAGTTCCCCCCGGACCAGTTCGACGCCATCATCACCAACGCGGGCGGTTGCGGCTCCCACCTCAAGCACTTCAGCCACCTGCTCGCCGCCGACCCCGCCTATCGCAAGCGGGCCGAGGCCTGGGACCAGAAATGCAAAGACGTGCACGAATGGCTCGCCGCCATCGGACTGCGCCCACCCCGGGCCAACGGCGCGCCGCCGGTCGTCGTCACTTACCATGAATCTTGCCACTTGAGCCACGGCCAGAAGGTCGTCGCGCAACCCCGCCAGTTGCTGCGCGCGATCCCCAACCTGAACCTCGTCGAGTTGGCCGAGAGCAACTGGTGTTGCGGCAGCGCCGGCATCTACAACCTCATCCAGCCGGAGATGGCCCAGCAGCTCCTCGAACGTAAACTCGACCACCTCGCCGCCACGGGCGCGACCGTGGTCGCCACCGCCAATCCCGGCTGCCAACTCCAGCTCCTCAATGGTGCCAAACAGCGCGGACTCAACGTCCGCGTCGCCCACCCGATGACCCTCCTCGCCGAAGCCTACCGCCGGTCGGCCTAACGGCGGTCCTGCCCAAACGCGCCCCTGTGTACCCTTGCCGCTGGGCGGTGCCAACCTTCGCGTCCCGTACCACGCAGGCCACCTCACAGGCGGTTGCTCCGGTTAGTCCTTTCGCTCTGCCCATCGGCGTCGGACAACTTGAATGATGCCATAGATGAAAAGCCAGGGGAGAAACCAGACCAACAACGCATACGCCCAGCCGAAGAATAAGGCGAACACCTTCGCCGCGCCCGTGTCCGGCGTCTCACGGAGCATCGCGGCGACCAGCGCCAGCGCCCACCCCAACCCCACGACGGGCACATTTCATGCCAGGCATAATACAATTGACACGTCCACCTTCCCCCCTTGCTTCCTCCCTCATCCCGAAAAAGAAGGCACCGGCTTGACCGATCGGACTCCCGCCTGCGGGCTACACTCACCCCACCCAATACTCCCGCTCCCGCTCACCCAACAGCGGCTTCTGTGCTCAGGTGATGGCCCCGACCCGCAAGTCCCGTAACGCACTGAGTCCCGACAACGGCGCACCCCCGCCCCGTATCGGCCGCGCCCCACTCCGCCGTTTCGACCCAAACCGCTCACGATGCGCCAGCCACACCGCATCCACAAACCCCTTGGACCCCAACACCACCCCGTCCGTCATGTGCCGAATCCGCAACCGCAACGCCTCCCCCAAGCTCAACTCCCCGCCCTTCTTCAACACCCGCCTTATTTGCTCCCGACTCATCGCCACCTTCCCGCTGCCCCCAGACACCCCCCCACGCACAAACAACCGCCGTCGATACTCCGCC
>VHCO01000364.1 GCA_016871715.1 Verrucomicrobiota bacterium
TCCCAGATGACAGGGGTTTACGGGCCGAAGCCATTCATCCCCCACGCGGCGTCGCTCCATCAGGCTTGCGCCCATTGTGAAAAATTCTCGACTGCTGCCACCCGTAGGTGTCTGGACCGTGTCTCAGTTCCAGTGTGGCTGGTCGTCCTCTCAGACCAGCGACCCGTCTTTGCCTTGGTAGGCCATTACCCTACCAACTAGCTGATAGGCCGCGGGCTCATCCTGAAGTGCCAGGCCTTACGGTCCCCAGCTTTACTGAAAAGAAGATGCCTCCTCTTCACCACATCCGGTATTAGCTCCGATTTCTCGGAGTTGTCCCGGGCTTCAGGGCAGATTGCCCACGTGTTACGCACCCTTTCGCCGCTAGACATTGGCAACATTGCTGCCGCCAATATCCCGCTCGACTTGCATGTCTTATCCACGCCGCCAGCGTTCGTTCTGAGCCAGAATCAAACTCTCCGTTGTTTAAAACGTTAGCTTGATTGCTAGCCCGACTGTCTCCAGCCGGACTTACGCAATTCTAAAACTCCTCCGGTCCACCAACTCAACATCGGCTTCCCGAAGGGGGCTCTCACTCATCGCACAATTCAATTCTCAAAGAGCTGCGGGTGTCACCACCCAAAAATCGACCCTCAAGGGGATAAAAAACCTGAGCGCCGAACTCGTCTGCCGCTTTCGGCGACCCAGTGTTCAATCTCAAAAAGCGGCGCTAGCTTAGCTCCTCCGCATGCTGCGTCAACAGGTTTTTCGATTTTTTTTTGTGCCTGAAAACGCCCCCCCATTTGCGGGGCTCTTCATCCTTCATCCCCTTGTCCCGCGCGCCTAGCCCACGCGGACAACGCGGGCAGCGTCGTGCGCGTCTGCGCCCCCAGCGCCTCGACACCTGGCAGACCGCCCGCCAAGTCCTCGAACCGTTCGATTCGATAGACAGGCATAGGCCGCCGCCGCAACCAACTCACGAGCGCCTCCGCGTTGCTCGCAGCGGCGAGATCCGGCACAGCCTGCTCGACCAACACCAAGGCCGCTCTCAACCGTCGAACCGAAGTGCGCAGCGCATGCGTCGCCAACAGCATCTGATTGAGCACGCCGAGTCGATTGGGCCCTACCACGACCGCCGCACCGTGCAACTCGCGCACCAAGTCCAGCAACGTGAAGCCCGCACCCAATGGCGTCAATAAACCCCCGGCGCCCTCGACCAGAAGCAGCTCGCACCGTGCGCGCGCTGCTTGCACCCGCGCCCGCGCAACCCCCAACGAGACGCGCCGTCGCTCGCGACGCGATGCCACCCAAGGCGCCAGTGGCAGACGAAAGAAAAACGGGACCAGCAGCCTCGCCGGCAACCGCTTCCCCTGTACCGCACGGTACCAATCGGCGTCCTCGCGTGAACCCGAGGCGAAGGGCTTCATGGCCAGCGCCTCGACGCCCTCGGCCCGCAGTTGCCGCAGCAGCAGGGCCGTCACGATGGTCTTGCCCACCCCGGTATCTGTGCCCGTGACAAAGACAATTCCAGGTTTTGGTCCCATAGCCTTCGCCGGACGCGGGTTGTGGTCGGGCCTCCCGAACGGAGGCTCGCGTTCACCGCCAACTGAAATGCAGCACTTGAGGGTTCTGTGCGTTGGCCCGGCTCACCAAGGCGTAGAACTTCCGCCGGTAACTCCCCAGGCGCGCGTCGACCGTGACCTCGAAGACGGTGCTGACGGTGGTCACGAGGCCGCGCATGAGATCGGGGAACTCGGGCGGGACGCCTGGCAACGCGAAGTTGGCCCCCATAAACGGCATGTCGTCCTCGGTCCCGTCCATCCCATCGGGCCCAGCGCGAACCTGCAGAATGGTCTGCGCGATGTTCTCATCCACGCCAGGCAAGACCTGCAGGGCGTGAAAGGACGCGGTGTTAATGTTGATGCCCGCACTCCCCAGAGGCGCAAATAAATCAACCAGGCCCACCGGGTACGCCGGCGCCGCCTCGACCGCCGGCCGCCGACCGCCGGGGAGCGGCGAGAGTCGAATGGGGCTGTGTTGCGAGGCTGCCGGCCCCCAGTAGAGCGCCGGCGTGATGCCCTGCACCAGGAGCAACTCCGCCAAGTCGTCCAGCGGTCCGTTCTTGGCCACATAAGGCGGCGGGATGAGCAAGTAGAAGTCGCTCTCCGCCCCGCTCAACCGCGTCGCGTCGTCCCGATCGCGCCAGTCCAACACCGAGTCTGCAATGGTCGCCGATTCCCCCGCATCCACTCCAATCACCGCCAAGGCCCGCTGCAGTATCTGCCCCATCGCCTGGTCGTTGCCCGCGTTGATATTCCACTTCCGATCCAAGTCCCGGATCTCGACCGAAAACCAACCCGCCCCCAGTTGGTTGTCCTTGAGCGACAGCCCGGCCAGCGGGCCGTTGGTCTCCGCGGCCGTGCCGGGGCCACCGGCCCAAAACTGATTCAGCGAAAAGGCGTTCGCCGGCGCTGTGTTCGCCAAGACGTACCGCGCAAACTCCACCCCGGACCGGCCCAGCCATTCCATCTCCGAATCGTTGCTGGCGTTGATCGCCAACCGACTCTCGATCTTCATCGCGTAGGCGAAGCTCCCCGCCAGCAGCCCCAGCACCGTGATCACGATCAACACGATGATCAACGCAAACCCACGCTCGGTTGGCAGTCGGGACTTCGTCACGGCGAACCTGGGCTAGCCCGAAATCCGGGCAAGGCACCGCTGGGAGGCACCAGTTGACGGTCCAAGAGCCGTCGCCGATCGACCGGCCCACCGGCGCCCGGTAGGCCCGGCGCCGCCACTTGGTTGGGGTCCAACACCTGCGCTGCATCACCGCCCACCGCAGGCGCGCCGGGCACACCCGGCGCTCCGGGTCCGGCCACCCCGGCTGCCGCCGCGCCAGCGCCCATCTGCAGGGGCGGGGGCACCACCACGCTGGGCAAGCTGACCGTGCGCACCGCGACGTCTTTGGGCCGGCTCGGATCGGCTCGCTGGTGGCCGAACGCGAGCGCGAAGCGAACCTGCTGGGGCAGTTGGTTGGTGGCCCGCCATTCCGGCACCCACTCGACCGTATTGCCCCGTCCCTGGCAGAACTCGAGCAGAAACACGCTCACCTCGCGCGCCAGCAGAATGGCATGTTCCTCCTCCGCCAACACGTTGGTCTGCAGCAAAGGCCGCTGGCGTAGCATGAGCTGATTGACGCCGTCGCGGCCGGCCTCGACGCTGAACGTGACGCGGCGAACCACTTGGTCGCCAAAAAAGCCGCTTCCCGGGAACGACCCCGGCAGGCGCGCCACGAAGCTCAAGGCGCCGAAATCGGTGCTGGTATCCGCCTCGAAAGCGTAGAGTCCCCGGTTCGGGTTCCCCAGAAACATCACCGAGCTGATCAGGGCGTCCTCGAGCGTGCGCGAGGCCAGTCGCACTCGCTGCGCCTCCGCCGCCGCGTCGCCCCCAACCCGCGCCGCGCGCAGGATCGAGGACCAACTCGCGTAGATGGCGGTGAGCACCATCGAGAAGATCGCAATCGCCAACATGATCTCGATCAGAGTGAACGCCCTCGCCCCCCGCGCGCCTCGCCCCACGCCCCCCGCCGCGACAACCGGCCGACTGGGCGCCCGTCGGACCCGCAAGCCAAGAGCTGGAAGTGACGCGCTCACACGATCAGGGCCGGAACAACAGGATGCTGGTCTGTTTCTGTTTCGCGACGCCATGCTCGGGCCAATCGATCGTCAGGTCCACCTGGAATAGCCCCTTGGACGTAAACGCGCCCACGCGACTGTTGGCGTTGGTGCCCACCAGCATCACCTCCGCCGTCCACGCCGCCCCGGGGTACAGATCGCCGAAGTCGCCGCTGATCACCCCTTCCTCGAGCTGGTTGGTGAGGGAAACCTCAGCGGCCACCGACCCGAAATCGATGTCGCCCATCCGCAGGCTCCGAGCGATCCGCAGGTTCTGCGACACCAACCCCAGAATCGCAAAAATGGCCATGAAGAAGATCGCCATGGCAATCATCACCTCCAACAAGGTGAACGCGCGCGCCCACCGCACACCCGCCCGACACCCGACGGCCCGGCGGCGGCTCATCGAATCACCTCCACGTGCTCCCGTCCCGTCACAATCTCCAAAGTCAACGCGCGCTCTTCGTTCTGCTCCGAGAGTAGGACCGCCGTCAATTCATCCGAGGTCCCGTTCGGATAAAACCGGATCCGGGCCTCGTCATAGTCCATCATGTCCCGCAGGTTCACCCGCAGTTGCTTGAAGGCCACACTGGCCGGAATCCGTCCGCTGAAATCGGGGCGGCCACTCGCCGCCCCCGCCGGCCCCGGCTCGCTCAGGCCCGGTTCGGAGGGCCCCAAGTCGCTCGGCGCCCCACCCCCTTCAGCCACCAGCGCCACCGTCACAGTCCCTTCTTGGGCTTGAATGACCACCTCCGCCGGTTGCCCCTGCAAGATGGCCGCCGTCCGCGCCGCGCGGCAGGCCTCCTCGAGCGTGCGCACGGCTTGTTGGATGGGCAACTTGCTCATGCCCCGAAACATCGTGGGGATGCCGATGCCGAGCATCACGCCCACAATAGCGATCACCAGCATGATCTCGACCATCGTGAACCCGCTCCACGCCGCCGCGCTGCGAACACGGCGCGTAAACCGAGGGCGATGAGACTGGCGCGGCGGGAAGATCATCGTGCGATGTTGGCCGTGATGGCGAACATGGCCGACAAGACACTGAAGAGCAGGAACCCGACGCCCACCGCCATCACGATGATCATGGCCGGCTCGATCAGGTTCGTCATCACGCGCAAGGCCGTGGCCAGCTCGTTCTCGTACGTGTCGGCCACGTTATTCAGCGCGGTCGGCACGTCGCCCGTGTCTTCGCCGATCTTGACCAGGTCGATCATCAACTGCGGGAAGATCCGACTCCGCGCCAGCGGCTGGGCGATGGTCTTGCCGTCGGTGACTTCTTCGCGCGTCTTGGCGATCGCCTCACGCACCACCTGGTTGGGGACCACGTGCTCGGTAATCTTCAAGGCCGTCAACACCGGTACCCCGTTCGCCAACAACGTGCCCAGCGTCCGCGCGAACTGCCCAAAAATGTTGAGCCGCACCACCCGGCCCAGGACCGGCGCTCGCATCTTGCACCGATCCACCGTCCGCCGCCCCGCCTCCGTGGCTCGGTAACGGTGGTACACGATGTACAACGCCAAAGCCACCAACGGGAACATCCACCAATAACCCGAGAAAAAATCGCTCAGCGCCACCAGCGCCTTGGTGGCGGGAGGCAACTCCATCTTCACGTCCTGGAACACGCTCAAGAACTTCGGCAGCATCACCGTCATGAAAAAGAAAATGATCACCACCCCCACACAACACACTACCGCCGGGTAGATCAGCGCCGAGAGAAACTTCTGCTGCACCTCCGCAAACCGCCTGAAGTGCGCCGCCAACCGCGTCAGGACCTCGACCAACGCCCCGCTCTGTTCGCCCGCCCGCACCATGTTCACGTAAAGGTCCGAGAACACCACCGGCTGCCGCGCCATCGCCTCCGAAAGACTCTTGCCTTCCGTCACGTCCTGCTTGAGGTCCTTGCTGACCGCCGACGAAATCCCTTTCGAGTCGAGGTGCGTCATGCTGTTCAGCGCCAGGGTCAGCGGCATCCCAGCCCGCAGCAGGTTGGCCAGTTGTTCCGTGAACGTCGCCAACTCCCCCAACCGCGGCCGCCGCTGGCGCTTGAAAAGCTCCTGCACCGCCTCCGGCAGGATCCCCGCCGGGGCAGTCCCCCGCCCGCCCGGCCGCGCCGCTTTGGCGGGTCCGCCCCGCGCCACTTCGACCGCGACGGGGAACAAACCCCGTCCCTGCAACTGCAGCAAGGCGGCGGAGCGATCCGCCACCTCCAGCACGCCCGTCTCCAACTCGCCGCTCCGCCGCCGGGCTCGATAAGCAAACTGTGGCATATGTCAACCGAGTATTGATAACCGTCGCGCCGCGAAAGTTTCCTCGCCCCACCCGAAAGCGCAAGGGCCCAACGCGGTGCCACCGTCTTTTCATTTGGAGCGGTGCTTGACGAGTGCGCGGAAAGGGATTTGGGGATCGTGCTGGCAGCGCTCTTGGAGTTCGGGCCAGGAAGGCTCGGGGTGTAGGTCCGCTTGAAGCGCCACCAGGCCTAGCCGCTGAGCCTCTTGCTGCGGGGTCCAGCCGATCCTTTCTTCCCGGTCGGCCAGCTTCCAGGTCGCCAGACCCCAATCGAGCAGAGCCACCCATTGGCCGTTGGATTCGACGGCCTGAAGCAACTGGCGTCCCTGAGGCAGGTTGCCCAGGTAGTGTTCACGGTCGAGCAGTTGGCCCGCCCGCTGACATTCCTGGGGTTCGAGTGCTCGGACCGTGAGCTGTTTGAGAACCGATACGGGCGGATCGGCGGGGAAAACTC
>VHCO01000365.1 GCA_016871715.1 Verrucomicrobiota bacterium
ACCGATCCACCGGTTGCGCCTCCACCTTCTGACCCCGCGCGGACGGAATCAGGTGAAGAGGCAGAATTAGCAGTTTACTTGCCATTCGCATTCACTGGAACGCTCATCCTTCGACTCGCGCCCTCTCCCACTCCGCCTCGCCGCCCTTAGCCAGTTGCTGGGCGTACTCGCATGTGCCGAAGGCATCCCCGAGCCCGGCCTCGTCCTCTACGGCAGTGTCACGAACACTGCCGGAGGCTTCGGCCTGATGTCCGTAGGCGTGTTGTGGACGGCTGCCGGAGCCGGATCGAGCCTGGCAGTCGGCTCCACGATCGCCAACGTGAACGGGCAGTATTTCTACATCGCCCAGATCCCCTTCGAGACGCGCGCCGTGTCCGGCAGGGTCTTCGAGCCCAGGCCCAACACGTTGCCGCTCACCGACACCACGACGCAGTTCAGTCGTTCCGCTAGCGTTCTGGGCACCCGGGCTACGCTCGCCCCACCGGCACTCCCCGTCTTCAACTTCGGCAAGGGCGATCGCGGCCGTGTCGAGCGCGTGGACATCCTGGTGCATTTGCCCAGTGTGCTCCCCCCGACCAATTCGCCCCCGGCCAACCTAGATACCGATGGCGACGGCGTTCCCGATTGGGCCGAGCAGCTCGCCGGCGCCAACCCGACCGACCCGCACTCGGTCTTCAGGGTATCCACCGACATCCAGCCGATCCCCGGTGGGGGATTGATCATCAAATGGTCCAGCGTTGCCGGCAAGACCTACTCTATCCACCGCAGCGCAGATCTTGGGCAGTTGTTCGTCCCCATTGCCACCAACCTCCGCGCCACCGCTCCGGAGAACCGGTTCGAGGACCCTACCGCGGTCGGATTCGGGCCTTACTTCTATCGCATCAGCGTGGACTAACCCATCCCCATCCGGGTTGTCTCGCGGCCTCAGTGACGGCCGGCACACATCGGCAGGCTCGATGGACGACGAGTATCCATTCTGACTGGTAAGTAATACTTGACACGGCGCCACGGTGTCATGAACGGCGACCTCGGCACCGTTCTCACCGCGACGGAAAGGGAGCTTTATGTCCGCCTGGACAACGGCAAGACCGCCTCCTTTGCCCTGACGGACTACGCCCACCTCCGGCTCGGTTATGCGCTCACGGTCCACATGGCCCAGGGCATGACGACTGAAATGGCGTTCGTGTTCTTGGAGGCCGATGCTCAGGACCGGGAGTTTACGGGCGATGGATCTGAAAGAAGAGTAGCGCGACCATTCGGTAGTGAGGAGTTCGGCTTCCCGGCCGCGTCTCCGAAGCTCGGTGATGTGAAACTGAGCGCCGGGTTGCGCTCCGCAATGGCGTTCACTGCCTCATGCAGCTTCTCGTTCTTGACCGGCATCGATGTGGCCGGCGAGCGCTTCGGCTCCGGTTGCTCAGAAGTTGCACTTGAGCCGCGCGACGAAGGTGCGGTGCCGCGGGAGTTCGGCATGGAGGTTGAGGGGGTGCAGACGGTAATCGCGGTCGGCGAGGTTGAGGAGGCCAACGCCCAGTTCGGCCTTGCGCCGCGCGAAGCGGTATCCGGCGAAGAGGTCGAAGTGCCAGAAGTCGTCTCCCGACAGCGCCGGCGTGTAGCCGCGGTTGCGCTGGAGATGCCACCGAGCTTCCGCCTGGGCGAAGAACCCGCTCGGATGATTGAACGTGGCGAGGAGCGACAACCGATGCAGCGTTCCCTCGAGATCGGTCCGCGCCGGCGCATCAAGTCGCGATGTCTGGGGTTCATGATGGTCTCTAGTCTAACCCAACCATGCTACGGCCACTGTTCGACCGCGCGATCCTGCCCGGTCCACCGCGAAAGGCCAATACCGAGTCGATCTCGGCTCGGCCTGGCGCACCCAAGCTCCCCTCTACACTCTACATCCGGCCCCGCTGGCGGCAGGTTTCGTAGAGGAACACGGCGGCGGCGCTGCCCACGTTCAACGAGTCCACGCCGGCGGCCATGGGAATGGCTGCGCAGGCGTCGCAGGCGGCCAGCACGGCCGGGGAAAGGCCGTGGCCTTCGTTGCCAAGGACCAGGCAACAATCGCCAGCGAGTTGGGTTTGGGCGAGGGGGCAGCGGTTGGCCAACGGGTGGGCAGCCACGGAGCGCACACCCGCGGCGCGCAGTTGAGCTAAAGCCGCCACCAAGGAGTCGGTCTCGATGACCGGAAGGCGGAACACAGTGCCCATCGAGCCACGCACGGCGCGGCGCAGATAGGGGCTGCTGCAGGTCTCACCGACGAGCAACGCTTGGGTACCGAAGGCGACGCAGTTCCGCACCACGGCTCCCAGATTCTCTGCGTTGGCCAGTTCGTCTAGGGCGACCAGCAGCCGCGGTGGCGAGGTGGCGGCGAGGACCTCGGCTAAGGTGGGCATGGCCGGCACGCGGCCGATGGCGAGCAAGCCCTGGTACATCGAGTAGCCGGTGAGTTGTTCGAGGACAGGCTTGTCAGCGGTGTAGACGGGGAGGTTTTCGGGGCGTCGTTCGAGCAACGGACGCAACGCTTCCAGCCACTGGGTGGGCAGCAGGACCGAGACGACGCCTAGGTCGCTCTCGATCAGCCGACGCACGACCTTTTCGCCTTCGGCCACGAAGATGCGCTGGCGGCGGTGCTCGGCTTGCAGCCGCATGGTGCGGTACGGCGCCAACTCGGGCAGGTCGAGAGTCGAGATGGGCTGGACCGATCGGATCGCCATACTCAGGACGCACTCGGACGGACGATTCGTCGGCGGTAGGGCGCGCACTCCGCTGCGCGCCGCCCCTTTCCAGGTTCGCGGCAGCTTGCGGCGCCCAGCGGGCTAGGCGCCTTACCGGCAAGCTTTCGTTGCTGGCGCGGGCTCATGCGTCGTTCGAGTCGAAGCGGCGCTCACTCTTGACCGCCAGGTGCGACCTTGCAGGCGACATCCGCGGTGAAGGGCGGCGCGATCAGGTCCAGGGAGCCGTTGGTGGCGGACAACGACTCGGAGCGAATGAGTCGGTCTTCGCGCGTGTGCCACCACTGGACGCGGAAGTTGACGGCGGACAGGCCGGCGAGGCGGGCGTGGGCGTCATGGACCTCGGTGGGGGGGTGGCCTTCGGTGACGACGCGCGACCAGGCGGCGGCGCGATCGAACAGCCACAGCCAGACGCGGTCGCCGGCGCGCAGCCCCACGGCGCGGAACCGGTCGGCGTCGAGCGTCACGGAGGCGGGTTCGAGGCGGCCTTCGGTCCAGGGCACGTCCGCGATGAAGCGGCTCAGGGGCCGGTACAGCGGGTAGACGTTGCGGTCGTCGAGGCGTTCCCACCACCAGGCCAAGGCGGTGGCTGAAGCGCCGGACAGGGCGGAGGCCCAGAGGGCGTGGTGGACATCTACCAGGGATCGGCTCCGCCGCATCTCGTCGGTGAGGCGCCAGCGGTCGTCGGCCAGGCCGAACTCCCCGAGGAAAGCGGGCTTAGCGGGCGCCTGGTCGCGCAGCCAGCGGGTGCGGTCGAGGATGGCGTGGACTTCATCGTCGAGGCGGCCCCGGTCAGTGGGGCGGAGGTAGAAATGGGTGTCGGCGAGGTCGAGCTTTGGATGTTGGCAGTCTTTGGGTGAAGGTCCCCAGGTGCTGGTCGAGCGCAAGTGCCGATAGGGGTCGATACGTTCCAGGAACTCACCCAGCTCAGTGTAGAAACGGTCGGTGGGGAGGTTGGGATTCATCTCGTTCCAGTATTCCCAGGCGGCTACGAAGGGCGAGTGTCCCCAGCGGGCGACGGCATAGCGCAGGCCGCGTTGGGCGTCGGCGATGGCGCGGTTGTACTCTGGGCTGGCCGGGTCTTTGAGGGCGTCCATGTAAAGGTCGCGGGTGAGCAGGCACAGTTGGAGGTAGATGCCGTGTTGCTCGGCGGCGCCCAGCAATTCGTCGAGCATGAAGCAGTCCACGGGATTGTAGAAGCCGCGCCGGGGCCGGTTGACGTCGGTTTCCCAGAGCAATTCGGGTCCGCCGTCGGTTTCGCGCAGCGAGACGGGACCGATCCACGCGGCACCTTCGCCGGCCAAGCGAAAGCGCAGGGTGGGGAGCCAGCGTTGGTCGGGGGCCGTCACGAAGTTGTGGCGAAGCGGGCGCCAGGCGAGGTGGTCGCCAGCGTGGGGCGGTTCGACAACCGTCCCGCCTACATCGAGTCGGACAGTGGCGCCTGGCTCGGTACGGATTTGGGCGGTGAACTGGTAACCGGTGGTGGGGCGCAACGCGACTGGGTGGGACGGATTGACTTCGAGCGTTGGGCGGGCGGGGGTGAGGGTGAGGCATTGGAGCCCCGGTTGCGGGGGATCGGGCATGGGGACCAGGGGCGGGCGCCAGTCCCAGGATCTGCCCCAGGCGCTCTTGCGCGCCTCGATGGCCAGGGCCCAATCCTCGCAGCACGTCCAGAGGCGCAGGTAGTTCGCCCCGTGGGCGGCGAGTTGGGCGAAGATGGACTCCGCTTTGGCCAGGGTGACGTATTGGCCGCTGCCGATGAAGGCCAGGTTCTGGCCGATGGGAAAGAAGGGTTCGCCAGTGGACAACTCGAGGAACCTGGGGTCCTGGCGGCTGACCCGGACGAAGCCTCTGGCGGGCGATGCTACGCACGTGAAGGTGACAGGGTCGGATCGGCGGGTGCCGAAGCGGTCGGCGAGCACGGCAACGGCCTGGTAGGGGCCGGGTTCGGACGGGGCGAAACGCGCGTGCCAGTGGGGTTGGCCAAGCGGGTAGAGCCAATCGCGCGGGCGGCCGGAGGAGTCGAGCACTTGGCGCTCGTAGGGCTGCGCCCAGAAGGCGGGGACCGTCATCGGTGCTGCGCCGGGTCGAGTGAACTGGACGGTGAGGTCAACTTCCTCGGGCTCGAACGGGTTGGTGTAGGTACGGTCGACTTGGACGCGGAAGTCGATCTTTGCGAAACGGCCGAAGGACGCATTCGAGCTGACGAGCACGAGTTGGGGCGGAGTTGGGAGGCTGGGGTGGTTGGCTGCCCAGGTTGGGCCTGGGCAGAGCCAGCTACTGCCGACGAGCAGGCTCGGTATCAGACGGCTGACGCGTTCCAGCTTGGCCATGGAGAGCGGGGGCAAAGGGAGTGGGCCTCAGGGCGGGCCGCGCCGCAGTGCGCCGTCCACCGTGTCCACCATGGTCTTCATCACACCCATCATATGGCCCAGCTTGTGCGGGGGCGGTCGGTCCTTGGTTGGGATTCGATCGTACACCTCGGCAAGGCGGTTGGCTTGCAGCAGCAGCAGAGACGGCTGAGCCGAAGCCCGCACGAACCGATCGAGGCTGTCCGGGCCGCCGTCGCGGATGGACTCGACCAGGAAATGGAGGTCAGTTTCCAAGCGGTCCAGCAAATCGTCTAAGTCGAGTCCAGGCGGGTCGAGCCCAGGCGGTACGAGCGCATGCCAGATTTGGATGAGGAAGGGCAGCAGGATGCTGTACGCGGCGTCGTCCAACAGGCCGACCAACAACTGGTCCAAGGCCCGCAGCAGAGTCTGCCCGCCTGGAGAAACGGCTTCGAGGGCGGCGCGTGCCGTCTCGAACCGCCCGGACCCGGCGATGAGGCGTTGGTTGGCCTCGGTTGGAGTCAGCGCGGACGGCGGCAAAGCCAGCACGTTGCCCGAGTCTACCGGGAGGCCCGGGGCGGTGTCTGGCTCGTCGTCCTCGGCTTCGGGTGGAGCGCGGAGCGGCGGCGGTTGGAAGTCGATTTCATGAAGCCCGAGTTCGCGGATGAGCCAGTTAATGTCGCGTTGGCTGCCGGTGCGGAGGTTCTCGACGTCGGTTTGGCGGACGCGAGCTTTCAGGAGTTGGATCAGGCGGGGGCGGAGCGTGGGGTCGCGGGCGGCTTCACGGGGAGTGCGGTGGTCGAGGGCGGGGACATGGTCGTCGAGGAAGGCGCGGTCTTGTTGGTCGGGGAGCGTGGTCAGGAGCGAGGCGGGGTCGCCGCCCTGCGGCGGGGCAACGACCACGGAAGAGGAGCAGATGGTTCGGTCGGGGTGCTCGATCAGGCTGGGCGGCACGAGGGTCGCGTCGAAGGGGGCCGGCAACTCGTAGGTGGCATGACCGACCTGGGCATCCATGTCGGCGAGCATTCGCTGGTGGCGAGCGGCGACGGTGGCTTCGAGGGCGGCGATGACTCGGCTGAAATGCTCGGCCAGCCAACGGCGGCGGTCTGGGTCCTCGGTGGGGCTCCCCAAATGCCGGACGACGTGGTCGAGCACCTGAGCGGGGCTGAACGGGCCTAGCTCTTGCAGTCCGATCGTAGTGCCCTCCAGACGCCAGAGATGGGGCAGGGGATACTGCCAACACAGATAGGTCCCGAAGCGAGGCGCTTGGGCAGCCAAGCTGCGGTCGACGAAGGTATGCGGCGGCGGGTCACCGGCCAGCAAG
>VHCO01000366.1 GCA_016871715.1 Verrucomicrobiota bacterium
CGCTTGCTCCGTAGCAAAGCGTTCTCGGAACGCAATAATTGTTTGCGGATACTCTTGCACACGGCAACAATGCTACCAAAAATCACAAGAGTCAACTGCATAGCCAGATTTCGGATTTCTTTCGGGATTCGGATTTCGGATTTCGGGCTTCGTTGCGGCCGGCGCCATTACGGCGTTTGCCTGCCTGCAGCCAGCGCTAGCCCATGCCCAACCGCCCCGCCCGCCCAACGTCATCCTGATCATGACGGACGACCAGGGCTACGGCGAAATCGCGGCGCACGGCAATCCAATCATCAAAACTCCGAACCTGGATCGGCTCCACTCAACCAGCGTGCGGCTGACCGACTTCCACGTGGACCCCACCTGCTCGCCTACGCGCAGTGCGCTGCTGACGGGCCGGTATTCCACGCGCACCGGCGTCTGGCACACGATCAACGGCCGTTCGATGATGCAGACCGACGAATTGACGCTGGCCGAAGTCTTCAAGGCCAACGGCTATGCCACCGCCATGATCGGCAAGTGGCATCTGGGCGACAATTACCCGTGCCGCCCGGAGGACCAGGGCTTCGAGCACACCGTCTGGCACCATGGCGGCGGGCTCGACAACAGCCCCGAGTATTGGGCTAACGACTACTTTGATGACACGTTCAAGGTCGACGGCGCGTGGCAGAAGTTCGAGGGCTACTGCACGGACGTCTGGTTCCGCGAGGCCATCCGTTATGTCGAGCAGCAGCGCACCAAGCCCTTCTTCCTTTACCTGACGCCCAACGCGCCGCACGGACCGTATTTTGTCCCGGACGAGTATGCCGCTCCCTACGAGGCGGCGGGCCTGCCGAAAACGATGGCCAAGTTCTACGGCATGATCGCCAACCTTGACGAAAACCTGGGCCGGCTGCGCGCCCGCCTGGCCCAACTGGGCCTCGCCGAGAACACGCTGCTGATCTTCCTGACCGACAACGGCACCACGGCGGGCTGGATTGATCAGAAAGCCGGCTTCAAGTACTTCAACGCCGGGATGCGCGGCTGGAAAGGCTCCGCGTGGGACGGCGGCCATCGCGTGCCCTGCTTCTGGCATTGGCCGGCCGGCAGTCTGATCGGTGGACGCGACGTGCCGGCGCTCGCGGCGCACATTGACCTGCTGCCGACGCTGGTGGATTTGCTCGGCCTCAAGAAGCCCGCAGGTCACCCCGTGGACGGTATTTCCCTCCGACCACTGCTGTTGGGCCGCAACGAACCGCCGCCCGAGCGCACGCTGTTCGTCCATGTCCAGCGCGCATTCCTGCCGCCGAAATGGAAGAACTCGGCCGCCTTGACCCAACGCTGGCGCCTGGTGGACGGCGAGGAACTGTATGACATCACCGCCGATCCTGGGCAGCAATCCAACGTCGCTGCCGACCACCCGGAGGTGGTCCGCCGTCTGCACAGGGACTATGAACAATGGTGGGCTTCGCTCGAACCGGCCCTGCAGCAAACCGTCCGCTACGTCCTGGGCGCCGTATTTGAACCAGGCCATGAACGTCACCGAAGCCCGCCTCACCGTCGGCGAGGTGGACGAACGCATGCCCTTGAGCACCGACGCGGCCACCGCCGTCTTCCGCGTGAAACTCAAAGCAGGTCCGGCGATGCTCCAGACCTGGCTGACCCGCCCCGATGGCAACCAACACGGCGCCTATTACACGCGCATCCAATTTGTGTCCGGCCGCTAAGCGGCCGCGGGCTCATGCCGCGGCGATCCGTACTACGTCGAGCAGATTGCCAGCCTCCTATCTGAGCCAAACATGAAACCATGGATTCCAAAACCGGCCTTCGCCGTGGGCATGGTAATGACAATGGCGGCGCGCGTCTTGGCGGTTGAATTTCACGTCTCGCCGGCGGGCAGCGACGCCAGCCCGGGCACCCGGGCGCGACCGTTCCTCACCCTGGAGGCGGCGCGGGACGCTGTGCGCAAGTCAGGCGCCGGCCAGGGCGCCACCGTGTGGTTGCACGCCGGCCGGCACTTTCGTTCAGCCACGTTCGCGCTGGACCAGCGGGACTCCGGAACGCCGGACCAACCGGTCGTTTTCCGCGCCCTGCCGGGCGCGGAGGTCATCCTGGACGGCGGGCACATCCTCTCGTCGTTGGCCTGTGTGCCGGTGCGGGACCCGGTCGTCCTGGAGCGATTGCTGCTCGAGAAAATGGACCTGCCGGGCGAGTGCTTCCTGGACCGCGACACCGGCCGGTTCTACCTGGTGCCGTTCGAGAAGATGGGCCTGCTTCCTTGCGACTACCGGCAGGGGACCAGGCCCGACGTCAAAGTCCGGGAATGACAGGCGCGGACGCCGTCACCGGCACCACCAGGTCCGGCAGGTGCTGCGCGCACAACGCCCGCAGATACTCGGCAAACGCCAGTCGAGCATCCGTCCTTCGATGGTCTGGAGAGCCTGGCGTCGGGAAACGGGGGAAGCTCTCATCTGGATGGTGGTCAACTGCCGGGTGCATGACCATTAGGACGCGCGGCGGTTCCGCCGCGCCTGTGCTTCAGGTCAGAAGCAGCGCAAACAGCAACGTGAGTTTCTTCATTGGGCAGCCGTTTTTCTCTTCGCCTTCTTGAGTTGCTCGCTGGACTTGGGCGCGGGTTCGCCAGGAGCGCCCGGTCCGTAATCGGCGCCAGCCAGACTCTTCAATGCCGAGGTCTTCCACGCGGCGAGTTCCGCCTTCATCTTCGCGACGCGCTCGGGCTGCTGCGCGGCGAGGTCGGCGGTTTCGTTCGGGTCCTTGGACACGTCGTAGAGCAGCACGGGGGCGAGCGGTTGATCGCCGGCGGCTTTCCTACCTCTGCCGCTCACGGCGCCGGTGTGCAGCTTGTAGGGCCAGTCGAGGAGCGCGGCGTGCGAATCTTCGGCACTGAGCCGGGCCACGAAGGCCATGGCCTTGCCGCGCTCGGTCATCTTGCCGTCGAACAGCGGCAGGAGGTTGATGCCGTCGAGCGGTTGGATTTGCCTCTCCGCCTTCGCGCCCGTGGCGGCCAGGACCGTCGGGTAAATGTCCGAGGTCGAGCATGGCACGTCGCTGACGAAGGGCTTCGGGATGCGCGCGGGCCACTCGACGAGGCAGGGCACACGCAGGCCGCCTTCCCACAGGGTGCCCTTGCTGCCGCGCAAATTGCCGGTGGACTTCGGCCCGGCCGCGCCGCCGTTGTCGCTGGTGAACCAGAAGAGGGTGTTGTCCGCGGTCTTCAATTCGCGCAACGCTGCGCGCAGCTTGCCGACGTTGCGGTCAATGCCGGTGAGTTCGCCGTAGTAATTCTGGTCCTTCTCTGGGAGCGCGGCGTAAAGCGCCTTGTCCGCCGGCAGGGCCTCGTGGGGCACGTGCGGGTTGCCGAACCACACCACGGCGAGGAAGGGCTTGCCGGCGGCGGTCTGCCTGCGGATGAACTTCAGCGCTTCAGCGGTGACGATGTCCGAACCGTCTCCGTGATATTTCTCCGGCACGCCGTTGCGGCCGAGGACCGGATCGAGGTCGAAGAAATTGTCGGCCGAGACCCACTCATCGAAGCCCAGTTTGCCGGGCGAAAGCGGGTCATCGGCGAGGATGGCGCGGCCCGGCGGCGTCTTGGTATTGCGGTCGCCGTTTTTGCCGTTGAGATGCCACTTGCCGAAATGGCCGGTCGCGTAGCCCGCCGACTGGAGCACCTGCGCCACCGTGATTTCCTGCGCCCGGATCGGCGCGCCGGGGCCAAAGGCGCCCATGCGGTGCGGATGCCGGCCGGTCATCACACTGGCGCGGGTGGGTGAACAGTTGAAGTGGGCCGTGTAAAAGCGGTCCAGGCGCAACCCGGCGGCGGCCAGCGCGTCGAGGTTGGGCGTCTTGAGTTCGGGATGGCCGTTGTAGCCAGTGTCGCCCCAGCCCTGGTCGTCGGTCATCACGAGGACCACGCTGGGACGGGTGGCTGCTGAGGCCCGCTCCAGCATCGCGCAGGCAAGGAGCACAAGCACGGTAGGGATGAATCGTGAGATCATGGTCGTTCGATAGCATTCTGGCCGCAGTACCACAACCTCCGTTTCAGTCGCCGGAATCGTATCGACGAGTACAGCTCCTCGATCGTGGGCACCCTACGCCCGCGGAACGACCAGTCTTCCACAGACAGGTGTTCGATGCCCTCTGCGATGATGCGCCGCACGTCCCGACGTCCCTCCAGCAGGCTCTGGATCGACACAACGTCCTCTCGCCGCTCGTAGTAGATCGGGTAGTTGTTGAAGTGGCTGATGACCCAGAAGCGAAGCCGGGTGTGCCGGGTCTTCCAACCCGGGCGCGCGCTTGCTCGCAATGACCCGGCGCAAGGGCAACACCTTCACCGGAACGTTTTCCAGTTTGCCCCACCGCGAGATTTTCCACTCCGCGGCGAACGACCGCAGACCATCCGGCTGAAAGACCGCGTTCACTTGGGTGCCGTCGCCCAACTCGTAAACGGTCCGCGCACGAACGGTTCCACCCTGACGTCGTACGATCATCAGCAGCCGGACGTACTGGCGCTCAGGCAACCAGACCCAGAAATCGTAATCCACCGTCATCAAAGGCGCTCCCTGCGCAATCGCCGCCATCGCGCCGATGAGGATGCAATCTATCTCTTCTTCGCGGAGTGCCTTAAGGAAAGTGCCGAGCGGGCTGTTTTGAGGCTGTGATGGCATCGTTCCTGGGGAGACATGGCAAAGAACAGCGCGTGCTGCCAGCGCTCGTGATCGTCCAGACCGCGGGCGCCGGCCAACCGCCGGTAAATGCGCGTGGCGAGATCGCGGCGGCGCTTGAACTCGTGCAAGGCCGCGGCACAATCATGCCGCCCGGCGGTGTCGCTAGCAAGCTGCACTCCCTCCTTCAGAATCGTGGCGCCGAAACGATCTCCCATGGCATTTTTCTCCTCGAGTTGTTGTGGCGTGATGGGAATCAGCGTCAAGGCTGGGCAGGGCCAGATGTCCCAGATCCGCCTCACGAAACCTCTGAGCCGCTTTCAGTCGGTCGGCGGCTCCCTCCGCGACGAGGCACAGGTCCACAGCGCTGTCCGGGCGTGGTTGGCCGCGCGCGTGCGAGCCGAACAGGTACACCGCGGTGAGCGGGACCGCCCGATGCATGACTTCGAGACACCGTGCCAGCGTTTCACACTGGTCACGCAGCGACGCGGGCAGCCTTTCCAACAACAGCCTCACGCTCGAGAAGCTACCGCACTCGGGCGTGCACCGACAAGCCCGGAGCATGCCGGTTGGATGAGCCCGCCATCCAGCGTGTCGAGGGCAAGCCCTTCGCGTTTGTGAAGCTGGCGAACGATTTGTTCGACGCGCGGGCGGTAACCCTCGGCGCGAAGTATGACGGACGGCTGGAAGTCCTCGCGGGATTGAAGCCGGAGGAGCAAATCGCGGTGAGCCATGCCTTCGCGGTGAAGTCGGCGATGTCGATGTCGCGTCTGGGCGCGGGTTGCGCGGATGACTGAACACCCACGCCGCCACGTTGCACCATGCGAGCACACACCCTAAAACGGCGCCAGCAGCGGGATCACATCCCGCCCGTGCCGGCGATAGAGTTGAAAATGACGATCGGTCGTCAACACCCGAAAATGCCCAGCCAGTTCTGCCATCCGCACCAGGCAGGCGTCGGCGAAGCTCATGGGCAACTCGGCGTATTTTTTCAGCAAGCGGCGAAGGTCAGGCCAGTGCTCGGGAGCCGAGAATTGCACCTCCAGCGCGTGGCGGTCAATGAAGCTCATCAGCGCCTCGACCGGAATCCGTTCGCTCTGGAGAAGGAATGCTGCCTCAGAGATCACCGCTTCGCACGTGAACATCGGTTTTGGAATCCTGGTGAACTGCTCGCAGGTCCATTCATGGTGTTCGTCGGACTGAACCAGGAAGGCCACAAGTGGGCCGGTATCGCACAGGACCTTAGGCGCGGCCATAACCCTTCAAGGAGCGTGTGCTCAAATCACGGGGGCCTTTGAACACCCCGCACAGATCGCGCAGAGCATGACCGACCGATTCGTTCTTCGTCCCCTCTCGCTGGCCCTCGATCAGGTCGCGCACGATGCTGCCTTTCGAGCGTTTGAGCGACCGGGCTTGGGCTTCGAGCCATGCCGCCTGATGGGGCTCCAATTTCATCGTCAGTGTCTTCATGGCACTATGGATAACACCCGCTTGGCAGAGAGGCAAGACCCTTGCGGGTTCCACCCTTCCCCTTCATCCCGATGGCGGTCAATGCCGGTGTGGGCTCATACTAGGCCTCCAACAAGCGTGATTTGAGCTTGCGATCAAAAGAAAAAGCTCGAAATGCCGGTAAACACTGGCTGTAATGGCGTTGTTCGAAAACTCCAGACAACCGTGAAATCGACATTTCGAGTGAGCCGAA
>VHCO01000367.1 GCA_016871715.1 Verrucomicrobiota bacterium
GACAGCGTCCTTGTTCGGCGCGCCCAGCGGTCGCGCCCCACCCCCGACTTGTAGTCTATCTCGGTGACGCATGCGTAGGCACAGGAAGTCGCGTTCTTCAGCGGGGTCAGTCCCGGCTACTGGTAAACTTGTGGCTTTGGATAGGCGCTTTAGCTGCGAAGTTCAAAATGCCGAGGCCCTGCCGTATCCCTCAGGCTCATTCGTCCTGGTGTTTTGCAGAGAGGGGCTGCATCACTTGGCCCGGCCTTGGCTGGGCGTTTATGAAATGTTGCGGGTCTGCCGCAAGGCGGCCATTGTGATTGAGCCATACGACACGCTGGCGGGCCGCGTGCTGGAGCGCCTCGGTCGGAGCAGCGTGTATGAAGTCAACCAGCATCGGAACCTCCGTTTCAGGGACAACTACGTTTTCCGCTTCAGCCGCGGCGGACTGGAATCCATGTTGAACTGTTATTGCGTGCGCTCCGGCTATCGCCTCGAACTGACGTTGGGTTGGCTCAGTGGGAAGGTTAACCTGCATCCCAACCGCATGCTGCGAAGCGCCGGCGCGTTCACCGGCTGGCTGCTGGGCTTCACGCCCGGTTCACCCGGCAACTACTGTGACCGCATTGATTCTACCTGGAAAGGACCTGCCACCGGACCCGCTCCCGGCGAAAGAGGTGATCGTACCCGCTGGTTCCGCGTGATCCGCCAAACCGTGTCTATACATGGCGACAAAGACCATGCTGGCGCCGGGTTGGGGAATCCGGCCTGCAATGTTTTAGGCCGCGTGCCCGCACGCGGCGAGGTTTCTGAGGCTCGGTCCAAAAGCTCCGTCTCCGTCATCATTCCTGCGTACCTCGCGGAACATTCCCTCCCAGCCACGCTGGACAGCGTTTGGGCGCAGACGCTGCCGGCCCATGAAGTCATCGTCATCAACGATGGCTCGCCTGACCGAACGGCCGACGTGGTCAGGAGGTATGGAGACCGGATTATCTACATCGAACAGGAGAACGCCGGTCAGGGCGCGGCGAGGAATCGAGGACTGGAGCGGGCGACCGGGGAGTTCGTCGCTTTTCTCGACGCGGATGATTACTGGCGGCCGGAGTTCCTCTCGCGCTGTGTGGCTTTTCTCCGCGCGCACCCGGAAACCGTCGCAGTCAGCACGGGCTGTATTCTAAAACTGCGCGATGGGCGCGAGCGCGTTCTTCCGCCATGCTTGAACGGAAAATCGAACCAGCACGCCAGAGTCCTGGAGAAGTTTTTCCGATTTTGGGCGGAACAGGATCATGTCCGGACAGGGTCGAATGTCATCCGCCGCTCTGTGATTAACCAGGCCGGTTTCCAGCGGGCCGATCTCCGAATGAGCCAGGATTCGGAGTATTGGGGTTACATCGCCACGCATGGCCAGTGGGGATTCATCCCGGAACCGCTGTGGGTGGGCAACTGAGCGGCTCGATATTCTTCCCACGTTGACGGGCGGTGTGTTTGTTCCCCCCGCGGTAGCCGAGGAAATCGAGGTTGGGCGGAAGGCGGGCTGCGATGTTCCAGATCTCCAGACGCTTGGCTGGATAAGTATTCGTCAGCCGGTCAGCACGCCGGCTTTGCCGCTGGCGGCTGGTCTGGGGCGAGGAGAGGCTTCCGTTCTGGCTCTGGCTTTGGAATTGGCGACTCCGGTGGTCATCATTGATGATGCCGTGGGTCGGCGCACAGCCGAATTGCTCGGAATTCCTCTCACAGGGACGCTCGGTCTTTTGCTTGATGCCAAGAAAAGGGATCTCATTCCGGCCGTAAAGCCGTTGCTCGATGAGTTGGATCGGCTTCAGTTTCGCGTGTCACCGGCTACGCGATCTGCAGTGCTCAAGCTGGCCGGGGAACTTCGTTAGGGTTTCTCTGCGCTTGGGCCTTTGCGTCAAGAACCGCGTCCATCCGCGGTAACATTTCCCTTCCCTGCTTTCCCAATTTTTGCTTTTGAAACTCTTGCTCGCCCATAACGACTACGGTCGCCCCAGCGGCGAGGAGCGCGCGCTGGAAACGCTGGCGGACATCGCGAAGCGGCAGGGACAAGGCGGTTTTGCTCCTGGAAGGCGAGTCTCCGGCGTTAACTGGTTTAACCGGACAATTGGATGGTTTAAGCAAACGCCATGACTGAACTGGTGGACATCGTCTCCGCGCGGGTGAAGGCCGAGGTGCTGCGGCTCTTGTTTGGGTTGCAGGAGCCGGAACTGCACCTGCGGGAGCTTGCCCGGCAGTCTGTCGTCTGGGGTCTTGCCGCGCGTTCCCCACTTTTCGTTTTGCTTGGTGCGGATCCAGGCGCTAGGATTGAATCGTGACGAAGTTAACACCAGTCCATCCGGGAAACCGGATCGAATTGCCTTCGGAATGGGCGGCCGAAATGGGCTTGAGCAAGTACGCAGCCTTGGAGAAGACCAAGGACGGAATTGTTGTGCATTCCTGTTCTGGCGCCAATTGGGATGAAGTGTTCTTGCACAAGCTTCGGATCGGAACGGCATCGGAATCGCCTCACGAAATCGAAGTAACCGGTGACAGCGTCCTCCTCTAACCGTCCCTTGGAACGGGCGCTGGATGCCATGGTGCTGGTGTACGCCCTCTTGGAAGGGCATCCCGCCTCCGCCGTTTGTGAGAGGGTTATCCGCGATCGCACTGGTTGGTTCACCACGGCCTTGACGCTGTTAGAGGTGAAAGCGGTTCTGACGAAGGTCTATGGCGTGGAGGCAACTCTGGCGACGCAGAAGTTGATGCAGATCGCCTCGGGGCCGCTGGCCGTCCTGCCCGTGGAACTCCCGGTGGTGCTGGCCGCCTTGGCTACTGCCGATGCCATGGAGTTGGATCTCACGGATGCGGTCTTGCTCGAGACGACGTTGGCGCAACAGGCGTCGCACTTGGCCACAGACGACGCGCGCCTTGCGGAGTCCTGCAAGCGGCTGGGCATCACGCCGGAGGAGCCTTTCGGCAACGCCCTTCGCCTGGAGGTCGCTGCTTGGGAATCTGCTCACCTGCCCGCCAAGGGATTGCCGCGCGTCTTGGGACGGATTCATCGTTGGTTGGAGCAAAAGGATGCAGATCTCGCGCAAAGTTTTCGTTCGCAGACCGGCGGTACAAGCCACCTGCCCTGAAATTTCGTCGCCCGGTTCACCACCCGTACCGCCGTCCTCCGATCCGTAATCTCAGCGTTCTGCTTTTTGCTTTTTGGCATCCTCCGTCGTCCCGTAGTCTGTGGTCCGTCGTCTATCGTCCTGTAGTCGCGTAGTCCCAATTTCCACTTTCTACTCTCCGCTTTTTGCATTTGAAGATTCTGCTCGCCCACAACGACTACGGCCGGCCCAGCTTGGATATTTCACACTCTCTATCTCGGAGCGCCGGTCTGCGACCGGCTTATCGCGGTCGGAAGGCCCAAAGCCGGTCACAGACCGGCGCTCCGGGGTGGCGGCGATTTGTGCTCAGTGTGAAATATCCGGGCTAGCGGCAAGGAGCGCGCGTTAGCGCGGGTTTTAGAATTGTAGGCGCCGAGGTAACAAGGCGCATTTCTTCCGCCTGCATCACTGCCTTTCCTGGGAATTCTGAGCCTCATGAGCGCCCGCAAAGCAACCATACGGGCGTGAGTCTAGCGAAATACCAGGCACTCGTAAAGGTTATTTATTGACGCCCCCTTACCGAGAACCGCGACCGAATCCGGGCTCCTTTCTGCATGGGAGTGGGTGGCACCTTTGACGTGGTTTCCGGTTGTGCGAAGTGGGCTCCAGCGCTTTTCCGGCGGACAGGGACGGAGTTTCTGTACCGGTTGATCTGTGAGCCCAAGCGCTGGCGACGGCAGATCATCCTGCCCGTTTTCGCGCTGTTGGTCCTGAAACAGTGGCTGCATTCGTCTCTGCGGCTCACGAAAGGGCTCACTCGATAGCATTCGACGGCCACATGGAGACAGTGCCCCCCTGGCTTTCAACGCCGCCAAGGACGAAACCCCAGAATCAAGGAGACATCACCGTTTGGCTTTATCGCAACGTGCGAATCCAGTGGCCTCGCGGGCCGTGCAGCCACACTTCGCGAAGTGTGGCCGACGACCTCGCCTCCCTCACCGCCACTCCGCCCGACGCTCTCCCGGACCGCCAGGGTCAGCCAACGCATGGCACGCTTGCCAGGCCGATGCTGACATAGACCAAGTCAAAGCCACGGCAGGTCTGGTGCAAGGCCAACCGCCGCGGCTTCCTCCAGGGGTGGCCAGTCGGTTCACAGCGGCCGCGCTTTTCCGTGAGGCGTAAACCAAGCGCACCTGAAGACGCGCGACCCCCACGAGCAGAGTCGGCGGCGCGCACGGCTGGCAGTGCTGGTCGAGGCAGCGTAAAGCCCGTGGCTATTCAGGACAAGCGGACAGCATTGCCCGACGAAAGTGTGCGGCGTATGCTTCCACCATGAAAAGCCTCACGCTCGAGATCCAACCGCAGGTGTGCCAAGCACTCCGCCTCCCCCCTGAGGAAGTGCCTGGCCGTTTACGTTCCGAATTGGCGATCCGTCTGTACGCCAAGGGAATTCTTCCTCTAGGTAGGGCCCGGAGCCTGGCGGGGCTCTCCAAGTGGCGCTTTCATGCCTTGCTGGCGCAGGAGGGCGCGCTTCGCCATTACGACGCGGAGGAGTTTGAGACCGATCTGAGAACCCTGGACACAATGGGGTGAAAGCCGTTGCCAATTCCTCGGTTCTCATTGCCCTTTCCAGCGTTGGCAACTTGGATCTGTTGGCACGGAAGTTCCCCGACGGGGTCCTGGTTCCTGGCGCGGTCTGGTCGGAGGTCGTCGATTCGGGTGAAGGCCGACCCGGCGCTCAAGAAGTGGCCGCCGCCCCCTGGATTCGCGTCGAATCGGTCCTGGCGAGTTCGGTCCTGGCGTTGCTTGAGGCAGAATTGGACTCAGGCGAAGCTGAAGCCATTGCCCTGGCCCTTCAACTCGGCCTGCGGCAGGTCCTCTTGGATGAGAAGGAGGCGCGTGAGCGGGCTCGGTAGCTGGGGCTGTCGGTGTTGGGGACGGTCGGTCTGCTCGTTTGGGGGCGGCGGGTGGACGCCTTTCCCGCCTTACGTCCTCGGTTGGACGCTCTCATTGTCCAGGGCGGATTCCGCCTCAGCCGCGAGGTTTATGAAGCGCCCCTCAAAGCGGTGGGCGAAGCGCAATGAATAAAATCGCATGCACCCCACCCCGCCCCCACGCTGTAGTCGCAGGTTTTAACCTGCGCGACGGATCATGATCACCACTCCCGATCACCAACGCAGGCTAAAGCCTGCGGCTACAATCTGGGGCATTCACCGGACACCGACCTCCGCTGTAGCCGCAGGTTTTCACCTGCGCAGACGATGACGGTCATCGATCACTGTCCCCGGCGCAGGCTAAAGCCTGCGGCTACAACCTGGCGGTTGGCCTGTGCCCGCTGTAGCCGCAGGATTTGTGCTGCGTGACAAGGACAATCACCGCCCACCGTTCCCCGCGCCCCGCCTCTGCGGAAGGAGCGCACGGCCTGCGTAGCGAACAGGTCTCGGCCCCTGCATCAAACTTCGAGAAGGGTGAGCATGCCTCTCGCCCCGCCCCCTTGCGCCGACGCTTCCGCTCACTGCCGAAGCCAAAGGGCGAAGATCGGAGGCAGCCGCAACGGCTCTCCGAACGCCGAACCCTGACCCTTCTGGCCCCGGCCTCCGATCTTCGGACTCCGAACTCCGAGGGCGGGCTGGCGCTTGACACGGTGGCGGGGCGGCGGATAGTCGCACGATGATGAGCACGTTTCGGATTTTTGAGGAGCTGAGCCAGGCGATGGACCCGGCGGCGGCGCGCAAGCTGGCCGGCATCCTGGACGGCTTTTACACCGAGTTGCAGCAGCAGGTCACCAAGTCCGATTTCAACGAGCTCAAGGCGGTGGTGCGAGACTTGGGCGAGGCGCAGAAGGCCACGGAGCGCCGACTGGATACGCTCACGCAGCGGGTGGAGGAACTGGCGCACGCGCAGAAGCGAACCGAGCAGACCATGGAGGCGGGTTTCAAGGACTTGCACCTTCGGTTCGGGGTTTTGGGTTCCCGGTGGGGCGACCGGGCCGAGGAGGCCTTTCGCCAGGGCCTGTTGGAGGTGGTCCGGGGGCTGGGTTACACGGTGGAGCACCACCAGGGTCAGGACCCGGAAAGCTTTATTAACCGCAGGCCGCGTTCGTATGATCTGGACGTGCTGGTGCGGGACGGGGAGTTGGTGGTGGCGGAGATCAAGTCCAACGCGAGCGGGCCGGATGTCACGGAGTTCCACCGCAGTGTGCTGCTCTTCGAGGAGCAGACCAAGCGGAAGGTCACGAAGCGCATCTTGGTGGCGGTCACGATCCAACAGGGCGCGCAGGAACGGGCGAGT
>VHCO01000368.1 GCA_016871715.1 Verrucomicrobiota bacterium
TTCCGAACCGCCCACTTGCGATCGCGGGCTCGCAGAGCTCGCCCCTCCACCCCAACCCCAACCACCACCGCCAACCACCGCCGCCCTGGAGGGCGGAGCTCCGTGACGCCATGACCTCGCTGCCAGTCTCGACTTCCGAACCGCCCACTTGCGATCGCGGGCTCGCAGAGCTCGCCCCTCCAACCCCAACCACCACCGCCAACGACCACCGCCCTGGAGGGCGGAGCTCCGCGACGCCATGACCTCGCTCCCAGTTTCGACTTCCGAACAGCCCACTTGCGAGCGCGGGCTCGCAGAGCTCGCCCCTCCATGCTCAACCTCCACCCCCAACCCCAACTCGGCCCTCCACACCCAGCTCGCCCCCCTCATGCAACCAAAAAGCCCCTCCGGGTGGCTCAACTCCCCTATCCCGATCCGAACGCTGCCCGAACAGCCTCGACCACCCGTTCGACCGCCACCTGGCTCAGGCACCGGAAATCGATGGGACACTCCCGTAGGAAACATGGCGCGCACGAGGCCGGTCCGACGACCAAGCGGTGCCGACCATCGCCAGGCAGCCCCGGACCGGTCAACTCCGGCGCGGTGCTGCCGAACAATGCCACCACGGGCGTGCCCAGCGCGGCGGCCAGGTGCATGGGCCCGGTATCGTTGGTGAGCAACAGTCGACAAGCGCTCAGCGCGATCATCAACTCGCGCAGGGTCGTGCGGCCACAGTGGTCCAGCGCCGTCGGAACCGCCGCGGCAATCTCCGTCGCCACCGGCCGATCCTTCGGTCCACCCAGAATCAGCCAGCCGCAGTCGGTCTGGCGACTGACCTCGCGGGCCACGGCTGAAAAGCTCGCCGCAGACCAGCGTTTGGCGGGGCCGTACTCGGCGCCCGGGCACAACGCTAGCCACGACCGCGGTTGGCCGGCGCGACCGTTCAAATCCCGGAGCAACTGCTCGCGCTGCTGCACTCGCTCGAACTCGGACAACACCAAGCGCGGCGGCATGGGGGTAGGATCGGCCCCGAGAGCGGCCACGAGACGCAAGTAATGATGCATCTGATGCGCCTGGGTCGGGTAGGTCTCGCGCGGGGTCCCCGCCGCGATGCGACGCTGAATCTCCACGCGACGGCGCTTGCGCATGCGCACCCAATTTGGCCCGCGCGGCAAGGCCCGTGTCAGCCACCAACGCCGCCACGAACAGGCATACCCGACCCGCTCGGGCACGCCCGCCAGCCACACCTCGAAGGCCGAGCGCGGTGAGTTCGGCAGGACCAAGGCGAGATCGAACCCGCCCTTGATCAGGGGCTTGACGACCGACCACGGCGTGTCGTCGTCGGTGAACAGGTAGACGTCGTCGATGGCCGGATGATGCAACCAGAGATCGGCCAACTTCTCGTGTGTCAACAGCGAAACGTGCGCCGCCGGTCGCGCCTCCCGCAACCGCAGCAAGGCCGGCGTCGTCATGACCGCGTCGCCCAGCCAGTTCACACCTCGGATGAGGATGCGCTCAGGCGCGGGCGACTCGACGGACTTCAAGGCAGCCATTGCCACGAGGCTAGCTTGGGGCTTCCACCCCCGGCGCGTCAACCGGCTGAACGTCCGCCGCTGGCGAGCGTCGCGGGGGCCGGTGCTTGCCCGGTTTCCAGCGCCGGTGGACCCAGAACCAATTGGCCGGATCCCGGCGCACGGCGACCTCGAAGGTGCGGTTGACCTCGAGCATGATGTCGGCCACCGCGCGCGGTTGGCCGTTTTCATGAGTGGGGATCGGGTCACCCACCTCGATGTGCCAGCGAGCCAGCGCCACGCGATAGCACACCGCCGTGAACAGCGGACAACCGTACCGCAAAGCGAAGACCGCTGGGGCGGCCGTCGTCGAGCAAAGCCGCCCCAGAAACGGCAACGGCAAGCCGCGATCGCCAGCGTGTTGGTCGGCTAGGAAACCGATCATCAGGCGCGGGCAAGTGTTCATGGCTGCGCGCAACTCCTGCTGCTCGGTCCGCCGCTCGAAGAAGAGGCAGCCCGATTGCTCGCGCACGGCCTGCAGCACGCGGTTCAGCGCCGGCTGACGCAGGGCCCGATACGTGGTGGCAAACTGGTACCCGGGCGCATAGGCCGTCGCCCGGGCGTAGAGCTCGAAGTTGCCGAAGTGGCCAATGGCCGCAACGTGCACCTGCCGGCCAGCACGGTCCGGCTCGAGCTTCTCGACGCCGGATACCGACAGAATCTCCCCTATCGCCGCCTCGGGCATTGCCGCCGTCCGAATGCCACAGGCCAGATTCTCGCCAATCCGCCGGAAATTCTCCCGCGCCAACGCCCGTAACTCCGCCGAGGTCCGCTCCCCACCAAAGCAACGTTGCAGATTCTCGAGTGCCACCCGCCGGTGCCGCGCATCCAAAGCATACGCGATCGCGCCGCACCCACGCCCCAGCCGCGCCACCCAACGCAGCGGCAGGAGTTGAACCGCGCCCAACAAGGCGCGGGCCATGAGGTCAAGCACCGTTCCCATGGATCCATGCTTACCGAACTGCGCGCGAAAAGCCCCTCAGAATCCCAAATCCCAAATCCTAAATCCTAAATCCTAAATCCTAAATCCTAAATCCTCTCCCCTAGGGTGTGGCGAGTTGTTTGATCTCCGCCGCTGACAAGGCCCGGCCGTAAAACATGAAGCCCGACACCCGTGCGGCAAGGAACTCGTTGCCGCTGTAATGCGGGTTGCCGCCCAACGCAATGTCCTGCGCCGCCGTGCAGATCGTCAGGGGCGCCGTCGCGCTGCCGCGCAACTCGCCGTTAACATAGAGGCTGAGGCGCGTCCCGACCTTGAACGCCGCCACGTGATACCACTGGCCCACCGTCACCGGCACGCCTTCGGTCGAGTAACCCTGGCCGGCCTCGATCCGAGCGTGCAGGCGCCCCTGCTCGAGGCAGAGTCGCAACGGATCGTCCATGCTCGATGCCCACGCGCTCACGACCTGGCCCAACCGCCCGGCGGGCAACTCGGTCACCTGCACCCACAGGGCCACCCCGTAGTCGCCTTCGGGGAACTCGCCCGTTTGGTAGACGATGCGGCCAGCGACGCCGTCCAACTCGAGCGCTTCATCCGCATCTCCCTCAGGCCCGGGCGCACTCTTGGCCCCGGTCACCGCCAGTAACGTGCCCACCTCTGGGTCGGCTTTGCCCCACAGCCGCGCCTTGACCATCACCTCGCGCGGCGGTGACATAAAGGCCGTCACCTGCGCCGCACTCACGCCCGGCAGCCTCGGGTCGATGCGGAACCGCGCCGCAGGCCAAGGTGCATCGGTCAAACCGTGCGCGTTCCGCCCGATCACCCTCCATTCATACCACCGGCCAGGGCTCAGCACGCTCATCTCCTTAGCCGTCAAGGCCACTTTGTTCCCGGTCAGTTTCGAGCGCGTGACCGTCGGGCCCGTCGGATCCAGCGGGTCCACAATCATCAGGAAGGAACGTTGGTCACTCGACCGCGGCGGGGCCACCGTGCTCCACTGGAACAACGCTTGACCGGCTGGAATGACCGCGCCGTCGGCCGGCAACCGGGTCACGACCGGCGCCGGCGGACAATTGGTCGCTGCCAACCACGACCGATAGCGTGTGCCCGTGGCGCCCGCGCTGGCGAAATCGCAGAGGCGCAGCGGCCCCCCCGCCGTCGGCAGATCCAACGTCAACCACGGCTTCGGTCCCATCCGGCCGCGGCCCGGCCCGCCGAGCCCGGTCTCGACCACCTGAGCCTGGGCGAGCTTGGTCAGGTCCAGCGGTGGCACCGCGGCCTCGTCGAACTCATTCAAGCGCTGGTCGTATGCTAACAAGAGCGGGCCGCGATAAAGCGAGACCTTGCCCGCCGCCTCGCGATCGCCCACCTCGTAGCGCAGTCCGAGGTCCAATTCGAGTTGGACCACGTCACCCTGCTGCCAACGGCGCGTGAGCTCGAGGTACCCCCCAGCGGGTGCCTGCGCCAACACCTCGCCGTTCAGCGATACCTTCGTCCGCTCCGACCACTGAGGCATGCGCAACCGCACACTGAAGTCGCGAGGCGCGCCCCGTTCGATCTCGAGGTTCACCAGACCCGCCACTGGGTACTCGCCGCGAATCCGAACCGTCACCGGCGAGCCATCGGCCAGGTAACCGCTGAATTCGCCGGGGAAATACGTGTTCACCACCACGCCGTTGGTGACCGCCAATAACGCCCACTGCGTCAGCATACCGAGCGCGCGCGGCCCGTTGACCGAGCAGCAATTGAGCTCGGGCGTGCCCGCCCGGGCCTGGAAGACAATCGCGTGCGCGCTCGCCTCGCGTGTGCCGTCCATCGGGGTATTGTAGGTCCACCAGCGGCCGCTGGGGTGTTGCGCCCCCAACGCCGCGTTGGCCGTGGCCAATTCGAGGTCGTCGGCCACCCGCGCATCGCCGCTCAACCGCAGCATGTCCACCGACAGCGCCATCCAAGCGACCGTGCAGCAAGTCTCGATCGCCGTCGGCGCGTACGGGTTGCCTGTAGCCTGTTCGCCGGAAGAAAAGCCGCCCGTATTGCGCCGGTCCCAACGCCGGATACTCCGCCAATGATGCTGGAAGGCTTCGAGGTACGTCGCTTCCCCAGTGATCTTCCACAACTCGACCAACCCTTGCAGGTCATGCAAGCTCTCCCAACGCGGCCGCGGCGATTGGAAGAACTCGCGCCCGTCCAACCCCGCGCGCAGGTAATCGCCGGCCCGTTCCCAGTCCTGCTCGATCTGGCGCATCAACTCGAGGTAACGCGGATCCTGCGTCAAGCGATACAACCGGCCCAGGCCATGAACGATCGCCATGTTCATCTCGTGCGAGCCCGCGTCATAGACCCGCAAGGTGCCGTCCAGAAACGTGCTGCAGGCCAAATCCGCCGCGTAGCGGCACGCCGCCAGCGCCGCCGAATCGCCCGTCAACTCGTGCCAGTCGAGCAACGCCATCAGCACATGGTAGTGCCCCCACAAATCCCAGTTGCCCTTAAGACGGTCGGCCTTCGGAAACGGCCCCAGGTAACCATCCTCCGCCTGCGTGACCACCAACTCCGCCACCACGCGCCGCACCGTCTCCGCCAACTCGGGTCGATCGGTGAGCCCTAAAGCCCCAATGGCCGAGATCAGGTACTTGCCGACGAACTCCCCTGCCCAGGGCACCAGGTTCGGCGCCGGCTCACGGTCGCGTAGCCGGAACATCTCGATCATCCCAGGATTGGCCACCGGCGCCGACACCAGCCATTGGTCCACGTTGGCGACAATCCGCTCGCCCAGAAAGCCCTCGAACCGAAACGCCGGCTCGCCCAGCGGCGTCGCTCCCGAAACCCCGGCCGCCACCCCTGAACCCGGAGGCAGGGTGGGCTCGCCAGCCCAACTCGTGAGCGTGAGGACTAAGGCCGACAAGGCCCCGCAGCACCACAGCCGCCCTCGCGCCAGGGCGAACGGGACAACCAGCCACGGTCGGTCGACTGCTCGGAGGGAGAGCAACCCACACGAATTTGAACTTGGGATCGTTCCACAATGCACGGGCGTGACTATCCGGCCTCCGGCCAGAAATGCAATCCATGTTCAGTCCATGTTCAGCCGCGCCCACCTGCCCGCCCTAATCGTGAGTCAGTAAGATGGACTACGAGTCGGCGGTAGGGCGCGCAGTCCCATGCGCGCCGCGGCGTCCTGTGCCACCAGCGGTCTGCGGCACGCAGAGGACTGCACGCCACCTCTTCCTCTGTGGCACCTTCGAGCACCGCATCTTGCTTCGCCTCATTGCCAAGTACGAGCGCCAGCGCAAGCTACTCACCTTCGTCCCCAACACCCTTGGCGTCACCGCCTCAGCCGACACCACTGCCGAACGGCTCCTCCCGGGCCTCCTCAAAGAGGAATCCTCGCTCTTCGCCGAAGCCGACCAGGCCCGCCAGCGCGGCGAAGCCCTCGACAGCGTTGACCTTGCCCGCTTCGTCCGCGATGCCGTCCTCATCGAGGGCGGCGATGTCCGCGAAACCGCCCCCGACATCAACGAACTCACTCTCCCATCTGCCTGGATGCCCGGCCTCGCCGACACGCCGGGCATAGACGCCGATACGCGCACCGCCCGCCCCACCACCAAACTGGACATCACCCAGGATGGCCAGAAGCGCGAAGTCGGCTTCCTCGGCCGCATCAACAGTCGCGCCGGGCGCGAGTTCGAGCAGGTTCTCGCCGTCCTTGTTCGCCCGGCCAGCGCGCACGACGGCTCTCCCTCTCCGCCCTCGGAGGCTGAGCTTTCCCAATATCTTTTCTGCTGGAAGACGTGGGTATGGCCGCGGGCTTCGGCCTGGGTGATACGAGCGCCGGATGCGGCGCTGTCGTGGAAGTGCGAATTGGTCGGCGCG
>VHCO01000369.1 GCA_016871715.1 Verrucomicrobiota bacterium
TGCGAGCGGCGCTCTCCTCCGCAGGGCTCGCCCGGTGCCCGAAAGGGGCACGCCGGTAAATATAGGGAATGAACCCTATGGCGACAACGGGGAGGGAGTGGCGGCAACGCCACTCCCTTACCCACCGAGGAAAGGAAGGATGTCTTGCTCTTGGCACTATGCTGTTCTGTCAACGTCTTTTTCCCTGGCAAAAAGAGCGGACCGACCATGGAACGACAGTGGAGGGCTGGGAGGAGCGGGGGGCTCGGGGGGCGGAGGGGCGGGGAGGGGGATGTAGGCGGGAGTCGTCGCTGGTCAGGGTCAGGATCATGGATCATGGATCAGGGGGCGTTCTTCGGCTGTCGGGGGGGCTTCGGCGCGCGTTCTTCGGCTTGCTAAGTCCGAGCCTTGGGGCAAGGGTCGGGACGGTGCGCAGATGATGAGACAATAGACATTAGACAATAGACAGAGAGATGGAGAGATCGAGATAGAGTGGCCGGACGTGCGACCACGGGAAGAAAGATGCGACGCATGACCAAGGGTGAACCAGAGGGTGAACCTTCCGCGGTCGGAGATTGGACCGCACGAAGCGGGTTGGCACTCCGCTGGTGGGGGCGCCTCTGGCGGGGGACGGGGATGGATCGAGGGCGACCGACTCGGATTTGTCAGCGAGTTGGTCGGGAGTGGGTACGACGGTCGGGGTGGGGGTGGGGCACGCTGCGCGTGCGCGGGTTCGAGGGGAGCCTCCACCCGCTTTGGCGCGCGCGTGGGGGCCATAATCCGGTGGCGGTAGGGCGCGACCGCTGGGCGCGCCGTACCCGTCAGTTCACCAAGCCCGAGCGGCCGGCCCGGCGGTCCGGCCCTACCCCTACATGGCGGTTCATGGGGGGGGGTGGACTGACGCTGCTGGGGCTGGGGCTGTGGGCGTTAGCGGTTCTGGGCCAGGGGTCCACGAATGAACTGACGGACGATCGGCGGTTAACGGTCGAACGGATCTTCGGGCGCAACGAGTTTAAGACGGAGTCGTGGGGGCCGGCGCGGTGGTTGGCGGACAGCTCGGGCTATACCACGCTGGAGAAATCGCCGACGACGCCAGGGGGGCGAGACCTCGTACGACACGACTTGGCGACGGGCAGTCGGGAGGTGTTGGTGGCGGCGACGAGTCTGATCGCCAAGGAGGGCGATCCGCCGCTTGGGATCCAGGACTACGCCTGGTCGGGGGATGGGCGCAAGCTGCTGGTTTTCAGCAACACGCGGCGGGTTTGGCGGACCCACACTCGTGGCGACTACTGGGTGTATGATCGGGACCGCGCCACGCTGATGAAACTGGGTGGCGAAGCGGAGCCGGCGACGCTGATGTTCGCGACCTTTTCGCCGGAGGGCGATCGGGTGGCCTACGTGCGGGAGCACAATCTCTACGTGCAAGACCTGGCCACGGGAACCGTGACGGCCCTGACGACGGACGGGGACGCGGAGACGATCAACGGGACCTCGGATTGGGTGAACGAGGAGGAGTTTCATTTGCGGCACGGGTTCCGTTGGAGTCCGGACGGGCGGCGGATTGCGTACTGGCAGTTCGACACGTCCGGTGTGGGGGAGTTTCAACTGGTGAACTACACGGACGGGCTGTATCCGAAGCTGAAAGGGTTCAAGTACCCTAAGGCAGGCGAAACCAACTCAGCCTGTCGGGTGGGGGTGGTCAGCGCGGCCGGGGGCCCTACCCGGTGGTTTCGCCCGAATGCGGATCCGCGCAACCACTACATTCCGGAGCTGGAGTGGGCGCCGGACTCGCGTTCGGTCGTGTTCCAGCAGCTCAACCGCCTGCAGAATGCGAACAGCCTGATTCGGGGCCACGCGCAGACGGGCCGCACGCAGGTGCTGCTGACGGACCGCGACGGGGCGTGGGTGGATGTGGTCGAGGAGTGGCATTGGCTGGCTGGGGGGCGAAGGTTTCTTTGGGTGAGCGAACAGGACGGTTGGCGCAGGCCGTATCTGGTTTCGCGCTCGGGGAGGACGACGACGCGATTGACCTCGAGCGCGGCCGACATCTTGGACGTGGTGGGTGTGGATGAGCGGCGGGGCTGGGTCTATGTGACGGCGTCGCCGGACGATCCGACGCAACGGTCCTTGTTCCGGGTGCGGCTCGATGGGGGTGGGGACCTCGATCGAGTGACGCCGGCGGGTCAACCCGGCACGCATGCGTACACGCTCTCGCCGGACGCGCGGTGGGCCTTTCACACCTATTCGAGGTTTGGCCAGCCGCCGGTGGTCGATTTGATCCGGCTGCCGCGTCATCGCCGGGTGCGGGTGTTGGCGGACAACTCGGAGTTGCGGGCGAAGCTGGATCGGCTCGATCGACCGGGGCAGGAGTTTTTCCGGGTGGCGGTCGGCGAGGGGGTCGAGTTGGACGGTTGGTGTTTGAAGCCGCCCGGGTTCGATCCGGGGCGGCGTTACCCGATGTTGGTGCATGTCTATGGGGAGCCGGCGGGGCAGACGGTGTTGGACCGGTGGGGTGGCGACAACTACCTTTGGCACTGCTTCTTGGCGCAGGAGGGCTACGTGGTGGTGAGCGTGGACAATCGGGGCACGCCAGCGCCGCGCGGGCGTGAATGGCGCAAGTGCATTTACCGGCAGGTGGGGATTCTGGCGTCGGCGGATCAGGCAGCGGCCACGCGTCGGGTGTTGTCGGAGCGGGCGTATTTGGATCCGGGTCGGGTTGGGGTGTGGGGTTGGAGCGGTGGGGGGTCGATGACGCTCAATGCGTTGTTCCGGTATCCGGAGGTGTATCGGATGGGGATGGCGATTGCGTTCGTGAGCGATCAGCGGTATTACGACACGATATACCAAGAGCGCTACATGGGTTTGCCGGCGGACAACGAGGCCGGATTCAAGGATGGGTCGCCGATTACGCATGCGCAGCAACTGAGCGGCTCGCTGCTGTTGGTTTATGGGACCGGGGACGACAACTGTCACTACCAGAACTGCGAAGCGCTGGTGAACGAGTTGGTTGCGCACAACAAGGCCTTCGACCAGTTGGTGTACCCGAACCGCAGCCATTCCCTCAGCGAAGGGGCGACCACGCGGCGGCATTTGTACGAGGCGCTGACGCGGTATCTGCGGCGGCATTTGCCCGTTGAACCGGCGGGGGGCGAACGCGACGATGAGTGAGGTTGGGGTACACCGGCCCCGCAATGTGGATTGGAAGCGGGCGGCGGCATTGCTCTACGGCGATTGGGGGACGAGCAAGGCCTACGTGATTGGGTTGGCCTTCTTTTTTACCGGGTACGCTTCGTTGCCCCTGATTGTGGCGGTCTGCGCGCTGACGGCGGTGGTGGGGTACAACTACGTGTTGGTGTGCCGGCACTTTCCGGACGGGGGCGGGGTGTACTCGGCGGCGCGGGACCAGAGCCGGTTGTTGGCGGCGATTGGGGCCTTGTTGTTGGTGGCGAACTTCATTGTGACGGCGGCGCTGAGCTGCAACTCGGCGGTGAACTACTTCGGAGTGCCGCGGGAGCAGGTGGCATTGGCGACGGCGGCTTCGATATTGGCGATAGGGGGTGTGAACTATTTTGGGCCTAAGCACACGGGGAGCCTGGCGGTATGGTTGGCCGTGCCGACGGTGGTGGTGGTGGGCGGGGTGGTCGTGTTGAGTGTGCCGCATCTGTCGCTGGCGAATCTCGAATGGCCGCAAGGTGGCTGGAGCAAGAACTGGGTCAGTTTTGTCGCCATCATTTTGGCGCTGAGCGGGGTCGAGGCCATCGCGAACCTGACGGGGGTGATGAAGCTCGACCCGGGGAGCACGATGGACCAGCCGCGGGTGGGGTTGACGGCGCGCAAGGCGATTGTGCCGGTCGCGTTGGAGGTGGTGGTGGCGACGGTGTTGTTGGGCTGGGCGATGGTCTCGTTGCCTAAGGAATTGGCGCCGGACCCGGTGGCGCAGCGGGATTACATGCTGCGTTTTTTGGGGGTGCAATACGGGGCATTGGCGTGGACGCCGGCGTTTGGGCAGGTGGTTGGGGTGGTGGTGGGTTTGGTGATCGGGTTGTTGTTGCTGAGCGCGGTGAATACGGCGATCGCAGCGCTGATCGGGCTGTTCTACATGCTGGCGCGGGATGAGGAGATGCCGCGGGCGTTTGTGGGGCTTAATCCGCATGGCGTGCCGTGGTGGCCGTGGGCGCTGGCCACGCTGCTGCCGGTGGCGACCGTGTTGGCTACGGGGGCTGATCTCGAGGCTTTGGCGCGCCTGTACGCGATTGGGGTGGTGGGCGCGATTGCGGTGAACCTGGGGTCGTGCACGTTCAATCGGCGGCTCAAGTTGGCTTGGTGCGAGCGGGGCATCATGGCGGCCACATTTGCCGTCATGTTTGCGGTCGAGGTCACGATTGCGCGGGTGAACAACGACGCCCTCTTTTTTGCCATTTGCGTGTTGGGGGTGGGTTTAGGTTTACGGGGTTACACGCAGCGCCGGGCGGGGTTACGCACGGTGATTGTGCCGGAGGAGATCGCGGTGCACGTCGCTCCGAAGGCGGTTCCGGACCTCCAGTTGCAGCTCGAGCCGGGCCGGACGATTTTGGTGGCGGCGCGGGGTGTGACGCCGGTGTTGCGGTTTGCGCTCGAGGAAGCGCGGCTGCGACAGGCGGGTTTGTATGTGCTGTTTGTGAAGGAAGTGGCGGTGGTGCTGACCCGGACGCTGCCCGGGCAGCACCGGGCGCGATGGCAGGAAGATCCGGCGGCTGCGGCGATCATGACGGCGATGTTGCGGTTGGGAGAGGAGCACGGCGTGACGGTGATCCCGGTGTTTGCCGTCAGCGATAATCCGGCCCTGACGATCCTGGATTTGGCAGCGACGCTGGGGGTGGACATGTTGATGTTGGGTTCTCCGCAGCGGACGCGGTTGGTCCAGCTCCTGAAAGGGAACGTGGTGACGGAGGTGGCCCGCAGTTTGCCCGAGAACATCCAGTTGTTGATTCACGGCTAAACGGGCGGACACGCGGCCGGGAGTGGCGCGCTGGCCCTGGGAGCAGCGAGGGTGGAACGCCGTCTAATCTCGGGTTGCGGTGTCTGGGCGCACCGGGCACTGTGGCTGGAGCTAGACTATGAATGGGATGCTGTGCGGCTTACTGGCCGTGGTCACGGTTGCGTCGATGAACACCAGCTTGGCTGCCGGACCCCGCGCGGCTCGTTGGCAGCGGGTCGAGGAGGCGGTGCAGAAGGGCTTGCCGCAAACGGCGCTCGCCGAGCTAAAACCGATTCTCGAAGGGGCGTTGGCGGAGCGGGCTTGGGCGGAAGCGGTCAAGGCCATCGCGCGCAAGATCGTCCTCGAGAGCGGCATCGAGGGGAACCGTCCCGAGGAACGCGTCCGGCGTCTTACGGTGGAGCTGGCGCAGGCGCCGGAGGCGATCCAGCCGGTGCTCGAGGCGGTGTTGGCGCATTGGTACTGGCATTACTTCCAGCAGAATCGTTGGCGATTCATGCGCCGGACGGCGACGGCGCAAGCGCCGGGGGCCGATTTCACGACGTGGGACTTGCCACGCCTTTTTGCCGAGATCGATCGACACTTTACGCGGGCGCTGGCGGCGGCGCCGCAGCTCAAGGCGATCCCGATCGCCACTTACGATGCACTCTTGGCCCGAGGCACCGTGCCCGACGCCTATCGGCCCACGCTCTACGATTTCATCGCCCAGGAGGCCCTGAGCTTCTACACCTCCGGCGAGCAAGCGGCGGCGCTGCCCGAGGACGCCTTCGAGGTTGCAGCCGAGAGCCCGATCATCGGAACTGCCGGAGAATTCCTCGAGTGGCAGCCGGCGACGACGGACACGCAGGCGCCTGCGTTCAAGGCGATTCGCCTCTACCAAGAGCTGTTGCGCTTTCACCAAGCGGATGCGGATCGGTCCGCTTTTCTGGATGCGGACCTGGCGCGGTTGGTGTGGGGCAAGAACGTGGCTCGCGGCGAGGCGCGGGATGGGCGAGTGCAAGCGGCGCTGGAACGGTTTGCGAAGGAGAACGGAGATCACGAACTGGCGTCGCTGGCCTTGTGGCATGAGGCGCAACGGTTGCGTGGCGAGGGCGACTATGTCCAGGCGCGTCTGTTGGCGTTGCGCGGGCAGCAGGCGCATCCGGCCAGCGCGGGAGGCCGGCTCTGCGCGAATCTGGTGGCGGAGATCGAGAGCAGGGGGGCGGAGTTGGTGACCGAGCGGATTTGGGGCGCGCCTTGGCCGAAGATCCAGGTGCGGTATCGCAATGTCACACGCGTCTATTTCCGGGTGGTGGGGGCGGACTGGGACGCGTTTCTGGATCGGCGGCGGCGTCGGCCGGAGCGACTGAGCGACGCGGAGCGGTTCGCCCTGGTGGCGCAGCAGCCGCTGCACGAGTGG
>VHCO01000370.1 GCA_016871715.1 Verrucomicrobiota bacterium
CGAGGTCCTTCCGCGCGATCAAGTCTCGGAAGTCCGCCTCTTGGGTGCAGCCTTGGTCGCCGTAGCTCTGGTTGATGGCGTTCACGGCCTCGAGCCGGCGCGCGGCGTCGGTGTCGCAGACGGCGGTGATCTGACAATCGGGCTCCTGCAGGAAGCCCAGGATATGGCGCATCCCCATGCTACCGAGCCCGAGCATGCCCATGGTCAACCGCCGGCTTGGGGCGGGGCGAGGGCCTTGGCCCAGGGCTGCGGGTGAAACGATGCTGGGCAGGAGGGCGAGCGCGGCAGTGCCGCGGAGGGATTGTCTCAACCAGGCGCGCCGAGAGACCGGGAGTGGGAGTGGGCGAGGGTTCATCATGGAGAGGTGAGTGAGTGCGAGTGTTTTTGGCAGGTTTGACCTGCGCCGTCTACACGTTTTCGAGCTCCGTTTGGGGTTGCGACAGGCACTGTTCCAGGTAGCGCCGGGAGGTGTTGATGGCACCGGTGACCTCGGTGGCGGTGGGGAGGATGGGTATGCCGCGCGGCACTGGATGCATGAAGATGGAGGTCGGGCCGGCATACTGGATTTGGCGCAGGGCCTCGAGCAGCGGCTTGAAATCCAAGGGCCCATATCCGGGCATTTGGCTCATCTCCTCCTCTTTCGGCAGCTTCTTCGAGGCGCCGGCGCCGTGCTGCCAGGCATAGAAGAGGGCTAGTTTCGAGCCCAACGTGCCGATCAACTGGGCCAAGAGGGCCGGGTCTTGCGGCAAGTGATAGGGCGCCAGGGCGATGCCGAGGTGGCTGGGCGGGGCCAACTCGGCGAAGTAACGGATCGAGTCGGGGCTCGCGATGAGAGCGTTGGCGTGATTTTCGATGCCGATGGTCACCTGGGCGGCGGCGGCAGCCGCGACGTGCGGTTTGAGCTTTTCGAGGAAGGCCTTCACGGCCGGCTTCAAGTCAGCGCCTGTCGCGTTGGCTGGGCCACTGCTGCCGGTCACGATCAACCGGGCGCCGAACTGCTGAGCGAACTTCAATTCGGGTTCGAGGCGAAACGGCCCCAGATCGAAGCGGGTGATGGCACCCAGTTTGACGCGGTGCTCTTCGAGCAGCGCCCCGAAGCGTTCCCAGCCCATCGCCTCGACTTGTTCGCGTTGGTTGCCATGCACGCGTGGCCAGAGGTCAATCTCTTCGGCGCTGGTTCGGCGCACTTCTGGGAGGATCGTCTCCAGGGGCAGGGTGCCGTAGAGGCTCGAGGCGAGCAGGTAATGGAGGCGGAAGGCTGGGGGTGGTTGGGTCGAGGGTTGGGATGGTCCGGCCCGACCGGGGCGTTGGACCAGGCCCGCCAGAGCTCCGGTCAGGAGCTGACAGGCGGTGCGGCGGCTGATGCGGTGGCCGTTCATGGTGTCAGGGGGGCGGGGGTTGTCACGAGCCGATGCGTTCAGCGCTTCTAGGCTGGGCAAGCGGGCTGGCCGTTCAGGTCGAATTCGCTCCGTCGCGTGCGGGCTTCCTTCAGCAGTTGGATCCAGCGGCCGACGTAACGGCCATGATCGTGATAGGTGCGGCCGCTGACCAAGTTGCCATCGACGACGCACGGTTCGTTGACGAAGATGCCCCCGACCGCCTCGAGGTCGGCGCGGCACTTTGGCACGGTCGCCATGCGACGGCCCCGGAGCACGCCGGCATGGGCGGGGATTTCCACGCCATGGCAGACACAGCCGACGGGCTTGTTGACCTCGAAGAAATGGCGCGTAATGCGTATGAGGTCTGGATGGTAACGCAGGTATTCCGGGGCACGCCCGCCCGAGAAGAAGATGCCTAGGTACTCTTCGGGCCGAACCTCTCGGAATGCGATGGTGGCCTCGATGGTATAGCCCTCGAACTCGCGGGTTACTTCCCATCCGGGCGCCACTTCATGCAGGACCATGTGGTAGCGCTTCTTTTCGGGCCCGGAGACGACCGGAACGAAGTCGTCCTCCTGGAGGCGAAAAATGGGGTAGAGCGTATCGACGGTCTCCGAGCCGTCGCCGACAATGACCAGGACATCGTTGGCCATAATTTTAGCGCCGCCTCCTAGTTCAAGGGCACCGTGGTGCGGTCCTGCAACCATGAGATGTCGCGGTTGTTCGGCGAGGCTTGACCCAGGGGGATGAGTCCGCCTTTGACGATCGGCGGTTTGGTACGCGGATCGAGCCACTTGCGGATCTCCGAGTGGCCGTCGGCGAAGGCAAACCCACCCGCGCCGTTGTGGTAGCTGGCGGGATAGTCGCGGAACATGTACGATTGGGGCTGGTTGGGGTGACCGTTCATGGACACGGCGAACCAGCCGTCGTTAATGCTATCTTCCCGCTCATCGAGGATGATCCAGAGCGAGGCTGAGCTGGCGATGTCGGACAGTTTGAAGAACTTGCGGTAGTTGGGATTATCGCCGAACAACTGATCGATGGCATCGCGATCGCGATTATAGCCGACGTAACAGTTCATCGAGACGCTGCGGACGCGTGGGTAGGTGCCGATGTTGCGTCCGCGCGTCACTTGGACGATGCTGCGGTCGGCAGGGCATTTGTAGATGGAATGGTTCTTGGTGTAGGGGCCCAGTTGGCCGCTGAGCAGGGTGTCGACGCTGATATTGTCCGAATTGTTGGGATCAAAGTCGAGCCAGCCTTTGACCCAGCTCTCGTTAGCGCGGCCCGTCATGTTATCCGGGACCTTGCCCTCGTTGTCGTCGGGGTACATAAGCCAGGCCAGGATGAGTTGCCGGCCATTACCCATGCATTGGATGCCCTGGGCCTTGGTCTTGGCCTTGGCGAGTGCGGGGAGGAGCATGCCGGCGAGGATGGCGATGACGGCGATCACCACGAGCAGTTCGATGAGCGTGAAGCCGGCGCAGCGGCGCGGCGTTGGACCCGATGGGATAGGGGTAGAATCTTTCATAGGCGTTTGCGAGGAAGGAGCGGCGGTGAGGCCCCTGGAGAGCCTCACCGCCACGGTGCAGCTCTCATTTCACGACGATCCGGAAGAAGCGGGGCGATTCGCTTGGCGCGGCGAATTGGGCTGCAATCACCTTGCCGGCGGCTGGTGTGAAAGTCACGCCGGCGACCTCGGTCCAGGTTGGGTTGGTCAAGGTGGTGGCTTGCACCAGGCCATAGGGCCGGGTGGGATGGGTCGTCTCGAACTGGATCTGCAAGGTGGCGGCCGACACCAGCGCGATGGTTGTGATCCGGATCTCGACCTTAGTGCTCGGCCCATAGCTGATCGCCGCAATCTCCGCATCGGAGAGGGCGCGATTCCAGATGTTCATCTGCTCGATGGCGCCGTTGAGGGGGACGGTCGAGGCCATGGTCCGGTTCCCGACATCCAGCGGAGAATTGGCGTTCATGAGGGTATCTACGGGCGTGAGGTTCGCCTTCGCCACGCCCACCCGTTGACCGGTCTCGGCGTTGAACACGTCGAAGTAAACGCCCACCCCTGGATCGAACCGTACAAACGCATCATAGAAGACATCCGGCAACACCGCGGTGTTGTCCATCAGCCCTACGAGCCAGCCGGAGCCGACCGCGGAGACTCCGCCGAAGAAGCGGCGTGGGCCACCGAAGCTCGAGAGCACGGTCACGCGCGTGTTATTTCCTTGGTCGACGCTGCGGAAGCGACCCATGAACCACTGTTCAGCACTGCCGCCAAAGGCGCTGCCGTTGAGCTTGACGCGGCAATGGTAGGTCAAGGCCGATTCCCATTTCAGCTCGTCGCCGGCGCCGAGGCCGTAGGAGATGAAGGATGTGGTCCCGTTGAAGAGAGCGGCCGCGCCGGTCTTGTTGGCCATCGGGGGCAGGTCGGTCGTGTAGGCGATGTCCCTTTCCGTGGTGGCCAGCGAGACGTTACCGGTAGTGATATCTGCCGTGCTGTTGCCATCGAAGGTGACGCGGAAGATGGCGTCCTGGAAGATTTCGGGAGTGTTGCCCGAGGGGACGCGTTTGACGGTGAACTGCCACTGGACGGAATAAGGGTTAGGCGGCGTGGCGGTATCTTGGAAGGTGACCTTGACGGCTTGCACCGATTCCATCGGGAAGCCGGGGGTCTGGTAGCGGATGCTGACCCCCTCGGTCCCGCTGGCGATCTGGGCATGGCCGGTGAGGTCCTGGCCGTTGAGCTCGATGCGAATGCTGTTGCGCACGACCTGGTACTGTTGATTGAGGATCTTGATCTCGACGGGCGCGTTGGTGGGGACGTCGATCGCATCCGGGAGCGGTTGGATGGCGGTGACGAAGGGCAGGCCGTCGGAGGGCGCCGGAATGAACAGGAAATAGTTGGCGTTGAGGTTGTCCGCACCCGACAGCAGCGTGAACCTGAGCGTTTGTTCGCCGCTCAGGCTCAAGACGATCGGGTTGCCGGCGACATCCGTTAACGGCGTAAACGCGTAGGTCTGTGCGCCGCCGGTGGCGGCGCCGAGGAAACGGCCGATGGGGAAGGTCGTTTGGTTGGCCACGCGGCGATCGCTGGTCACCAGATCGAGTTGCGCGACGAACGTGCCCGAGCCGCCCTTGGCCAGGCGAGCCAGAACGCGGTAGCTGTTGGCCGGGAATTGGCGGGTGTAGTTCAGCCACGCACCGGGGCCAAACCAGCCCACGTAGTAATCCTCGACGCCCGGATCCGTGAGTCGGGCCTCGACGTAATTGGGCCGGAAGGGCCGATCGTCGCTATAGGCGGTGCCCACGATGTCGTCAATGCGGTAAAGCGTCTGGCCGGGAGCAGCGATGGGGTGGGCGTCAATTCCATCGACACTCAAGCGGTCCAGGTAGTTATTCGGGCCGGGGAAGCTCGACAGTGCGGGGTTGTTGATATACTGGCCGCTCTGGAAGTTGTAGTCTTCGGCCTCGAAGATGACCAAACCTTCGCTGTAGGTGTTGAAGCGGAGGCTGGCGGTCTTGGAATGGCCCTGGGTATCGTTGACGCTGATCTGGGCCACATATTCCCGGTTGGCCTGCAACTGGGTGAATCGCACGGTGCGGTTCTGGGGCGTCCCCGTGATCTGGAGATCGCCCGAGCGGTCCACACCGTTGAGTTCCAGACGAATTCCGTCGGGATTCACCCCCACTGGGGAAAGGGAGGTGAAGGCAATGGCCGTGCTGGCCGGGAGGAACTGGCCATTGTTGGCCGGTTGCAGGTCTTTGATGAGGTCGATCGTATAGTCGAGCTCGATGAAGCCGTCGTCCGTCGAGATCGCCATGATTTCGTCATCGCCTAACACGCGGTTCCAGACGTTGACCTGCTCGATTACCCCGTTGAGCGGCACGGGCGAGGTGGTGCGATTGCCTACTTCGAGTGGGGTTGCGGCGTCGGTGAGCACGGCTTGAGTGGTGCTGATGACGGTGGTTCCAACCAACTCGCCCGTCTCGGCATTCACCACGGTGAGGGTGACCGAGATCCCCGGATTGAATCGCATCGAGACATCGTGGAAGACTCCGGGCGTTAAGCCCCCCCGGTTGGCCTGGGCAAACCAGGCTCCGCCAACGGCGCAGAAGCCGAACACGTTCAAGGAGCTTGCCCCAGCGGCGGCGGCTGAGGTGCTCAGGATGCTGACGCGCCCACCGCTGAAGCGGCCCATGATCCACTGTTCCGGCCGGCCGCCGGCGATCGCGGCCGCATCATGCTTGACGCGGGCATGGTAGGTGAGGGCGGTTTCGATCTTCAATTCGTTGTCCGCACCCAACCCGTAAGAAATCAGCGAATCGGTGCCGTTGAAGACCGCGGCGGTGCCGGAGCTGTTCGCCATCTGGGGCAGGGCGGTGGTATAGGTCACGTTATTGGCGGTGATGGCCGGGGAGACCAGGCCCGCGCTACGGTCGGTGGGATCGTTTTGGTCGAAGGTCACGCGGAGGATGGCATCCTCGCGGATGTCGCGGGCGTAAGCCGGCGCCGTTAGCACGGTGACCAGGCCGACCGCGAGGACCGCCGGGCTCAGCCTGGCCAGGATGAGTTGGATGATTTTCATAATCTCAGGTTGATACGCCACGATGCTCTGCTGTTTAGGACTGCGATGGTGAGACCGACTGGCCGCCCGTCATGGTTTCGGATGGTAGGCCTGATGGGGGACTGGCGGGCCGGCCTTGGGCGGGCGACCACGCTCGCGGCCACGAGCAGCCTGCACCTCGCCAGATGAGTAGAATTGCGGGCACGCGTTGAATGTGGGGCTGCGAGGTCGCGGGGACAATGGCATAACGGCCTCATTTTTGTTGCAATTCTGCCGAAGTGCAGTCCCCTTTCCTCTCGTGAGAGAGCGCCGCTTGGAAGTCGCGGTTGCGTTGCGATCGGGTCTGGCCTACACGACCGAGATCTTGCACGGCATCGCTGAG
>VHCO01000371.1 GCA_016871715.1 Verrucomicrobiota bacterium
ACACTCGGCGCGCCCGATCTTCCGCCGTTTCCGCCGGCGCGCCCAGCGGTCGCGCCCTACCACGCCGCAAGAGGTAGGGCTGGACCGCCGGGCCAGCCGCTGGGGTCACGGGGCGAAACGAGGAATCGAACAAACTCGGCGCGCCCGATCTTCCACCGTTTCCGCCGGCGCCGATCAGGGGGGGCGCTGGCGCCTTGCACTCCGCCAGCTTGACCGGTAAGGATAGCTTGTTGTTTGTTCATACACCCAGTGGACGTCGAATGTTGTTTGCGCGTCCACCGGCATTGATGCCACTGATTTGCAGACGGTCGTCTATCCCATGGCCGCAGTAGCCGCCGCCGCCGCGGTGCTGCTCTGCGCCAGGCCGGCTTGGTGCGGCGACCCCGACGGCCCACGGAACCTTGCCCGCCAGAGCCGCCTGCCGAGCGGCCCCGGCCTGGCCGCCGCTTTCCCGGGGGACCGTGGTATAGCGGAAAATCCGCAAGTAATATTCGCCGACGATTTCGAGTCTGGCCCGCTCGGGGAGGGCTGGGACGAAGCGCGCAATCCCGCAGGCAAGGTGCTCACGTTCGCTGTTCCGGGCGCCGACGCGGGGGAGGGTCTAGGCCGGCGCTGCCTTCGGGTCGAGGCGCACCTGGCGAACGACACGGGGGGCGGCCTGACCAAGTGGTTCGAGTCGGCCGAGACACTCTTCATCCGGTTCTACACCCGCTTTGATGCTCAGTGCGACTACGTCCACCATTTCGTGACCCTGCGCGCCAACAAAGGCCTGCTCGGGAGCCATCGGTGGAGCGGGTTTGGCGGCGCCGGGCTCAAGCCGGAAGGCACGGAGCGGTTTTCGACGGCGATCGAGCCGTGGGGCAACTGGGGGCGCTGGCCGGCGCCGGGCCGGTGGAATTTCTACAGTTACTGGCACGAGATGGCGCCGGCGCGAGACGGCAAGTACTGGGGCAACTCGTTCGGCGTTCCGGACGCACCCCTGATCGCGCGGGATCGATGGATTTGCGTCGAGTTCATGTTGCAGCACAACACGCCGGATCGGCCCGACGGCGAGCAGGCCTTCTGGATCGACGGCGTCCTCCAGGGGCATTGGCAAGGCATCAACTGGCGCAAGACGGCCTCGCTCCGCGCCAACGCCCTCACCCTCGAGAGCTACGTCACCGATCGCTGGACCCAAAACCCCGTGAACGTGGTCTGTTTCGACAACGTCGTGATCGCTCGGGCGTACGTTGGGCCTGTAGCCCAGCGGTGATCGCCCCGACTCGAGCCGCCGGCCCAACCGAACCGCGAGCACCGGCACCGGCCTCGGCCGCGCGCAGCCGACGGGTGTGTGCCGTCAAAAGCACACTTCCCATCCGGCCGCATTTGGTCTATTCCCCCCGCCGCGCGCAGGTGCGTTCTTGGGCCGTTGCGCTTGGGGAGGCCGGGCGGGGCGGGACCGCATTCGCCGCGGCGGGGGAATCGGTTTGCATTCGTTGGGCCGGTTCGACATCGTACGCAGTTTGATTCTCGGCGTGAGACAGTTCATCACCATTGCCAGTAACGCGTTTATGGAGCTGGTGCGGCAGCCGGTCTACCTGCTGCTCTTGACGGCTTCCGGCGCGTTCGGCGTGTTTCTGGCGGCCGTGCCCTACTTCGGCTTCGGCGACGATCCCAAGATGGTGAAGGACAGCACCTTGGCGGTCATGCTCTTCTCGGGGCTCGTCGGGGCAGTCTTGAGCGCCTCCGCCTCGGTCGCCCACGAAATTCGGACCGGGACGGCCTTGGCGGTGATGGCCAAGCCGGTGAGCCGCACGCAGTTTATTCTGGCCAAGTTCATCGGCCTGGCCGGCGGCCTGACGTTGTTGACCTACTTCAACCTCCTGGCGACGCTGCTGGCCAGTCGGATGGCTTACGACGCCTACGACGCCGCGGACCGACCGGCCCTGCTCATCTATTTCGGCGCGATGGCCCTTGCATACCTGGTGGCCGGCTTCTTGAACTACTTTCTGCAACGGCCGTTTGTGGCCGATGCCGTGTTCGCGCTGGTGATCCTGGCCACAGTGGCGGTGGTCTGCATCGAGTATTTCACGACGCGGGAACTGGCCTTTGGGAAGAAAGGGGTGGTGGACTGGCGGTTGGTGCCGGCCGCCGTGCTCATCTTACTGGCCCTCTGGGTGCTCGCGGCCTTGGCTCTAGCCTGCTCGACCCGCTTCGAGATGATCCCCACCCTCGCCATTTGCACGGGGGTCTTCATCTTGGGCCTGATGTCCGATTACCTCTTCGGCCAGCGCGCCGAGCAGGGCGAATGGTGGGCCAGCCTGCTCTATACCCTCCTGCCCAACTGGCAGTTGTTCTGGATGGCCGATGCCCTGGACAACCAGAAGTCCATCCCGTGGAGCTACGTCGGCCGAGCCATGGGCTACACGGGGGCGTACCTCGGGGCCGCCCTGGCCGCCGCCCTGATCCTATTCGAAGATCGCGAACTGAACTGAGAGGCGCATGGAAGCAACGATTCACCGCAAAGGTCTGATCAACTGGTGGCTCCTGGGTGCCCTCGGCGCCGCTACCGTCGCCGTGGCGCGCTACGCGCACTCCGCCGCCGGCTTGGTCGGGGCTGTCTTTCTCGGCCTAGGATTTCTCGTCGCAGCCGTCAGCTACTTGCAGATGCGCCTCGAGGAGCGCGAGCGGCTCGAGCAGATGGAGTTCGATGAACTCAAGAAACGCGCCGGCAGCGCCAGCCTCTTCGCCGAGCAAGCCGTCGATACCTTTCCCGCGCGACGGGCGCGGGAGCAATTCGGGCGGTTCTTCGTCCCGGTCTTTGCGATGGTGCTCTTGCTGGCCGAGGGTGTCGCCGTCTACCTGCTCTGGCAACACCTCAGCAACGATCTGCCCGCCCCGCCCGAGCGCGGCACCGTGGCCATGGCCCTGTATGGCTTGTTCGCCTTGCTCGCCTTCCAGTTCGGCAAATACTCCGCTGTCCTCGCCCGCCTCCAAGCCCATCGCCTCCTCCGCCCCCAGGCTAGCTACCTCCTCCTCGGAGCCCTCTTGAGCCTGGTCAGCGCCTTGGTCGAGGTCGCCGCCTGGGCCGGTTACCCGGGTGTGGACCTGGTGGTGGCGCGCCTGCTCGTGGTCGTCTTAGGCTTGGTCGCCCTCGAAAGCCTCCTCCGACTCGTGTTCGAGATCTACCGGCCGCGAGTCAAGGGCCAAGCCGCCCTTCCGCTCTACGAGAGCCGGTTGCTCGGCCTGTTGAGCCAACCGGGCGGGCTCATCACTACCGCCGCCCAAGCCCTCGACTACCAGTTCGGCTTCAAGGTTTCTGAGACCTGGTTTTACCGTTTCCTCGAGCAGGCCCTGGCCCGGCTGGTGCTGATCCAGTTGGCGGTGGTCCTGGTCTCCACCATGTTCGTGGTCATCGAGCCCGGCGAGCAGGGGCTCCTCGAACGATTCGGCCGACCTGCCGCGGGCCAGGCCGTCCTCGATCCCGGCCTCCATCTCAAGTTGCCCTGGCCCATCAGCCGGGTCTACCGCTACCAGACCGACCGCATCCAGAGTTTCACCATCGGCGTGGCCCACGACGAGCACGAGGACGATCACGACACGCATGGCAGCCCTGCCCCAACCGCGAGCGAGCGGGTCATGATCTGGTCCAAGCCCCACCACGCCAAAGAAGAGTTCAACCTGCTGGTCGCCAGCCGCACCCAAGACGCCACCAACCGTCTGGCCCTCGAGCAAACCGTCCCCGTCAACCTCCTTGCCGTCAATATCCCCGTCCAATACCAAGTGTCTAACCTGCGCGACTTCGCCTACCAACACGTCAACGGCGGCGAGTTGCTTGAACGCCTCGCCTACGGCGAAGTCACCCGCTACCTTGTCAGTGTGGATCTCGACGACATCATGGCCGCCGGACGGCAGCAGGCCGCCGAAGACCTGCGCGCCCGGATCCAAGCGCGCGCGGACGAGTTCGAGATCGGCGTCACCATCCTCTTCGTCGGCCTCCACGAAATCCACCCGCCCGTCAAGGTCGCCCCGGACTTCGAGCGGGTCATTGGCGCCCTGCAAGAACGCGCGGCCACCAACCTGTTCGCCCGCGGTTACGCCGCGACCAACGTGCCGGTCGCCAAGGGCCAGGCCGCCCGCAAACTTAACGAGGCCCTCGCCTACCAGACCCGCGTGACCGCCGTCGCAGAAGGGGCCGCCGGCCGCTTCACCAACCAGATGGCCGCCGCCCAGGCCTCGCCCGAGGTCTACCGGCTGCGGACTTACCTGGACACCCTCAGCCGCTCGATTGGCAGCAGCCGGAAATACGTCCTGGTGCCGACCAACGTCCAGGATGTCGTCACCCTGAACCTCGAGGACAAACTCCGGCCCGATTTGCTGGATGTCCCGGTGCCTGTCCCGCGGAACTAGCCCGCTAGACGTTTGCCCGTGTCTTGTATGAAACGCAACACCCTCACCCTCCTCACCGGCGGCGTGGTCCTCCTGATCTTCGTCGCGATGCTCTTCGGTTACCAAGTGCGCAAGACCGAGTCCGCCGTCGTCACCACCTTCGGCAAATACTCGAGTACCCGCAGCGAACCGGGACTTTACTTCCGCCTCCCCTGGCCGATCCAAAGCGTCCACCGCTTCGACAATCGCACCCGCAACTTCGCCAAGAAATACGAGCAAACCACCACCCGCGACGGCCGCATCCTCATGATCGAGGTCTACCTGGGCTGGCGTGTCACCGACCCGAGGATCTTCCTCGAACGCTTCGGCGGCGACCTCGACCGCGCCGAGTCCAACCTCGAGATCCTCTTGCGCGCCGCCCAAAACAGCGTCGTCGGCCAACATCCCCTCAGCGACTTCATCTCGACCAACGCCGACGAACTCAAGTTCGATGACATCGAGACCGAGATGCTCGCGGCCATCAAACCCCGCGCCGCCGCCAACAGCGGTATCGAGGTCGTGCTCCTCGGCATCAAACAAATCGGCCTGCCCGAAAGCATCACCACCAAAGTCTTCGAGCGCATGAAGGCCGAACGCGAACAGCTCGTGAAACAGTTCCAGGGCGAAGGCGCGGCCGAAGCGATCCGCATCCGTTCCGAGGCGGACTACGAGCGCGATAAGATCCTCGCCGAGGCTGAACGGCGCGCCACCGTCATCAAGGGCCAGGCTGACGCCGCCTCCGCCGCCGCGCTCAAGACCTTCGAGCAAGATCCTGAGCTCGCCGTGTTTCTGCTCAAGCTCAACGCCCTCGAACAATCCCTCAAGGAACGCGCCACGCTCATCCTGGACACCAAGACCCCGCCGTTCGATCTGCTCAAGGGCCAGCCCGAGTTGCCCGCCAAGACCCGCTAAGCCACCCGAGGACGCCTCCCATGAACGATCCTCATCATCCGCCCGCTCAGCCCTCCTCACCGCAGCCCCCGCCGGCCCCCGCCGGGCCGGGGTCGACACCGCCTGTCCCGCTCGAGGACGCCAGCTCGCAGGCCCTCGCCGAGGCCCTGCGCAGCAGCTTCGCCATCGTCAAAGTCATCATGGTGGGCTTGGTCCTGCTCTTCCTGGGCTCGGGCATCTTCGTGGTCAAGCCGGGCGAAGTGGCCGTCTTGCTCCGCTTCGGCAAACCCGTGGGTACAGGCGCCGAACGCCTCCTCGAACCCGGCTGGCATTGGGCGTGGCCTTACCCCATCGATCAGCCGGTCCGCATCCGCGTCGGTGAAAGCCACACCGTCACCTCGACCGCCGGCTGGCATGCCACCACGCCCGAACTCGAAGCCCAAAACCAAGACCCCCCACCGCGCGGGTTCCTCAGCCCCGAAGCCGACGGGTACACCCTCACCGCCGACGGCAACATCATGCACGCCCGCGCCACCATCAAATACCGGATCTCCGACCCCATCCAATACACCTTCGACTTCGCCAACGGGAACGAGATCCTGACCAACGTGGTCAATAACGCGTTGTTCTATGCCGCCGCCCGCGTCACGGCCGACGACGCCCTCTACAAAAACAAAGCCGCCTATCGCGACTTGGTCCTCGAACGCGTCCGGCAGAAAGTCGAGACGCTCCAGCTCGGCATCGCCCTCGAACCCAGCGACGTCGAGACCAAAGCGCCCGTGGACGTGCGCGAAGCCTTCGAGCAGGTCAATGCCGCCGAGCAGGAGAAAAGCAAAGTCATGAGCGACGCCCGCGGTTACCGCGACGAAGTCACCCGCAAGGCCGTCGGCGAAGCCCAGGCGATCCTCAGCAGCGGTTTGGTCAGCAGCAACCGCATCGTGTCCGACCTCGCCGCCTTCGCCAGCTATTTCCAGGACCAATTGCCCTACTACCGCCGGGACCCGCGGCTCTTCGAAAACCGCCTCCT
>VHCO01000372.1 GCA_016871715.1 Verrucomicrobiota bacterium
CTTCCTTGGCCCACGTCTGCGCTTGGATGTCCCTGTCGGCACCCCGTGACTTGGAGTTGCTGCGCTTCAAAACAGTCTCACCACCGCCGTTGAACAGGTGGGCAGAAGCGGCCAGAGTGGACGGCTCGCCGAGGATGGCCATTGAAAAGTCGACTTCCAAACTCGACTTTTCAATGGTAGGAATCTGCCCCATGAAGCTGCTACAACGGCGCGAGCCCGCCGCAGCGGTGAAGGCGGCTCTGGCCCGCGCGCCCGTAACGGCCCTGCTGGGGCCCCGCCAGGCGGCCAAGACGACGTTGGCCCGTCAGATTGCCGTGGCTATTTCTGGGCCACTCACGCCGGCGCGGAACTCGACCTGCTCCTGGTGCGGGGCGAGCAGCGACACGGATTCGAGCTCAAGTGGGGCGACGCCCCGCCGATGACCCGGTCCATGGAGATCGCCCAGGCAGACCTGGGGCTGGACTCGCTGGCGGTGGTTTATCCCGGGTCTCGTCGCGCCCGGTTACCGCAGGGGATCACGTTGTTGCCGGTGTCGTCGTTGGACAATTACCTCGGCGAGGCCGGCTTGCGCGGCTGAGCTCCACGCTCTGAACTGGCCCCTTGCCAGTCGTCCTCCACATGATCTGCATATTGTGAGTGGGGTGACACGACTCCCGGACGCGATGGAGCGTGGGGAATCCCGCGGCCGCGGAACGGCCGAGGAGTTGTTGCCAATGGTCGTTGTGCCAAGCGCAGTGAAAGGTACAGAACGTGTGGCCTAGCCCATCCTGAATCCACGGAAACGACAGCGTCTTCACGAAGGCCTGGCGCTTGTTTTCGCACGAGATTCGAAGTAGACTCCGCGCATGAATGTTACGCTGGAGATTCCGGAGGAGGTGTCGCAGGCTATGCGTCTGCCTCCTGGGGAGGCCAGGACCCGTCTGCAGCTTGAGCTCGCCGCTGCGCTTTATGCCCAGGGCATTCTCAGCCTGGGTAAGGCTGCTCGCCTCGCGGGTCTCTCGCGGTGGGAGATGAATGACGTCTTAGCTCGGCGAGCGGTCCCCATGCACTACACCGAAGCCGACCTGCAGAACGACCTCGATTATGCCCGTGGTCGTCAGTGACTCCTCGGTCCTGATCGGCCTTGGGGCAGTCAGGCAACTCGGACTGCTCCGAGACTATCACCAAGAGATCCTCATTCCCGAGGCGGTCTGGCGTGAAGTGACAGTTGATGCCGCACAGCGGCCCGGCGCCCCAGCGGTGATTCAGGCACAGACGGAAGGTTGGCTGCATGTCCGCACCCCAGGCAATTGCCCACTGCTCGCATCACTCAGGGCACGTCTCGATGCTGGCGAGGCAGAGGCTATTGCACTGGCTGTCGAATCGAACGCCAGCCTGATCCTGCTTGACGAGAACGAGGGTCGTACCGAGGCCCGGGCGCTCGGCTTGGCCGTGACCGGGACTTTAGGACTTCTTGTGCGAGCGCGGCGTGAGGGTCGTCTGTCGGCGCTGATTCTGGGTCGAACTTGGTTGGGTGGATTGTTTGCCTTAATCGTGGTGGCGGGGTTCGCTACGCGTGTTTGTGGAGAGGTCAACGAGGGGTATCGCGGCCTATCCTACAGTGAACGAGGCGTCGTGTTGATACCGGCGTTTCGAGGCATCTCAGTCAACACCTTCAACGGCAATCTGACGCTGCGGCCAAACCTCCTTTTTGTGCCCGTCCGCGGGATCCCGGTCGAGTTCGCCCTGACATACAATTCCGACCACCGGAACATTTCCAGTCCCTTCGGCCTGGGGTGGAGCTTGTCGTATCACGTCCGTTACGTCCGGGACGCGGCAGGCAATGTGACCGTCCTGTGGAGCGACGGGCGGCAGGATCGGTTCCTCAAGGACGGCGCCGCGTTCACGGCGCCGGTCGGGGTTTACCTGACGTTGACAGAACCGGCGGCCAGCCAGATGCGGCTGACGACTCGAGAGGGCATTCAATACCGGTTCGACGATGGCGCGCACCAGCGTCTCACGGCGATCGTTGACCCCAACAACAACACGCTGGCTCTCGCATACGATGGGGGAAACCGGTTGACCAGCGTCACGGCTGCTGCCGGGAGGGCTTGGGGGCTCCAGTATGATGCGGCCGGCCGCCTGCAGCAGATCACCGACCCGAACCTGGACGGCCGCACCGTGAGCTTCACCTACGACGCCGCTGGGCGCCTGACGCGCATCACCGATCCGCTGAATCAGTTCGAGGCATTTGGCTACGACGCAGCCAACCTGCTGACCAGCATCACGGATCGGCGGGGCAACGTTGCCACGATCACTTACACGACCCCGGCGTGGGATGCTAACACGCGCCTGCCGCAGACCCTCTCCAAAGGCGGCGTCTCGGTGAGTTTTGCCTTTGACGACGCCACCCGCACCACGACGTTCACCGATGGGAGGTCGAATTCTTGGCGGTTCGTTTACGACGCGCTGGGGCGCGTTACGGAGGTGGTCGATCCGGCGAACCAGAGCGAGTTTCACACTTGGGACGCCAACCGCAACCGCCTGAGCCGCACCGACCGCAACGGCAACCTGACCACTGGGACTTACGATGCGCGTGGCAACCTCCTGACGTGGATCGATGCCGCCAATAAAACCAACGTGTTCACCTACGAGCCGGTGTTCAGCCGCCTGTTGAGCGCCACTGACCGCAATGGCCACACCTGGGCGCACGAATACGACGCCCAGGGCAATCGCATCCGCACGACCGACCCGGCAAACAACGTCATCGCCAGGGTTTTCGATGCCACCGGGCAACTGGTCAGACTGACGAATCGCGGCGGAAACGCCTTTCAATTCGAGTATGATGCCGTGGGCAATCTGTCGCGCGTAACCGATCCGCTGACCAATCAGACGCGGTTCGAGTATGACGGGGCAGGGCGGCTGCTCCGGGTGGTCGATGCCAGCAGCAACACCAACAGCTACACCTACGACGCCCTCAGCCGGCTCACCAGTGCGAGCGACGGCTCCAATCAGGTTACCCGCCTTGGCTACGACCCGGTGGGAAACTTGGTGGCGGTGACGAATCCCCTGGCCGCCGTGACCCGTTATGAATACGACGCTCTGGACCGGATGACGGCGGTCACCGACCCCTTGGGCAAGGCCGACGCGCGGAGCTACGACGCCCTGAACCGCCTGACCCAGCGCGCCGACCCCCTGGGCAGTTCCTGGCAGTACGCTTACGACGCCGAAGGCAATCTCGCTTCCTTGACCGACCCTCTGGGGCAGGTGACCACGCATGCCTACGACGCTCTGGGGCGCCTGATCCAGCAGACCTTTGCTGCCGATTCCACTGCCGCCTTCACCTACGACGCCGAGGGCCGCTTGGTCACCGCCGTGGATCCCAACAGCAACTACGCCTACGCTTATGACGCTGTGGGGCGGCCCACTGTCTTCACCGACAACGCCTTGAGCAAGAGCGTGCAGTACAGCTACGACGCTGCCGGGCGCCTGGCCAGCCTCACCGGTCCCGAGGGCGATCTGACCACCTACACCCGCGATGCCGTCGGCCGCGTGGTCCAGCGCCAGACCCCGTCGGGCCTCACCACCTTCGGCTACGACGCCAACGGCAACCTGACCGCGCAGATTCTGCCCAACGGCGTGGCCAGCAGCTACGCCTACGACGACGCCAGCCAGGTTACCCAGATCACCCACAAGGATCGCGCCGACACCGTCCTCGCCGGCTTCACCTACACCCGCGACACCTTGGGCCGCATCACCCGCAGCGATCTCGCGAACGGCCGGTACAACGAGTCTTATTACGATGCCTTGGGGCGGCTTGCTCGCGACGCCGAGGTGGCGGAGTTCCAGGGCGACAGCACGCCGGTGTGGAGCTACGGGTTTTACACGTACGACTTGGCCGGCAACAAGGGGAGCTATAGCCAAAGCGGAATTTACGGGCAGATCGCTTGGGATGCTGTCAGCCGACCCCTGACCGACAGCGGCTGGAGTTTCCAGGGGGCGACATTTACTCACGATGCCAACGGCAGCCGCACCCAGATGAAGGAGAACGCCGCCGGGGGCCTCACCCGCGACTACACCTATGATGCCCGCGGTCGCATGATCCGGGTGACGGTGAGCGGCTGGTCTAGTGACGAGCACACCTACACCTACGACGTCTTCAACCGCTTGATCCGGGTCGATCAGAGCGGGAGCGGCGTCACCCAGCGGCTGCTTTACGACGGGCAATATCCCATCGCCGAGTACAACGCTGCGGGCACGGTGACGGCGAAGTGGTTCAACACGCCGCATTTTGCTCCTGACGACCAGCGGGACGGTGTGTCCTTAGCGTTGAAACGCCTCGATGAGACGTTCAGGGGCCTCTTCTCGCTTCCTCCGGCCTTGCGTCAGCGGTTATCGCGATACCCGCGGGACGGTGTGTCGATCGCGTTGAATCTCCCGTTTCCGCTACACCAAGAGGACCATCCCTCTTTCCGGTGGGCCTCTCCCACCGAGACCCGCAACGCCCATATCGTCATCACCAAGGACAACCCCGGCAAGGCGACGGGCCGGGACCAGGTGGTCTTCCCCTTGTTTGGCGACCTCCACAAGCCGGTGGGCAGCAGCACTCTTACTGATTCGACCGGCGCCCTGGCAGGCCGCCTCCCTCACAACAGCCGTGGCGAGGCGGTGAACCGGGCCGACAACCTCTATCCCGAGGCAGGCTACACGCCCACCCTGATGGCCTTCTGGCTCAGTGCGCCGGGTGAGTTCGATGCTTCCTGGCCAGCCAATGGGCGCATCAGTGCCAGCGGCCGCGTGGAGGATCATTGGACCGGGGGGACGGTGGTGAAACCCGTCCACATTTCGGGGCCGGCTCCAGTCACTGGTGAAATAATCGAAATCACCATTTATGTGCTGGCCCCGGGCCCATGGCGTGACTTTAGTAGGGAATATACTGATCCTGCCGCCCGTTGGAGGGTGGATTTGCCCGATGTCAATTTGGGGCCTTATGAAAATGCCAACAACCACGTCCTCTACGACAAAGGACTGACGTTTCGCCAGATGCAGCAACAAGACGCGGAGTGGAAGGCGCGGCAGTTTGAGTTGGTCCAACGCAACTCCCGAATTGGGCTGATGAATTCGATAACCCCGCCCCATTGATCGAATCCAGGAGAGGTTCTTTATGCACCAGAGAGACACCTATTACAGCTCTTACCGTCATTCGCCCGTGGGCTTTCTCATCCTCCATGTCTGCCTCTGCTGCGGCTCAGCGGCCTTGGCAGCCACCGGCAGCAACTTGGGCGGCTACGGACGCAACTTCGTGCCCGCGGTCGTTACCGGACACCTCTCTTCTGAAAACCGCAACCCGCTGCCGGGCGTGACCGTCCAGACCTCCGCCGGCCATGCCGCCATCTCCGACGGCAGCGGCCATTATACCTTGTATCTCGACGGCCCCGGCACGTACACCCTCTCCGTCCAGAGCGGGCGCACGATCACCCAGTCGCAGGAAGTGACCGGGACTCCGGCCGCGCCAACCACGCTGAATTTCTCGTTCTCCTTGGCGCTCAGCGGGCAGTTGCTGGGGAGCGGTCTGTTTGAAGTGACCCTCCTGGGTCAGCCGGGATCGAACTACATCATCCAGGTCTCGACCAACCTGGCCGATTGGTCGGGCGTTGTCACCAGTCCGGCCCGTCCGGGGGGTAGCATCTTGTTCCTCGACTTGGATTCGACCAACCTTCCATTTCGCTTCTATCGGGGAAGAACGCCCTAGCTCGCTTGGGCGGTTTTCTTCGATTTGTGCCGGAGGCGCAAAGCTCTCACTGGGAAAGCCGCAGCCTTGGGCACAAATCGGCTTTTGAAGGGGGTGTGAAGAAACCATGGCAGGGAGTTGAAAAAGGCATGGAAAGGCGGTCGCAACCTCCAGCAGGGCCTGTCAGCGGGCCACAACGGCTGGAGACCGCGGTTGCGTCGGCCACCGCGCGTGCAGTTCACCGTCGATCGGATTGCTCGCCTCACCCGCGGCGGGACCGCTCCACGGGCTCCCTTTGCCTTGAGCCTCACGCTGTGACCGTGGTCTCCGCCGGCGGCAGAGTGCTAGCCAATGGGTCCGTCCCACGACGACTCGGCGACAACGACCTTCGTCGCAGCGTCGTCCTCGTTCTCGACCCGGTCTGGGTTCGGAGGACCCGGCCTCCGCCCTTTGCGCTTCGGTGGCCGGCGATGATGGGGGCCGGAAGAAAGTCTGGCTCAGGCCTCTACCGGCGGTGACGGGCGGTCCAGCTCCATCCGTAGGGTTCT
>VHCO01000373.1 GCA_016871715.1 Verrucomicrobiota bacterium
GGTGCAATGGGAATTGCTGGACCGCGGCGAGCTACATCTGGTCCGGCCCGAACCGGCCACCCCCCTCACCCGCCGGCGAGCGGGCCGCGGAAAGACATCATAACGGGCGTTCTCCGGGCTGCCGGGGTGCGTGATGACGATCCACCGGTCCACGTTAGACCCCTGCAGGTCGCCGCCGTCGTGGCTTTCGAAAGCGGTCGTGCCGTAGGGGGTGGTCAGGCTGATGGGGGTCCAAGCCACGTTGAAGGCCACGCTGCTGGCGATCCCCTCGACATCGGCGATCTGGTTCAACTGGCCGTAGTTGTCATAGCCAAGGTAGGCCGTGTGCTGGAAAGGGTCGACGACACGCGTGATCCGGTTGGGCCAGCTCTGGTTATCGTAGTAGAGGCTCGTGGTCCGGTTATCGGCGTCGGTGACACTCGTCAAGAGGATGAAGCCAGACGGGCACGCGTTGTAGTTGAACGTGAGCTGTCGCCCTTGCGGATCGCGACGGTGCTTCAGGAAGAACAGTGAGCTGTACGTGCTCGGGCAGTAGTGCGTATAGACGTCCGTCGAGCCGTCCGTCTGAAGGAGCTCGAGGCCAAGGAGATTGCCACCGCCGTCCAGGAGCTTGTGGAGCCGCGCCCGATTGAAATAGTCACTGCCGGTAGTCTCCTGTTGGGCCGAGGAGAAGTAGAACTTCGAAACGCCGCCGCCCGGCAAGAACACGTGGACATTGCCCATGCCGTACTGAAAGAGCTCCTGGGCGGAGACCCACGATAGCCAGGCTGCGCGCCACAGACTTCCGACGGAAGAAAAGAAATCCGGATCGCTGCCGGCGTCATCGCGCTCCTTGAGGGCGATGCGGAACTCGACGGCCGGTCCCTGGCTGGGCACATAGCCCAGGGGCGTGTCCTCGATCCACAGGTTGATGTAGGGCTCCGATACCCGCCACGTAAGCATGCCGTAGCAGGGTGCGCGGAAGCAAGTGGTGCGACCTGTTGCTCCGCCACCGACGGCCCGTTCCGCCTGGGAGCCACCTCGGCCGGAGGTGGCGGTGGCGCCGGGTTGGCTGGAAGTGGTGCTGGAGCCGAAGCCGTCCGTGCCCGGCACGCACGAAAGTGGTTGGTCATCTGGATCGTTAAGGTTGTATGGATAGCCGCGCCCCCAGATCGCCACGGCTTCGGCGTCAGGGAGGCGCCTGAAGTCTGGCCCCACCACACGGCTGGGAGCGAGAAAGTAACCTGTCGACTCAGCCAGCAGGGTCTGGACGGTGACATTGATGCCTCCGCCCAGGGTGGGATCCTCGAGCCGCAAGAGGTCGCCCTCCCGGCCCACGACAGCCGAGAAGTGGTTCTGTGACCAGTGGACCACGCTCGGCACGGGTATGGCGTCACCGGCCACCCGTTGGACCGCCACCAAGTCGAGCTGAGCTTGCCGGGCCACGTCGGCCAGCATCGCCAGCGAAGCCCCGTAGGCTGGAGGCGGCAGGGGCAGCCGCTGGCAGTCACGCTGGTTGGTTTGGGCCCATTCACGCGCGACCCGCTCCAGGGCCACCACGCCGCATTGATAGGCCGAGCGCGGGTTGCGGACGGTCTTCCAGTAGGCCTCGCGGGAACGCCGCATCATCTGGGCGATATGAGCGCGCTCGAAGACGCGCCCTTGCAGTTCCTGCAGCAGCGGCGTCAACACCTCGATCCGACAGAAGCTGGCCAGCAGTCTACACAGGTGCGCCACCGAGTAATCGGCCACCTCTTTGGCGGGACCTTCAGGCGCCGACCGAGTCGTTTGCCAGGCAAGGTCGAAGCGCTGGAGCGCCAGAGTGAACCGCCCCATATCGCTGTAGTGCTTGCCCAGAAGGGCGTGGACCGCCGGCTTCCATGGCGAGATAGGGTGTTCGGCCGCGAAGCTCTCGAGACCCCTGATTAGGGTGCCAAGGATTTCACGGGCGGTCTCCGGCTTGTTGCGCGCAAGGGGCAACGCTCGCTCCCAGAGCGTGTAAGCGTCCTCGAGAAGCCGGGCGAGTTCTTGCGTGTCCCGCGCCTGGGCGCTCGTCGGTGCGACCGGCTGGAGCGGTTCGAGGAACAAAGGCGAATGCAGCACCAGAGCGAGCCCTTGGTCGCTTCCGGACGGGTTGGCGCCAGTCGTGGGCTGAGCCAAGGCAGCCAGGAAAGAGGCAACGAGGACCTCACCCACTAATCCGCCGAGCATCCATGACTTCATCATCCTGTCCTCCGATCCAAACCCGTCAGTTTCTCGAAGGATCCCTTCGTCAGTCCGAGGTTGACCGTGAGGATGAACCCCGCGCCGTCACTGAACCCCGGACTGCCTACTCTTGTGTAACCAAATATCGCCATCGGCGCAATTCCCACGTTCGTGGGCGTTCATCCTGCCCGTGTTGAACGGGCCACTGGCGGTTTCTTGGGTCGCAAGATCTGTGCCATCGTGGCCGCAGTAGACGAGCGAATCGGCCTGCTGTGTTGGGGCGTGCCGCTTTTTGGGTACCTGGTGCCCTAACAGTCATTCGCTGTTGCGGTGGCGGGCTTCATACGGGGCAGCGTCAATGCCTTCTATGCGCAACGGAAACCGGCGCAGCAACATTCAGCGGGAGAGGCACCGCCGGATGTTGTCCAGGTTGTTGCCCGCGGCAGCGTCCGGCGAGGACCGGATGTGCATCCGCGTACAGCTGGGGCACAGGTACTTCTCGACCCCGGCGATATTGCCGGGGATTTCGCCTTGGGCGTAGAAAGTGCGGCCCTGGTCCATAGCCGTGAGCACTTCGGCCAAGGACCAGAGCCGGTCGTAGTTGCCTGGGTCGCTGCCCGTGCCGACGGCGACCATGTGGGCCTTGGTCGTGGGTTCGTTGACGGGTTCCTGCCGGGTGCAGGTGATCGGGGTCCGGCGCGGCTCACCTATCCGGTTCAGGTTCTTCTCCCAGCGCTCGACCGACCCGTCCGTCACGCCAAGCCTAAGCCGCTCAACCAGCCGCGGCATCGAGAGACCGAGATCGATCCGCATTTACCGCAGATGTTCGCCGAGTGTGTTCGGCTTCTCGGGATAGCGGCGCGGGCGCCTGAAATGCAGGGACGGACCCGTTCGCGCTGTGCGCAGGGTGCACTCACCAATTCCCAACGGACGCGGTGATGTCCATTGCCGCCCGACCGAACCACCACCACGTTGTTGGAAACGATTGCCGGCTCGGCGGTCCGGCCCCATCTGACGGTTACCCCGCAAGTCGGCAGCAGGCCCGGATCTTTAGCGAGGTGCTTGACCGAGATTTCACGGATGAGGGGGTGGCAAGAACGTAAGCCGTTGATTGGCAAATGAGCGACCCCAAAGGTCTCCACCACAGTTACGACTTGGTCTCTGGCTTTTTCATGGTCGGTGGAATCTGTGCCGAACGAATCCGAGGCGGGGGTTGGGGAACAGATCCCACCCCACTTTCTCCAAGACCAACCGCTGTTGCGGCTCCGGTTGCGTGTAGCGGGGCAGCACCACCTCTCTTCCGTCTACCAAGGGCAGGTGCAAGTCAATCATGAGGATGGCGGCCAAGCTCTCCAGCACGGCCGCGGGGTCAGATCCGGGGCGTGTGCTTCCAACCGCTTGCGCAAGGTCACGTGCAGGCAGTACGCCAGGAAGCAGACCAAAATGTGCGCGTCGATCCGAGACTGGAGATGATGCCGAATGGGCCGCAGGTGCAGTTCACTGAGAACCCGCGCTTACCAAGCTTGCTTGGAGCTCAGCGAGTTGCGAGGCTGGCGCACCATGAAGGCAATTGGCATTCGGGTCGGCGGCCTGGCGCTGGTGCTCGCCGGGTGCGCTCTGCCCGTCCTGGCTCAGCGCCAGATGGAAAACCTCGGCCGCGGCCTGGTGGCGGTTCACCAGGGCGATGGCGGCGTGTACGTGAGTTGGCGGTTCTTCGGCACCGATCCCGCCGACCTCGGGTTCAATCTCTACCGCAGCGGGGAGGGCGCCCCGCCGGTCAAGGTCAATGACAGGCCGTTGATCGACTCGACCAATTACCTCGATCGCAACCCCGGCCCGAGCCGTGCCCTCGAGTACTTCGTGCGCCCCGTGTGGCAGAGCCGTGAGCTGGCGGCCTCGACACGCGTGCGGGCCTGGCACACAAACTACCTCGAGATCCCCATCCAGCCGATCCCCGACTATCGGCCTGGCGACGCCTCCCTGGGAGACCTGGACGGCGACGGCGAATACGAACTGGTCCTGCAAAACCGCCGATGGCACCAAGGATGGCACGGGCAGAATCATCGGCGACAGGTCCAAGGACTGGCGCCATCTCGAGGAAGGCACGCGCCAGTACGGCCGGATCCTCGCCGGTCCCGAGTACTTCACCATCTTCGACGGCCGGACCGTCCTGGCCGCCTGGGACTGGCGGGCCGGCGCCTTAGCCCAACGTTGGGTGTTCGATTCGGGCAGGAGTTACCCGCCCTTCAGCGACGCATCACCCTTCTCCGGCATGGGCGGCCATTCCCTGTCGGTTGGCGACGTGGACTTCGACGGCAAGGACGAGATCGTTTATCAAGCCATGACTGTGGATGACAACGGCCAAGGGCTTTATTCGACCGGCCGGCGCCATGGCGACGCCATGCACCTAAGCGATTTCTATCCGGACCGGCCCGGGCTCGAGGTGTTCCTCATCACCGAGAATGAAGATGACACCGTCCGCTTCCAAACCCCGGGGCGTGGGGGTCCATGACGCCCGCACAGGCGCGGTGATCTGGAGTCACAGCCCGGGTGTGGACGTCACGGCGGGTTTGGCGGCGGACGTCGACCCGCGCCACCGCGGCTACGAAGCCTGGGGTGGCCCCGGGGGCTTGCGCGATGCCCGCGGCCAGGAGATCGGCCCGGCCCCGCGCTCGACTGGTTGGGCGATTTGGTGGGATGGCGATCTGCTGCGCGAGCTCTTGTCCGGAGGGACGATCGCCAAGTGGAACTGGGAAGCCGCCCGTGAGGAACCGCTGCTCGAGGCCGGTTTACGCGGCCGGTCGATCCGACCGACGCTGGCGGGGGATTTCTTGGGCGACTGGCGCGAGGAACTGCTGGTGCCAGCCCCCGACGGGCGTTCCCTGCGGCTGTACACCACCACGCACCCGACCTCGCACCGGCTCGACACGCTGATGCACGATCCCCAATACCGCCTGGCCATCGCTTGGCAAAACGTGGTCTATAACAAGCCGCCGAACCCGAGTTTCTTCCTCGGTGAGGGGATGGCGCCTCCGCCGCGCCCCCAGATCCGGCTCATTGGAAAAGGGGAAGCGATCGTCACCGAATCGCGCCCTGAGGGTATCCGCTGACAGGCGGTTGGTCAGCCTCGAGGCGACACGCAGACTGCGCCGGCTCCGAGCACTGTTGCGCACGGTGGGAACCGGTCACCGGGGTGGGAGCAGCCAGACGCGTAACCGGTAAAACCGCTGGGCGGCCGGCGGGGCGGGATCGACGATGGCGACCCACCCCTGGTCGGTGGCCGGAGGAAAATCGGTGCGCGAATCGAACAGGACAACGCCCGCGCCCCAATCCGTGACACTCGAGGTGGTCTCGACCTGGTACACCAAATCGTTGCGGCCGGCGTCAAAGGGGAATCGGATCGCGGGGCGGGACGGCGTGCCTGCATACTGCGGGACGCGGGTGCCGGGATGGTCGGTGAGCGCCAGACCCAGCGCGTAGCGCAGCAGGTTGGGAACGCCTTGCCCCCGCGGATCGGCGCCGGGGCCGGCCACCGCTGCGTTGTCACGGTCTAAGGGATCGGGAAACGCGGCGGCTTGCCATGCGGCGAACGTCACGGGAGCTCCGCCCAAACGGACCTCGATCACCCGCCCGCGGACCGGTCCCGACCCGAAATCCGCCGTCTCAGGCACGGTGGCGACCTGCGCGTGGGCGAGTTGGGACCAAGTTTGGCCGGCGTGCGTCTGTTCGCCCTGGGGGTCGGAGACCCACACGGCCTTGGGGGTGCCTGCCAGCGCCGCGGCAAGATCCACGCTCCAGGGCACGAAGAACCCGCCGCGGAACGAATCGCGTGGGTCCAGCTCAGGTGTGGACAAGTAGATCTGCAGCGCTCGCGGGGCCACAGGAGCCGCCTCGAGCACCAACACACCGTTGCCGGCTGCGGCCGGTTGGGCGTACCGAGGCGAGCCCGGCTTGCCAAACGTGAACACGCTGGTCAGCCCGGCCAAGGCGCGCGCCTCGATCAAGGTCTGGTCAAGCCGCAGCGTGCCGCTGCC
>VHCO01000374.1 GCA_016871715.1 Verrucomicrobiota bacterium
CGGGGTTGGGTTTGGTGTCTGTCGAGTTCATCTCGCCCCTACTACGACTCAAACCTGCTCGAATGGCAAGCACTTTCTCCAACCCCAACAACCCCAAAGCCCAAAGAATCTAAATGAGGTTACCGTGACCACCCGAATCGTTTGGGCTAAATACTCTTGACTTACAGCAGCTACCCTCTCACCAATAAACTCCGTTTGCGTATGTGTCACGTCGTTCGCATTCGTCTCTTTGTCCGCACATCGCACAGGAACCCTCTGATCTCCAATCCGAATCGCCATTCACGTTTACTGATGAGATCCACGGATAGGCTACAGTTTGCTGGTAGGGCGCGCAGTCCTTTGCGCGCCGCACACAACTGTGGACACAGGAGGCCGCGGCGCGCAGAGGACTGCGCGCCCTACCGCCGACTTGTAGTTCATCTCGTTGACTTATGAGTAACGTCTGCGTTTCATCCCCAAGGGAGGTTATGAAATCATGGGCTGGTCTGCTGCTCGTCACTCTGGCCAGTCTCGCGCCCGAGCTCGAGGCGGTCACGGTGGATTTCGAAGGTTTCCCCGATCAAACCGCCATTCACAACCACTACCTGGGGGACTACGGCATCCGGTTGGATGGCAGGATCGTGGTGCCCAAGTTAGGCACGTCTTCGGGCAGCCGGGCCCTCGAAGCCCGGGGTGACCAGGGTGAATTCCATCCCGGTCCGGTCACGATGACCTTTGTCAACAGCGCTCAGTCCTGGGTCAAAATGCGGGTGGGCCTCCATCGAGCCACCACCGTGCCCGTATCCGCCACTCTGACCGCGCACGATGCCAACGGCAAGGTGGTGGGAGTGCCCGCCACGGTCCAAATCGGCCCCAGCCCCACGCCCATCGCCACTGCGCTGCCGGTTGATCGGCCGCCAGGGCAACCTGGATCTGCCCGGATCGCCTTTGCAGGCCGATCCGCTCGACCTCGATCCGGCGCAACACCTCGAAGGGCAAAGGGGCCGGACGAACGCGACCTGGAACTTCGTTCTGCTGGGGTCCTGGACCACACTCGGGGTCAACCTGCCCGGCCAGGAAATGCCCATCGACAGCGCCACGCTGCCCGGAAGCCGGGCCGCCCGCATTCGGGTGCGCGTGACCGATAGTGTCCATACCACGACGGATAGCTCAGACGCCCCGTTCTTGGTCGGATCGAAACCGCCGCTGGTTCACCTGGTGCGGCCCCCCTCAGGCTCGAGGTTCTTCGAGCATGATCCGATCGCCCTGGTCGCCACCGCCACCGACCTCGAGGATGGCCCCCTCACGGGCCCAGCCATTGCCTGGCAATCCAGCCTCGCACCTCCTTAAGTTGAATTGGCGCGCCCTCCACCAACAAGCGCTCCCCATCCAGGTCGGCCGGCTAGTGGTCGCCGTGCCAGGCGATCCGGAGTTGGTCTGGGCCGGCCCTTTCCCGAATCCGGGCGCCCTCCGGGTGCCGCTGCAGACCGCACGTTCCACTTGGGCCACGGTCAGGCTTTACGCCCGGGACTCGAGCGACGGTCTGGCGCTGGACACGCAGCCGGTCTGGATCGAGGCGGGTCCGGCCAGCCCGGAGGTCGAAGCCAACGTCAGCCTGGGGGTGCGGGATCGCGTGGCGGGATTGGAGAACACTCGACGTGGCGAGGGCACCGATGGCGAAAACGAACCGGCCCTTTGCGGGCCCGAGGAACGCAGCGCGCGCCGGAACTATGCGCAGTTCGATCCCACTCCCGACCTGTCCGACATTTACATGTACTTCAACGTGACCGACCCCACCGTGAAAAGCCGCTCGCATCTGCTCATCAGCGCGACCGTGTTCGATGAAGCCGGAGCGGCGGAAACGACGCTCGCCCTGCACTACACCAGCCTGCGGGCCGAGCACCGGTCCGATGTCGCCCATATCTTCACCGAACACCCCCGTGGCCACCTGCTGCGGGGTGACGGCCGGTGGAAGACCTTGACCTGGGAAATCGACGATGCGGGCTTTCGCACCTGGATGATGGGCACGTCGGATTTCCGGCTGGCGCTGCCTCGCAGCTTGTGCGTCAGCCACGTCAGTGTGCTGGCGTTGCGAGCAACTCCCGTCGAGGTTCCTCGCCTGAAGATCGAGGCGCTGGGCGAGATTGTCGTGCTCTCCTGGTCGGGCAGCGGATACCTCCTCCAGTGCACCGATCAACCGACCGGGGGTTGGCGCGAGGTCAGCCATGCCTCGTCGAGCGACCCAACAGGGGCAAGCAATCGCTAGCTAGAGTTGACGCATTTGTCGCCCCCCCTCTGTCGCCCCCCTTTGTCGCTCACTGTTGTCGGGGCGGGTGCGGGTGCCGACGCCTTCGACTTTGTTGCTTGACTGGCCTTGGTGTCCACCGCTCCTATCCTCCCAGTTCCAAACTCCTATGCGCCAACAGTCGTCATGACGCAGACCTTCGCATCGGGTTCCGTTGGACGGCTCGTGCAGGTCCTGGCTGCGGCGCTGACGCTGGGTGCGGAGCCCGGCTTTGCGGGTGCGAACCCACCCCTGCTTGGGCCCGAGGCTCGATCGCCAGCGGAGGTGGACTCCACGAGTGCGGCTCCGCACCCGGGACTGACGCTGACCGCCTGGAGAACCGAACAAGGCCTGCCTCAGAATTGGGTCGAGTGTATCCTCCAGACCCGGGACGGCTACCTCTGGATGGGAACGCGGATCGGCCTGGTGCGCTTCGACGGTGTGCGCTTCACCCTGTTCAACCACGAGAACACGCCCGCGTTCACCAACGATTTCTGCAAAGCCCTCGCCGAGGACCTCGATGGCAACCTCTGGGTAGGGGCGCGGGAAGGTCTGCTGTGCCGGCGCCAGGGGGCCTTCGAGCTCTACAGCGTGAAGGACGGCTTGGGCGACAACGAGATCGCCGCCCTGGCGGTCGGCCCCGACGGCAGCGTTTGGATCGGCACCGGGGGCGGCGTTGGCCGGTTCGTCGCCGGTCGGTTCGCGGGCTACGTGAATCCTGCCGTCTCGAAGCAGGTCGTTTATGCGCTCGGGCACGGGCCGGATGGTGGACTCTGGGTCGGCTACGAGGAAGGGCTGTGGCGCCTCGAACCGGCGACGGGCGAGTTCACCTGCAAGTGGAGCGGACCGGCCGGCGACCGGCGGCATGAGGCCCGGTTGGTCGCGTGCCTCCAGGTGGACCGTCAAGGCCAGGTTTGGTTCGGAACGCCCTCTGGGCTCTATCGCTGGGCAGCGGGCGAGGTGGTCGCATTCACAGAGCACACCGGACTAGCTCCCGGGTCTGTCCGCTCGATTCTCGAGGATGCGCAGGGCGGCCTGTGGGTCGTTGCCGACGGTGAACTCTACCGGTTCGAGAACGGCCGCTTCGTCTCGCTCGATCTGCGGAGCCGCCTCGGCGGCAGCCCGCTGCGTTGCCTCTATGCCGACCGTGAGGCCAATCTCTGGGCCGGCTCGGCCTTCGCGGGTCTGGCGAGGCTCCAGACGCCCAAGGTCGCCACCCTCACCACCCGCGACGGACTGTGCAACGACGAGGTCTGGTCGATTCAGCAGGCGCGCGATGGCAGCATCTGGGTTGCCACCGGCGCCGGCATCAGCCAGTACCGAGACGGCACTTTTACCACCCTCACCACCCAACCGGACATCTCGCAGGTCAGCTTCCGCTGCGTGCTCGAGGATCGGTTCAGCCACGGACTGTGGCTCGGGGCTGCGTTCCGGAACTACTGGTTTTATGACCGGGCAACCGGCGAGATCAAGGAGTGCCCCAAGGTAACCGCCCACCCCCAAACGGCCGTCCTCTACCAAGACCGGGCGACCAACTTCTGGATTGGCGCGAAGGAAGGTCTGACCATGTTGTGGCCCAGCGATTCCTGGCTGATCGACCCAACACCGCGCACACCCGTCCCGCAACGGTACGGGGAGGAGTGGATCTTCAAGGCCGAACGCTGGGAACGCGTCCGGGCGGAGCTTTACTACCGCCGGGCAAACCGTTGGTATCAATACCGAGAAATCGGGGACTTGCCCCTCGAGTGGGTCGAGCTGGTCCAAAGCGACCGCACCGGTTGGACTGCCCGTTTCCCTCGAGGCGCGATGACCTCCTACAACGTCCGGGGCATCCTCGATGACCGGGCGGGAACACTGTGGTTCGCTACCGCCGGCGGCGGGCTGAACCGGCTGCGCGACGGCGTCTTCTCCGCCCTCACCACCGCCGACGGTCTGGCCAGCAATGTGGCGCTCTGCCTGTATGAAGACTCCGACAGCGCCCTCTGGATCGGCACCCAGGACGGACTCAGCCGGCTCAAGGACGGCCGTTTGGCCACCATCGAAAAGCGCCACGGCCTCTTCGACAACCTCGTCAATCAAATCCTCGAAGACGACCTCGGTTACTTCTGGATGGGCTGTCACCGCGGCCTGTACCGCGTTAGCCGTAGCGACCTCGATGCAGCGGCGGACGGAAGGACCAATTCGGTGGGCTGTATTGCCCTGACCGAATCCGACGGCCTGCTCAGCGGCGAAATCCATGGCGAGGTCCAGCCCTCGAGCTGCAAGCTGCACGACGGCCGGCTCTGGTTTCCCACCGCACGCGGGATTGCGGTGGTGGACCCCGCGACCATCCGCCGCTACGAAGCGGCTCCGCCGGTCGTCGTCGAGGAAGTCCGCGCCCGCAACCAACGGATCTTCGCGGACGGTCAAGTCGCCCCCTCGCCGCTCCTGCGCGGTGTGGCAGTCCAATCCCTGGGATCGGGCCAGGACGCCGGCGCGAATGGAGCGATCCCGGCGGCGGCGATCATGGCGCCGCGACTAGCGCCGGGCAGCGGACGCGTCCTCGAATTCCGCTATACCGCCGCGAGCTTCATCGCCCCGGACAAGATCCGGTTCAAATACCGCATGCACGGCTACGACGCCGACTGGGTCGAGGCCGGCGACCGGCGCGTGGCCTACTGCACCAACTTGCGGCCTGGGGCGTACCGATTCCAGGTGATCGCCGCCAACCACCACGGCGTCTGGAATCCAACCGGCGCAACGTTCGCCTTCTATCTTGCCCCGCATTTCTACCAGACCTGGCTCTTCTACGGCCTCTGCGGCCTGACCGCGCTGCTCGCGGCCTATGGCCTGCACGCCTGGTTGGCCCACCGCGACCGCCAACTCGAACGGCTCGAACGCGAGCTGGCCCTGGCCCACGAACGGACTCGCATCTCTCGCGACATCCACGACGACCTCGGGGCGCACCTGACTCAGATCGGATTGCTCACCGAAATCACCCGGCGCGAACTCGGCCCAGAGCATCAGGCCGACCGGCACGTCACCAAGATTGCAGCCGCCTCGAAAGCCATCTCCCAATCCGTGGTCGAGATCGTCTGGGCGCTCAACCCGCAGAACGACACCTTGCGCAGCCTGCTTGCTTATGTCCGCAAGTACGCCGCCGAACAGTCGGCCGATGCCGGCATTCGTCTCCACGTCGATTTCCCCGATCCGATTCCGCCGCAAGCGCTCTCGGGCGAAGTCCGGCATAACCTCTTTCTGGCGATCAAGGAAGCCTTGCACAACGTTGTGCGCCACACGCGCGCTACACAGATCGTCCTCCGCGCCCGCCTCGCCCACCCCACCTTGACCCTCGAGTTGCACGATAACGGCTGCGGGTTCAACCCCGAGTCTCTTGGCCCCGAACCGCGCGGCAACGGCCTTACCAACATGCGCCGGCGGCTCGACGCCCTCGGCGGCCAATTCCACCTCTGCAGCCGCCCGGGCCAGGGCACCAGCGTCTCCTTCGCGTTGGACCTGCGAATCAAGCAAGGAGAGTAGAGAACCACAGATGGACACACGCAAGTCCGCAGTCCGCAATGCGAAGAGAAGCCGAGGCGTCACGGAGCTCCGCCCTCCAAACCGGTCACCGTTGGAGGGGCGAGGTGTCGCGAAGCTCCGCCCTCCAAGTTGGGTCGCCGTTGGAGGGGCGAGGCGTCGCGGAGCTCCGCCCTCCAAATTGGTCACCGTTGGAGGGGCGAGGCGTCGCGGAGCTCCGCCCTCCAAATTGGTCACCGTTGGAGGGGCGAGGCGTCGCGGAGCTCCGCCCTCCAAACCGGTCGCCGTTGGAGGGGCGAGGCGTCGCGGAGCTCCGCCCTCCAAATTGGTCACCGTTGGAGGGGCGAGGCGTCGCGGAGCTCCGCCCTCCAAATTGGTCACCGTTGGAGGGGCGAGGCGTCGCGGA
>VHCO01000375.1 GCA_016871715.1 Verrucomicrobiota bacterium
GCTGCGGTTGCGGATACGGCACATGACAGACGGAGTGGTGTTGGGGTCGAAGGGGTTTGTGGACGCTGTGTGGCTGGCGCATCGGGAGCGGTTTGGGGGCAGGCGGCGGAGTGGGGCGCGGCCGATACGGGGTGGTGGGGCGTCGCTGGCGGGGTTGAGTGCGTTACGGGACCTGCGGGTGGGAGCCATTTCGTGAGGAGGCGCTCGGCACTTGGGGGGTGTCGCGCTTCTGGTGGATCCGCGCGGTTGGGGAAGGCAGGAAGGCCAGTTGTAGTACTAATTGACTGGTAGATAGTATTTGACATGAATTGAGCAGCGGCACGGTTCGAGTGTGCGAGGGGATTTCTCAGGCTTGTCAGGACGATGGCGGCCGCTACAGTCCGCCCAACGCGACACGAGAACCTAGAGCGCGAGCCGACCTAACCATGAGCCACTCCACCGCTGCCTCCTCCGCCGTTGCCGACGAAAAGCCGATCCTACTGGCGCGGGGCGTCCTGTTCCCCTTCGCCCTGGTGACCAGCCTATTTGCGCTCTGGGGTTTTGCGAACGACGTCACGAATCCGCTGGTGAAGGCCTTCAAGGATTTGTTCGTGATCAGCAACACGCAGAGCAGCCTAGTGCAAACGGCCTTCTACGGAGGGTACGCCACGATGGCGCTGCCGGCGGCACTGTTCATTCGGAGGTTTTCGTACAAGGCGGGGATCATTGTGGGCTTGTTGCTCTACGCGCTGGGGGCGTTGATTTCGCTGCCGGCGGCGGCGCAGGCCAATTTCAACCTATTCCTTGTCTCCCTTTACGTGCTGACGTTTGGGCTAGCGTTCCTGGAAACGACCGCGAACCCGTTCATCCTGTCGATGGGCCATCCGGCGACGGCGACGCGCCGGTTAAATTTGGCGCAAGCGTTCAATCCGATCGGTTCGCTGACGGGCATGACGGTGGCGAGCATCGTGATTCTCTCCAATCTCCAGATCGAGTCGTTCCGGACCGACGTGCGGTTATACCGGAACGGCCTCAAGGACCCCGCGTTGGCGGCGCAGGCAGCCGGCATTGACCCCGCCCTACGGACCTATCTGGAGGCTCAAAACGCCTCGGTCCAGGCTCAGGGCAAGACGTTGGCGGATCTGCCGTACGACACGGTACTGGACTGGGCGGTCATGGATTTCCAGGAGGGCAAGCTCGCGAGTTTCGGGGGTGCAAGCTTTCGGCAGATGCAGAGCAAGGACTTGGACATTGTGAAGATGCCGTATGTGGTTATCGGCCTGGTGGTCTTGGGAGTGATGTGCGTGTTCCTGGTCAGCAAGATGCCCGATACTGGCCACGACACGAACAAATCGTTGAAGTTAGGGGCGACATTTGGGCGGTTGGCACGGAACCGCTGCTACCTCGAGGGCGTACTGGCGCAGGCGCTGTACGTCGGGGCGCAGATCATGTGTTGGACGTTCATCATTCACTACGCGACGACCAACTTAGGCATGACGGCCGCGCAGGCGCAGAATTACAACATTGTGGCCATGACGATTTTCTGCTCGAGCCGGTTTGTCTGCACCTTCCTGCTTAAGTACGTCAGCCCGGGCCACCTGCTGCTGTACCTTTCGTTGGGCGGGATGGCGACCACATTGGGCGCCATTTTCCTCCCGGGCATGGCAGGGCTGTACAGTCTGATCGGCATCTCGGCCTGCATGTCACTGATGTTCCCCACCATCTACGGGATTGCCCTCGAGGGCATGGGGGACGATGCCAAGATCGCGTCGGCCGGCCTAATTTTTGCCATCGTAGGCGGAGCGTTGATGCCGCCGTTGCAGGGGCGGATCATCGATCTGGGGGGGGAAAGCGCCTCGCTGTTCGGGTTGCCGGCTGTGAATGTCTCGTTCGTCCTGCCCCTGCTTTGCTTCGTGTTCATCGCTCTGTACGGCTGGCGTACCTATCGTATCCACCACGCCACTTCACCATCCGAGACGCCGCGCCAGAGCGCCACTTGACCCAGGCCAGCCCGTCCTCGCGTCATTCCTCGATTTCGCCAACCAGCGGCGTTGAGCCCGCGTTGCGGTGGCCGCAGGCGATCGCGCACACTTTGCAGAGTGGGAAACGTCACCGAGGGCGGGTTCGAACCCACGCAGGGCCTGGCGGTTACTCATGGGTCACCGAGAGGGGCTACAGGTCGACGGCAGAGGGCGCGCCGTCCTTTGCGCGCGGCGGTCTGCCGTGTTTACAGCTGTCCGCGGCGCGCAGCGGAGTGCGTGCCCTACCCTGGGACTCTCGAGGTACACAACAGTTCGCGGCGCGCAGCGGAGTGCGTGCCCTACCCTGGGACTCTCGAGGTACACAACAGTTCGCGGCGCGCAGCGGAGTGCGCGCCCTACCCTGGGACTCTCGAGGTACACAGCAGTTCGCGGCGCGCAGCGGAGTGCGCGCGCTACCCTGGGACTCTCGAGGTACACAACAGTTCGCGGCGCGCAGCGGAGTGCGCGCTCTACCCTGGGACTCTCGAGGTACACAGCAGTTCGCGGCACGCAGCGGAGTGCGCGCGCTACCCTGGGACTCTCGAGGTACACAACCGTTCGCGGCGCGCAGCGGAGTGCGCGCTCTGGGACTAGCGTCTATCCCGAGGTCGCCTCAGTCGACTGCGCGCTGCAGGGCTGCCAAGCACCACGCGTCGAGGGTTTGGGCTCGGTCTTCGCTGGCCGCCTCGGTGTAACAACGGAACTCGGGTGCGTTCCCAGACGGGCGCAAGTGGACAATCTCGCCGTTCTCGAACACGACGCGGACGCCGTCGGTGCGGTCGATGGACGCCACACGGCCACATTCGGCGCCGAATAACGTCTCGAGGGCGCGTCGATCGGCCTGCTCATCCCCCGTGCTGAAGCGGCCCAGGACCGCCTGGCTGCGGTCGCGGGGGAACTCGCGCAACAACCCACTGGCGGTGAAGCGCGCCGGCAGTGCGCCGACCAACTCGGCCAAAGTCGCGCCTTCCCGCCGCGCCAACAGCAGCACCGCCAGCAGCGGCAGGACGGCGTCGCGGGTTGGGAGAGCGCGCAAGCGACGGCCCTCGACCTCGAGGTCCGATTGGGTCAGGAAACCGCCGTTGGCTTCATACCCGACGACGCGTCGGGCACCGGATCGAGCCGCCTCGATCATCGAGCCGATCACGTAGGGCGACCCAATGCGTGTGCGGCGGACCTCGTTGAACCAGCCGCATTTCTCGACGGCGGTGTTGCAGCTCACTGGCACGCTGACCGAATCGGCTCCGAGGAAGCGCGCGGCGAGGATGCCCAAGACATCGCCGCGGAGCCACTGGCCTGCTTCGTCACTGAGCAAAGGCCGGTCGGCATCGCCGTCGGCGGAGAGGATCGCGTGGAACCGATGTTCGGCTGCCCAGGCTCGAGCCAGGCACGCGTCTTCGTCTCGGATCGCCTCGGTATCGACCGGCACGAAGGTGTCCGAGCGTCCCAGCGGTGTGACGTTCGCCCCTAGCCCCCGCAACAACTCGAGGAACAATTCGCGCCCGACACTCGAGTGTTCGTACAGCCCGAGGTGTAGCCCCCGGAGCGCGTCCGGGGGAAAGCCCTCGAGGTACCGCCTCAAGTACAATGTGCGCGCAGCCGGGTCCACGGCAGTCGGTGCCGGCGTTGGCTGGCGGAACACGCCCTGCTGGTCGAACCGGCCGTCCTCGATCTCGATGACCTGCTGAGCGATGGCAGCCTCGTCGTCCTTGAGGATTTCGCCGGTGGGCTTGTTGAACTTGATCCCGTTCCGATCGGCTGGGATGTGGCTACCGGTCACCATGATGGCCGGGATTGGCTGCGCCAGACCGTAGAGAGCCACCGCCGGAGTGGGCACCTTGCCGCAGTTGACCGGGCGACACTCGAGGTCGGTGGCGGCGCGCAGCACGGCTGCCATGATTCGGTCCGTGCTGGGCCGCAGGTCACCCGCCACGGCCACCGCCCGCGCTTGTCCAGTCAACGAACCGACGGTCTCGAGGTATTGCAGGAAGCCGCGCGTGTAGGCGTAGGCGACCAGGTCAGTCAACTCGACCGCCAAACCCCGGGCGCCGCTGGTGCCGAACCGGACACCCGTACGGGTCATCAACTCTTGGAGGCTTGCTTTCACGGGTCGATTATTCCGAGGCTCCCGGTTCGCCCGGCTCCGCCGGTTCGGCCACCTCCGCTTCCCGTCGGCGGACGGTTCGAGGGAGGAAGAACCCGGTGACGCAGGCGAGTCCGGCAGCTCCCAGCAGCAGGTTGGCGACGGGCCGCAGAGGGTAGACCGGGTGCTGGGGGGTGGCTGCCTGGTCGACCACGCGCACGTTGTTCGATTTGTCTTTTTGAAGGAGCTCGACCTGTTTCATTTTGCCGAGGACCAGGCTAAAAAGGGCCTTAGAACTCTCGGCTTTGCGCTGGAGGACGTCATAGTCCAGCTTGGCCTTGTTCCACTCGGCGTAGCGCTCTTCACACTCGTGGACGAGAAGGACTTGTTCGCGCTCATGGGCCGATGCGACGCCGGCATCGGACTCGAGTATGGCGGCCTGCTGGAGTGCGATCTGTCTCAAGACCGACCGAGCGGCCTCGACCTTGGCGCGGGCTTCCTGCACGTTGGGATGCTGCTCGCCGTAGCTCTTCAAGATCACCTCGACGTCGGCCTCGAGTCGGAACAGGTCCATCTGCCCCTGACGCAGAGAGGGGTCAGCGGCAAAGGGCGGAAAGGCCTCCGGCGGTTTGCCACCGTTCGTATGCTGCTGAAACACTTCGAGAGTCATCGCGGTCGCTCGCTGTCGCGACGTAGCTTCGGTCAGCGCTCTCTGCTCTCGAAGAAGGTCGTCGGCGACAGCGTTTGGGCTATCGAAGGAGACAAACCCCGAGCGCAGGCGATAGCTCTGGAGGGCTTCCTCGGCCTTCTGGACATCTCGCTCGAGGCCACTGGCTTGGTTTTGGAGGAAGAAGAGCTGGTCCAAGGTTTCCTTCTGCTTCAGCAGCGCGTTTTGTTCGATGAACTCGTTGGCCAGTGTGTGGGCGATGTCTCTGGCCTTCTGCGGGCGGGTGTGCAGGACCCGAACGTCCACCAGTCGACTGGCCGGCACTTGGCTCACGCGGATGTCGCGCAGCACCGCTGCTGCCAAGTCCACGGCTCCCGTATACCGGCTGTCTTCGGCCAGCTCTTCCTTCTTGATCAAGGACTCGATCAACGTCCGCGAGCGGAGGTTCTGGATCTGGGTGGGCAGATCGTCGGTATCGGGAGGGGGAGGCGAACCGGTCAAAGCTTCTCTTAACCAGTGGACGTCCATGAGGCGACCGATCTGCAGGCGAGTGGTGGCCTCATAGCGCACCGGGCTGATGAGGTACAGGACGACCGCCGCGCCCGTCAGTAGCACGGCCAGGATCCATAGCGCTCCTCCGGCCGTTCGCCGCCAATCCCGCGGCTCGACACCGACGCCGAGCAGGCGGCGGACCCGCTCGAGGAGGGAGCCGCCGGTGGCGGCCAACGCCAGTTGGGGTTCGAGCTGTCGGAGTTCCTCCATCGTGGCTAGCGCACGGGCGTAGGCCACGCCATCGCCGCAGGCCGCCACGGCGAGGTCGTCGCAGCAATGTTCGCGTTCTTCCCGCACGCAACGGGAAACCCACCACACCGCCGGATGATAGAAGAGCAGGGTCTCGATCGCGACCTGCAGAAGATTGACCCAATGGTCCCAGCGCCGGATATGGGCCAGCTCGTGGGCCAACAACAGCTCGAGTTGACTGGGGCTCAGGCCCGTCAGGCAACCGGCCGGCAGCAGGATCGCCGGGCGCAACCAACCCACCACTGTCGGCACGCTCACCGCCGCCGACTTCAAGAGTCGCACCGGGCGTGCCAGGCCCATTCGCCGTTCGAGGTTGCGGAACCGCTCGAGCAGCCGCGATTCGAGCACGGCCGTGCCCGACCGCCGGGTGCGCACCACTCGCCTCCATCCCAGCAGCAGGCGCAGGGACAACGCGCCGACACCCCCGAGCCAAGCCAAGACCAGCCACGGCATGGTATCGTCGGCCCAACGACCGGCCTGATCGGCCCAGTGTGGTGTCCAGTTCTCAGTCGGCACGGCCGATGGAGCGCTCGCGGGTGTGCTCGAAGTCGTGGCCAGGGTGGACCAGGCTGCACCTGTGGCGGAGGCTGAGAGTGGCGGGGGGACTGCCGCGCGCAGGACCAGC
>VHCO01000376.1 GCA_016871715.1 Verrucomicrobiota bacterium
TCACCACCGGCAACTCGCCCCCGACCATCACTTCCGCTCCCTCGGCCAGCGTTGATGAAGGCCAACTGGTCGAGATTCAAATCGCCGCCACCGATGCCGACCTTCCCGGCGACACGCTCGCCTTCAGCTTGGTCGCTGCCCCGGCCGGCATGCAGATCCATCCCACCACCGGGCGCATCACTTGGCAAACCGCCGAGCCCGACGGCCCCCAAAACCATGCCGTCACCGTCCGCGTCACCGACAACGGCGATCCCGCCCTCAGCGCCGAACGGACCCTCACCGTGACCGTCCGCGAGCTGAACACCGCCCCTAGACTCGATCCGCTCCCCGGCCCATTGACCGTCAACGAAGGCGAACTCCTCAGCCTCACACTCACCGCCGTCGATCTCGACTTGCCCCCCCAACCGCTCCGCTTCCGACTCGGCCCCGACGCCCCCGCCGGCGTCACCCTCCAGCTCAACTCCGGCAACCTGCGCTGGATCCCCGACGATACCTGGGGCGGCCGGCGCGCCACCTTCACCGTCGTCGTCTCCGATGGCGGCACACCCGACCTCACCGACACCAACGTCGTCCTCGTGGATGTCCTTGACGTCAACGCGCCGCCCACCCTCGCCCCGCTCCCCCATCGCGCCATCTGGGAAGGCGATCTGCTCAGCTTCACCGCCTCGGCCGTCGACACCGACATCCCGGCCGACATCCTCCGGTTCTCCCTCGTGCCCGGCGCCCCCGCCGGCGCCACCGTGGATCCCGTCACCGGCCTGTTCCAGTGGACCCCGGTCGAAGCCCAGGTGCCCGACACCAACCACATCGCCATCACCGTCACCGACAACGGGGCGCCGCCTCGCAGCGCCACTCAGTCCTTCACCGTCGCCACCCGCGCCCTCAAGCTCGGCCTCAACCGACCCCAACGCCTCCCGAACGGCGACGTCTCCTTCCGGTTCAAAGGCGTTCCCGGCCGCCGTTACGCGCTCGAAGCGACCGTCGATTTCTCCGGTTGGATCGAACTCCAGCAATTCGTCGCCACCGAGGCCATCTTCACCATCACCGATCGAACCTCCGCCGGCTTCCCGATCCGCTTCTTCCGCGCCCGGGACTTGACCGGGCCGTAGCGTGCGCAGGGTCAATTCTCACTTGAAAACGCCGTCGCCCTGAGGCGAAATGCGTTAACGGATTGACTTTGATGCTATGACGCTCGGTGACATTCTCCAGCCGGATAACATCGTCCCGGAACTGACCTCGTCCAATCGTTGGGAGGTCATTGACGAACTCATCGATCACTTGGTCCAGACCGGCAAGATCCAGCCTGAACACCGCGACCCGATCGTCGCGGTGGTCCGCAAACGCGAGACCTCCATGAGCACCGGCATCGGCTTCGGTATCGGCATCCCCCATGCCTCCACAGACCTCATCCACGATGTCGTCGGCGCCTTCGGCCGGTCGCGGCGCGGCATCAGTTTCGAGGCTCTGGACAACCAACCGGTCACCCTCGTCATGCTTTTCCTCGTCCCACAGGGTCAGTTCCAAAAGCATCTCCACACCCTGGCCGACATCGCCAAGCTCCTGCACCGAAAAGAATTTCGCCAGGCGCTCGAACAGGCGCCCGACGCGGCAGCCATGTACCAGATCGTGCGCGATAACGCCGGCAGCAAATAGACCCAGCCTCCGCCCGCTCCTCCCCCGAGTCCGCACCGCCTGCGGGGCGCACCCTGCTCCTAAATCATGCTCCACCTCCCCCTCGAGCGACAGTTGCGCCAGGCCGTCGCCGCTGTTCTGGCCGACGCCGACCCCGCCCTCCTCCGGGTCCGGCCCTGCCCAGACGCGCGCTTCGGCGATTACCAGACCAACTCGTTGATGGGCCTGGCTCGAGAACGGAAGCTCAACCCCCGCCAGTTGGCGGCCGACGTCGTCGCCCGCCTCGACGTGGGCGAGTGGAGCGAGCCGCCCGAGATTGCCGGAGCCGGCTTCATCAATTTCCGGCTCCGCCCAACCGCCGTGGCGCGCGCGCTGCAGGAAGCGTTGCGAGGCGAGCATCTCTTCGTCCAGCCCGCCGTCACTCCGCGAACCGTGGTGGTGGATTTCAGCTCGCCCAACGTGGCCAAACCCATGCACGTCGGCCATATCCGGTCCACGATCCTGGGCGATTGCCTGGCCCGCACGCTGCGTCGGCTCGGCCACCGCGTCATGACGGACAACCACCTCGGCGACTGGGGCACCCAGTTCGGCAAGCTCATCGTCGGTTGGAAGCGTTCCTTGGATGCCGCGGCGCTGGCTCAGGATGCGGTGGGCGAGATGGAACGGCTCTACCAAACCGTCCACGCCGCTTGCGAAACCGACGCCGCCCTCCTCGAGAGCGCCCGCCAAGAACTGGTCCGCTTGCAGGGAGGTGACGCGGAGAACCTGGCGATCTGGCGCCAGATGATCGACCTCTCCCAACACCAATTCGATACCATCTACGCCCGGCTCGGCGTGCGCTTCGACCACACCCTGGGCGAAAGCTTCTACAACCCCCGCTTGAAGACCGTGGTGCAGGAATTGGCCAGCCGCGGTATCGCGCGCGAAAGCGAGGGGGCCATGGTGGTGTTCTTCGAAGACGTGCCCGAGCTGAAGGCGCATCCGGCCATCATCCAAAAGAGCGACGGCGCCGCCAACTACGCCACGACCGACCTGGCCACCCTGGCCTATCGCCTCGAGACCTGGCGCCCAGATGAGATCGTCTATGTCACCGACGGACGCCAGCAATTGCACTTCAAACAGATCTTCGCCGCCTTCCGCCGTTGGCAGCCCCAGGCCCACCTCCAATTGGCCCACGTGTGGTTCGGATCGATCCTCGGCGAGGACGGCAAACCCTTCAAGACCCGCTCCGGCGGCACGGTCAAACTGGCCGACTTGCTCGATGAAGCCCAGGAACGCGCACGGCGGGTGGTGACAGAGAAGGCGCCGGCCTTGCCCGAAGCCGAGCGCCAAGAGATCGCCCGCATCGTCGGGCTGGGGGCCATCAAGTATTCCGACCTGCTCCCCAACCGCCAAAGCGATTACGTCTTTAACTGGGACAAAATGCTCGCCCTCAGCGGTAACACCGCTCCGTATCTCCAGTACGCCTATACCCGCATCCGCAGCATCTTCCGCAAATTGCCCGACAGCGCGCCCGAAGCCGTGCACTGGCTCGCCCAAGCCCAAGCGCAGTGCCCCCTCGCCGCCGCCGAAGAACTGCGCCTCGCCAAGCACTTGCTCAACTTCGGGCTCGTCCTCGAGGCCGTCGCGCAGGAGTACCGGCCCAACTATCTGTGCACTTATCTCTACGAGCTGGCGGGCCACTTCACCGGTTTCTACGAAACCTGCCCCGTCCTCAAGGCCGGCGAGCCCGAACGGTCCAGCCGACTCGCCCTCTGCGACCTCACCGCGCGAGTCCTTCAAGATGGCCTGGCAGTCCTCGGCATCGAAACCTCCGAGCGGATGTGAGCCCGGCCCTCAGGCTCGCGGGCCCGACCGGCTTTTCGCTTTCCCCAACCCCCGTTTCGAGCTACAACCAAACTCATGGATTCGCGTACTGCCGCCGCGGGTTACAAGATCTGGGGTGTCGACAACGTCGTCTACGGCCCGGTCGAGCTCCCGGTGCTCGTCGAGTGGATCCAGGAAGAGCGTGTCACGGGCGATACCTGGATCTTCAGCCTGGAAAAAGACGCCTGGCAACGGGCCCAAGCCACCGCCGAATTGCGCGTGCCGCTCGACAAACTCACCCAGGCCAAGCGCGGCGGCGACTCAGGCACCGAGTTCAGTCCCCTCATCCCAGGCGTGCGCCCCGGCAGCCTGCGCCGCGTCAAGATCCTCGCGGACATGACCGACCAGCAACTGGGTCGGTTTGCGCAATTGATGGAAGTCGAGCCGGTGCCCCAATTCCGCGAGATCGTCAAGCAGGGCGACCCGGGCAATGCCATGTACCTCGTGCTCGAAGGCGAAGTCCGCGTGCGGCTCATGATCCAAGGCAAGGAATCTACCCTCGTCACCCTCGGCGCCGGCGAGTTCTTCGGCGAAACGTCTCTCTTCGACGAAGGCCCGCGTTCGGCCGATGTGGTGGCCAACCAAGATTCCGTCCTCCTCAAAATCTCCGCCGCCAACTTCCGCAAGCTCACCGCCGAACACGCGGACTTGGCCACTCAACTCCTCCTGGCGATCGCCCGCACCTTGGTGGCCCGCATCCGCGCCGACAACAAACGCTTCAAGGATTCGGTCCGCCTCTCCCGCGCGTGGGAGTAGGAGTCAGCGGTCCGTTGAAGCGCACTTCCTGACCGCTCCGCTCTGAGCGCCTTCGCCCGCAACCACCATCGCCGTTCGCTTGGCTGCTTGTACGAAAGCGGCTCTACAAAGAGCTGGTTCAGCGCCCACGCCGACCGTTAACGTCAGCCGCATGCTTATGAAATCCCATCGCAAGTTCGTTGGTGCGTCGCTGGTAGCTCTGGGCCTGCTGACCCTCCTGGGTCGGCCGGCCTCGGTGGCTTCCGACGGCGACGGCAACTGGCCCCAGTTTCGCGGACCCAAGGGACTGGGCATCAGCGCGGCGAAAGGACTGCCCGTCACCTGGAGCGCGGAAGAAAACCTCGTCTGGAAGGCGGAGTTGCCGGGCGCGGGCGCGTCCAGTCCGGTGGTGTGGGGCCAGCACATTTTCCTGACCTGTTACACGGGTTACGGCGTTCCGCGACAGGAAGCGGGCAGCGCCGACCAGCTTCAACGCCACGTGCTGTGCCTGGACCGCTCGACGGGCCGACTCCGGTGGGATACGCCCGTTCCGGCAACGCTGCCAGAACAAGAGAAGATCCGGGAAGACCACGGGTACGCCTCGAGCACGCTGGCGGTTGACGATGAACGCGTGTATGGGTTCTTCGGCAAATCGGGCGCGCGGGCGTTCGACCATAGCGGCCGGCAAGTCTGGCAGGCGGACGTCGGCTCCGGCCTGTCCGGGTGGGGCTCGGCGGCCTCGCCGGTGTTGCATCGGAACTTGGCGATCGTCAATGCCAGTGTCGAGAGCGGCGCGTTGGTCGCGCTGGATCGGGCCACGGGCAAGGAAATCTGGCGAGCCGGCGGCATCAAGGAAGCCTGGAACACCCCGCTGCTGGTGAACCTCCCCGGCGGCGGGACGGAGCTTGTCGTGGGCGTTATCAAACAAGTGCTAGCCTTCGATCCGGACACCGGCAAGCCCCTCTGGCACTGCGACACGGGCATTAGTTGGTACATGTGCCCCAGCGCGGTGGCGCACGAGGGCGTGGTCTACCTCATCGGCGGACGCAGTGGCGGCGGCTTGGCCGTGCGCGCCGGCGCGCGTGGCAACGTGACGGACACGCAGGTGCTCTGGCGGCTGAACAAAGGATCGAACGTCTCGTCGCCTGTGTATCGTGACGGCCACCTCTATTTCGCCCATGAGAACCTCGGGGTGGCCTACTGCGTCAACGCCCAGACCGGCGCCCTCGTTTACGAGGAACGACTCGATCCACCGCCGGGGCAGATCTACGCCTCCGCCTTGTTGGCGCAGGGCTGCCTCTACTACGTATCCCGTAGCGGTCGAACCGCGGTGCTGGCGGCACAACCCACATTCGAGCAACTAGCCTGCAACTCCTTGGCGCCCGACCGCAGCGCGTTCAACGCCAGCCCTAGTGTGGCCGGCAACCATTTGCTGCTGCGCTCGGATCGTTTCCTGTATTGTTTGGGCCAGAAGTAGCCCGTGATTCACGCAGGACGTCTACCCTTCCCAACACCCGCACCTTGGTCACCCGCATCCGCGCCGACAACCAACGCTTCCGCGATTCCGTCCGCCTCTCCCGCACGTGGGAGAAGGAGTCGGCAGTACGACGTAGCGCCGGTTTTCCAACCGGCACCGGGCCAACTGGAAAGTCAGCGGTCCTTTGTAGCGCACTTGCTGACCGCTCCCATTCTAGCGCCTGCGCCCGCAACCACCATCGCCGTTCGCTTGGCTGCTTGTACGAACACGGCTCTACAAGGAGCTCGTTCAGCTCTCACGCCGACCGTTAACGTCAGCCGCATGCTTATGGAATCGCATCGCAAGTTCGTTATACAGAGCGTCTTAAGTAATGCGGCATAATCGCCGAAGCGCTTCGTTTGGTTTCCACCAAGCTCGCAACTGTTCGCCTACGATCTCACGAAGCTCGTCTAAGTCGGGG
>VHCO01000377.1 GCA_016871715.1 Verrucomicrobiota bacterium
AGCGGGCCAGACGCCCGCTCTCCGTCTGCAGCCGACGACTTGCACATGCATTGCGGATCGGAGCGCGGGCATCTTGCCCGCGGGGCAGCGGGCCAGACGCCCGCTCTCCGTCTGCAGCCGACGACTTAGACATGTATTGCGGATCGGAGCGCGGGCATCTTGCCCGCGGGGCAGCGGGCCAGACGCCCGCTCTCCGTCTGCAGCCGACGACTTGCACATGCATTGCGGATCGGAGCGCGGGCATCTTGCCCGCGGGGCAGCGGGCCAGACGCCCGCTCTCCGTCTGCAGCCGACGACTTGCACATGCATTGCGGATTGGAGCGCGGGCATCTTGCCCGCGGGGCAGCGGGCGAGACGCCCGCTCTCCGTCTGCCGCCGACGACTTGCACATGTATTGCGGATCGGAGCGCGGCCATCTTGCCCGCGGGGCAGCGGGCCAGACGCCCGCTCTCCGTCCGCAGCCGACGACTTGCACATGCATTGCGGATCGGAGCGCGGCCATCTTGCCCGCGGGGCAGCGGGCGAGACGCCCGCTCTCCGTCTGCAGCCGACGACTTGCACATCCATCGCGGATTGGAGCGCGGGCATCTTGCCCGCGGGGCAGCGGGCCAGACGCCCGCTCTCCGTCTGCAGCCGACGACTTGCACATCCATCGCGGATTGGAGCGCGGGCATCTTGCCCGCGGGGCAGCGGACTCGGTCACCTGGCTGAGTCCGCCAGCAATTGTTCGAGGTACTCGACCAGCGTCGCCACGCTGCGGAACGGGCTGCGCGTTTGGGACATGGCCCGCTCGTCCATCAGGGAAATCTCGATCCCATACTGCTCGCCTAAACGTTGTTCGATCCCGACCAACATGGCCACGAGGTTCACCGACTTGAGCAGTGCGCCCTGGCCAACGAGCCGCAGGGATGACAAGTCGGTGTCGGTGCCAGGGATCTCCGCCACCTCCTCGCGCAAGCTATCGAGCACAACACCGACGAGGTCTGAACGAGCTAAGGTCATCGGGTTTCCCTCACGCCATTTCCTCCGGATTCGGCCGCAGCAAGGTCCGCCCCGGCACACCGATGACGGTCGTTCGCGCCGCCACGTTCCGGACCACCACGCTGCCCGCGCCGACCACCGCGTAATCGCCCACCACAACCCCGGGTAGGACTGTGGCATGGTTGCCCAGCAGGACACCCCGAGCCAACGAGACGGTGCCGGTCACGTCGGCATGGCACCCGATCGTGCAGCCCGCCCCGATGACCGCGTCGTGGCCGACCGTGGCGTTCATGTTCAAGACGACGAAGTCGCCGATCGTCGCGTTCACGGACACAATCGCGCCGGGACAAATCACCGCACCTTCGCCCACCCGGCTCGATTCGCCCACCAGCGCCGAGGGATGAATCACCGAGACGAACCGCGCGCCGCGGCGGCGCAACTCCTCGCAGAGACCGAGGCGGGTCGCCGGATCGCCCACCGCGCCTACGAACCGGTGGTCGGGGCTCGGCCTGAAGCCGCTCGGATCGCCCAGGATCGGCAAGCCGCACCCGGTCCCTTCGATCGCGCGCGGGTTGGCATCCAGAAAGCCGCCCACCTCCCAATCCCCGCTCGCCTCCTGCCGCGCCAGGGCCCAAGCCAACACTTCACGGCCTAGACCGCCGGCGCCGACGATGAGGAGCTTCGGTTTCAAAAGCTAAGGAGAGGAGTTATCAGTTATTAGTTATCAGTTATCAGGAGGAGGCACAAGCAGGGTGCTCCTTAAGCGTGGGCAGTCGATCGGGTGACGGCCTCGCTTTCTTCATCCTATTCGTTTCTTTCGGCTCATACTGATGAATCACTGAGATGGACTACAACTCGGCGGTAGGGCGCGCAGTCCTCTGCGCGCCGCGGCTTCCTGTGTCCACAGTGGTTTACGGCGCGCAGAGGACTGCGCGCCCTACCTGCAATGTGTCGTCTATCCCGACCTCTCATCAGTAAGAGCTTGCGGCCCGGGTAAACCGCTCATTTCCCAGGCGCGGCCTTCGCCGCCAAATGCGCTTCGCGGACGCGGTCGATGACGAATCGCTGCTCGTCGTCGGTCAGACAGCTCGAGCTAGGCAGACAGATGCCCCGGCGATTGAGGTCCTCGGCCACCGCGCCCCCGACGCACTCGTAGCCTTGGTAGAGCTTCTGCGTATGCATCGGTTTCCACACCGGGCGCGCCTCGATGTTGGCGGCGTTGAGGGATCGCACCAGGCCACCCGCCGAGAGGCCGAAGCTGGCCTGGTCTACCAGGAAACAGCTCAGCCAATTAGTGTGCAAGCCGTAGGGCGCCTGGGGCATGAGCTCGAGGCCCGGCAGATCGGCAAAGGCGTCACGGTACCGAAACGCAATCGCGCGGCGCTGCCGGATCCGTTCCTCCAAGACCTCGAGCTGCCCGAGGGCAATCCCCGCCAGCACATTGCTCAGGCGATAGTTGTACCCGATCTCGGAGTGGAGGTAATTGCGTTGCGGATTGGGGTCGCAAGCTTGGGTGCTCCAGTGACGCGCCTTGTCGACCCAGCCGTGGTGGGGCGAAGCCAGCATGCCGCCACCGGTCGAGGTGATGATCTTGTTGCCGTTAAACGAGTAGACCCCTACATCCGCGAGCGAACCCACCGGCCGATTCTTGTATTGGGCGCCCAGCGACTCCGCGGCGTCTTCAATGAGGGTCACGCCATACTGCCGACACAGCGCCACGATCGGATCGAGATCGGCACTCTGACCGAACAAATGAACCACGATCACCGCCTTCGGCAGGCGATTGTTCGCGGCCCGCTGTTTCAGGAAGCCCGATAACAACTCCGGATCCAAATTCCACGAACGTCGTTCGCTATCGATGAAGACCGGCCGGGCGCCTTCGTAGAGGACAGGATTACACGATGCCACGAAGGTCAGCGTGGGCGACACGACTTCATCGCCCGGCTTGACCCCGGCCAACCTGACGGCGAGGTGGATGGCAGCCGTGCCGCTGGATAAGGCCACCGACGGCAGACCCACCCGCGCCGAAAAGGACGTCTCGAGGGCCTTGAGATTCGGTCCGGTGGTCGAGAGCCAATTCTCGTCGAAGGCGCGCTGGACAAACCGAATCTCGCTGCCACCCATGTGGGGGAGCGAGAGGTGGATCGGCTGGCTAGCCTTGGCAGACGGTTGTCTCATGTCACGCAGGTCCGGGTTGGACCACGCCGGCGCTACCTCGAGGTCGGGCTGTGCGGGCGCGCCCGCCAGCCGGGATCGGGGTCGGCGGCGAAAGGCGATCTCGCCGTAGGCAAAAAAGCCAGCCCACAACACCAGCACCGCGAGGGCCAACAGCAATCGTACCCATCCGGGAACGAACAAGTACCACACCATCAGCCCCAGCACGACCGTCTGGAGACTCAGCTCGAGCCCGGTCACGAACCCGTGGCTTTTGCCGGCGCGAATGAGGCGCTGATAGAAATGCTCGCGATGCGGCTGATGCCAGCGCTCTCCGCGGGCGATCCGCCGGGCCAAGGTGACGCCCGTATCGAGCACGTAATTGGCGTGCAACAGCGCCAGGGGCACCAACAGCACCCACCCCGATTTCTGCGCCAAATAAATCACCAAAAACGCCAGCAAAAAACCCAGCGGCGCGCTGCCCACATCCCCCATGAACATGCGTGCCTGGGGGAAGTTGTGCGGCAGGAAGCCGGCCGCGGCGCCCGCCAACGAAATGGCCAGGAGCAGCCCCGCCCCGGTCCAGTCCCCCGAATGCAACCCGAACAGCAAACCTGCACCCAAACCGGTCACCACCGCCTGCCCCGCAGCGAGGCCGTTGATGCCGTCCATGAAATTGAAGGCGTTGATGTAACCGACGAGCCATAAAAACCACACCCCGGCCGCGAGCCCACCCGAGACGCCCCAACTCCAGTCCGGACCGAAGGTGAGCGTCAGGCGGGGCCACCCCAACGCCGCCAGGGTGGCCGTTGCCAACACGGCGTGCCAGCAGAATCGCAGCGCCGGCGCGACCGAGAACTGGTCGTCCAAGAACGAAACGACCGCCAGCGCCGCCGCGCCACCCAGCATCACCAGCATGCCGTAGCGGTTTTGGCTGAGGGCGACGGTGGCCGTCACCGCCCCAAGCGCGGCCACGATCGCAATGCCGCCCCCCCTCACCGTAGGACGATCGTGGCAGGACCGCTCGTTGGGATGATCGAGGATGCCATGCCGCGCCAGGACCCGATGGGCCGGGTAACCAGCCAACCAGGAAACCAGCGCGCACCCGACGAAGCACAGCAAGGCCGTCATCGCCGGCGGCTAAGCGTTCCCCAGCGCGTAGACATTGGACTCGACCAATTTGCAGTATAGGCAGCGCAGCGCGTACCCCGATTCCCCAGGCACCGAGCGCAGCAGCCAATACACCGGCCGCGTCCACGCCACCGGCAACCGAATCATGGGCCCGCGAAACCAACGCGTGAGTTCACTTTGCACGTACGGCTCTGGATCGGCCACATGCTGGATCCGCCGGCCGGCCGGCCCTCGATCGAGGAGCTGCAGCACCGTGCGGACGACCGTCTCCAGATGGCACAGCGAATACCGCGGCGCGGGCAGCCAGCGCACCCGGATCGGTAGTCCAGGCGCAAACACTCGCTTACGGACATCCCGCAAGTTCGAGGGGTCGAAGACGGGCGCCAACCGGAGCACGTCCACATTCGCCAAGCCTGAGCTCGAGAGCATCTCTTCGCATGCGCGCTTGCTGCGGCCGTATTCGCTGCCGGGCCGGAGCGGGGCGGTGACGGGGACCGCTCCTTCGCGTCCCTCCTCGCCATAGACAGCCACCGAACTGAACAACAGGAACTGCGGTTGTCGTTCCCGCAGTCCCCCGAGCAGGTTGGCCGTGGTTCTGGTGTTGAAGGAGAAACAGGTCTCGCCTGGAGGCGGCCTCTGGTGATGCGCCAGCGCCGCCAAATGAACCACCGCCTCGAGCGCTGGCAGTGCCCCACACGCCCGCTCGGTCGCCGCCGCATCGAGCAGGTCGACCGCCAGTGTCGGCGGCGGTTGGGTCGTCGGGCGATCCAGTCCGGAGACCTGCCAACCCGCCGCCGCCAGCGCAGGCGCCAATCGGCGCCCAATATACCCTTGCGCCCCCGTGATCAGGATCGCGCCGCGGCTTTTCACGACCGAGCGGGTGCCGCGACTGAGGCGACGAGTTCGCGGTGCAACTCCCCAAAAGTGGTCATCGTGAAACCGTGCTGGCGCAACAGCTCGATGAGCTGCCGCAACCGACGTGCCACTTGTGCGCGCCCGAGACCGAACCGCATGCGGTTGGCTCGGCTGGTCGCGCGCGGCAAGGGCGGCGCCCGCTGAGGCGAAAGCTCGAAGGGATGGATGTAGAGCACGTACAGCTCCGCGCCTCGCAGATAGCGTTCGAGCCAGCGCCGCATCAAGAACCACGGGATGATCCGCAAGTAGCCACCCCCAGAAACCGGGATGCGCTTCCCCGCCCAGGTCAAGGTGCTGACCTCGAATTCGCAGAAGTCGTCATGGCGAAAGGTGTGAGGAGAAACCTGTTGGTAGCCGTCCAGCTCCAGAGTGCCGTAGAGCGGGTGCGCCGAGAACTGAATCCGACTCGAGTCATACCGGTACCCCGCCGCCTGGACCAAATCGAGCCGGCGCCGGTCCAAGCTGAAACAGGGTGCGCGGTACCCCAAGATCGGCCGTTGCACGAGGTCCTCGAGCTCACGCTGGGTCCGCCGCAGGTCGGCCGCGAATGTCTCGGGCGCCATCTCCAGGGGACGCTGATGATCCCAGCCGTGCGCAGCCACTTCATGGCCGTGATCCGACAGTGCGACGAGCTGGCGCATGAGCTGCTGCCCCAGTTCGCCTAGGACGAAGAACGTTGTGCGAATGTCGAATGGGGCGAGCAACTCTTGGTAGACCTCGACCCCATCCAGCAGCGAGTGGGAACGATCGCAGCTCGCCCGATCGAAGTAGAGCAGGTGGTACCAATCCTCCACGTCCATCGACAGCACCGCATACTTACGCCCTAGCATCCTGCGGATCTCCCAGGTGTGCGATCTAAGTTGTGATCGAAACGCCCCTGCGGGTTGTGGCGGGCTTTGCGGCTCGGCTGGAGCCTCGCCCTACCGCAATCCCACGTGTCGGTAGCAGGGCGCGTCACTCCGTGCGCGCCGCCGGGGGTGAATCGTAC
>VHCO01000378.1 GCA_016871715.1 Verrucomicrobiota bacterium
GCCTCATGCTCGGGCGCTCGAGAGGGAAATACGCTGGGCGCAGCGGGGCTGGCGGCGTCATCGGCAGTCAAATGAAACGCGACAAGGGCACCGGCGTTTTGTCCGGGGATGACGCCCGTGTAGATCCCATCCCCCGGCAGTTCGTCCGGGCCGGTGCCATCGTCGACCATCGGGGTCGAGCCCAACTCGCGGTCGGGGTCCCTACGGAACCGGAGCGTCACCCGCGCAACGCCGTCCGGGTCGGTCACGCGCGCGCGCACGCGAACCGGTTGGCCGGCCTCCGGCAACACGGGGCGGTGAATGACGTCGGCGAAGAACGGTCCTGGGTTGGACGGTGGGCGGCGGCTCGGGGCGCCGGGCGTGCCGAGTGCGCCTGGGGTGTCGAGTCGCCCCGAGACTTCCAGGCCGCCCCCCCGGAGGCGTAGCAAGATCTCCGGATGCCCCACAACCCATCGGACCTGCGCGCGGAGGGTGGCGGTCTGGCCGGCGGCGATGGGAGAACTGAGGACATAACGGGCGCGGTTAGCGACATGGTCGCCGCGTTCGGTGGCGATCAAGCGCAGGCTGCTCGCGCTGTGATACCCCGCGCCGGGCTCCCGCCGGCTGAGTCGGTGGGTGCCTTGGAACGACCAACCTGCCGTGCTGATCTCGAAATGGCCGTTGCCCACGCGATTACCCCCGGCACCCACGCGCACCTCGACGCTGTCCACCAGGGCCTCGCCCGCGCCGAGCAGGATCACCTGCAATTGATCCGCGCTCGGGACGCCGGGATGGACGTGGTCGAGGACACCCGTCGTTTCGAGGAGCGTCCAAGGCGCCTCCCCAGACCCGTCGCTATCGGTCCAAGGGTCTGGGTCCAGCGGGTCAGCCCGCAGATCCAACCGATCAAGGCTGCTCCCGTCACCGTCGGCCCAACGGCTGGTCGGACTGGCCTCGCGGTACTGGGTCTCGACCGCCACAGCCCAGACCGGCTCGGCGGTCGCCTCCGGCAGCTCGAGCGGACGAGCGATGGCGATCCGTTCGCCGCGGTTGGACAAGTTACCCCGGAAGTCGCCCACCACCGCCGCCGCCGACAACGTCGGATAGCGCGCTCGAAACCACGCTGTGTCGCGAGTCACCGCCAGATAGCCCCCCGGCGCCAGAAGGCTGTCAGGAGGGAATTCGAACTCGAGGCCGTCGATGAACCGCCACCCGCCGAGGTTGACGGGTTGCGAGCTGCGGTTGTGCAGCTCGACGAATTCGTCCCGATCGTCGCCCGAGAGCGGGTGAAACAAGATCTCGCTCACGACGATCTCACCCAGCCGCGCCAGGGCGTTGGGCGCCTTAGGGGTTGGCCTGGCGAGGTCGCGCAGTGCGCCTGGCCGTAACGCGGTCCGGCCCTGGCTCACTCCAGGGGTCGGGGCAGGAAACTCGACGGCGTCCAACACGCGAGCACCCCCACCGGCGAACAAGAACCAGCGCCCACCCGCGGGAGAACGAGCCTCAGGTGACTGGCGCTCGTCGAACACCACGAATTCATACGGGCCGAGTACCGTGCCCGCGGGCACAACCAATCCAACCGTCCCGGGCGCGCGGCTCAGCACGCAGCCTGAAGCGTCCACGGGTCGAGCGCTGGCGTTATGCAGCTCGACCCAGGCCAGCTCGCCCGCGGGCGGCGCAGCCAGGATCTCGTTGAGGACGAGCTGGTCCTGGGGGTCGGCGGTGAGCGGGTCCTCACCGCCGGGCGAACCGCCCACCTGGGCGCTGGCGCTCCAGGCGTGCGGATCGTCCTCGCCCAGACTCGGCCGGGCGAGCACCAGCGAATGACCGGCGCCATCCGCCGCCAATGGCCAGGGTGGCTCGGGGCGGTAGTTGACTTCCAGGACCACAGCCCCCGAGGCTTTGCGCAGCCGGACTCGACCGCCTTCATTCGCCAGCCGACCCGACCAGCCGCCCAGGACACGGGCCAAGCCGTATGCGGCCTGCATATCGGCCGGGTTGGCCGCCACCACCAGGTAATCGGTACCGGCGACGAGGGTTCCTGGGGGAAAAGTGAACTCGATCTCACCGCTCAACCGCCACCCACTCAGGTCCTCGAAGAAGGGGTTCGAGTTGTACAGTTCGAGGAACTCGAGATTGCGGCCGTCCGCGCGCTTGGCAGGGCGGTACATGAGTTCCGTCAAGGAGAGACCGGTGCGACGGCTCGAGGGTCCGGGTGGCTCACGCGCCTGCTGGGTCGAGCTTAGGAAGGTCAGGGTGAGCGACGCCGAGGCGCTGGTGACCACGCCGAAGGCGTTACTCACAACAACGTCGTAGCTGGCGCTGTCGGCGATCCCGGCGAAGGGCAGCACCAGGGTGGCCTCGGTCGCCCCCAAGATGGGTCGTCCGCTGCGCCGCCACTGGTAGGCGAGGGGCCGACTACCATACACGCCAACACTGAAGCTGGCGGGTTCCTTGAACGGTACCGCGACGGACTCAGGCTCGCGCGTGATGCTCGGTGGTGTGCCCGGCGGCGCCACAAAGTCCGCCTGCCCGCTCAGTTCGGCGCGGAATCCGGTGGGGTTGACGCTCCCGCCGGCGTTGTTGACCACGAAATCGAGCGTGTTCGTGCCCTCGACAAAACCGCTGCGTAGCGTGAACTCGGGCGAGAAGGCCCCGAAATTGCCGTCGAACGTGAGGCCAGTGGGTTGCCCGTTGAGGCGCACCTCGAGCCCCGCGTTATCGGAGGACCAACGCCCGCTGACCACCGCGCTGGTTGGGTCGAACCCGGTCAGGTCGAACGCGAGGCGATAGGTGTAGTTGCCAGGGGCGTTGCCACCAGACTGATTGGCCTTGGGCCCGATCCACTTCGACTCAGGCCCGTTGGCGACCCAGGGCGGGATCGGGAAGCCTTCTTGCACGACAAAGGCACTGGGCCCGGCGGCGGACGCGTCGGCGCTCTGCACCAACCGCCAGTGCGGATCCACCGCTCCGGCCGGCAGCAGCGCCCCGCTCGCGCTGGTTCCCGTGTTGAAGAGGCCCGGGATCGTGACGGCGGCCTCCGGCAAGGCGGCGGCGCCGACGATGGCCAGCAGGGCAAAGACGCAGAACCTGGCCGAAGAGATTTGAGATTTAGGATTTATGATTTCGGATTTGGAATGCCGAGAGGCGCGACGCACAGAGTTCGTTCAGGCGAGATCACTGGGGCAGCGCCTCAGGGCAGAGTGCGGGCCTCTCGCCCGAAGCCACGCGGGCAAGATGCCCGCGCTCGCAACTTGGTTTGCCCGTGGGTCTCGGAACTCGACTACTCTCGTGAATCAGTGTCTCAGAATGGAGCGCGGGCCTCTCGCCCGCAGCCGGCGGCGTCCTATCCGCCGGCTGCGGTTCGAGAGGCAAACACTACTTTTGCAGCCGATAGAACCGTTGTGCGGCCGTGGGGTCGACGGTGACCGTGAGACGGTCCCCAGCCGCGACGGGCGCCACGGTGACTTCAGACCAAGACGCGGTGGCGCCGAGGGCGGGTGAACCGAAGAGCTTGTAACCCGTCGCGTTGGCGGGCCACGAGATGAGGATCTGGTTGCCGCTCCGTTGAGCGGCCAGACTGGGCGCGACGGCCGGTAAGGGCAGTGCGCCGACGCGCAGGCTATCGACACGCAACCCCGTGTAGCCGGTGATGGCGTCGGCGTTGTTGAGCAGGAACTCCAACGTGTTCACTCCGGCCTGGAAGCCGCTGGTCAGCGTGAACGGGGTGTAGGCGCTGAACTGATTGCCATTCTGCAAACCCGTGCTCTGGCCGTTGAGTTTGACATCGGTACCGAGGTTGTCGGTTGCCCAGTTGCCCATCGCCACCACGGTCGTCAGGTCGAAGCCGGTCAGATCGAACGTGGTTCGGTAGGCGTAGTCCCCGCCGGAGGCATCGACCGAGTTCATCAAAGGCGCGATCCACTTCGACCGGTCGGTGTTTGCCACCCACGGCCCGGCCACAATCGGGAAGACCGTCGAGTCGTGAACGAACGCCTCCTGCGAGTTGGGGTTGGTCGCGTTGACCACCAGTCGGTAGTGCGGGTCCACGGTGCCGTCCGCGAGGACCGCGCCCGCGTCGTCCACGCCCGTGCTGTAGACCCTAGGCACGCGCTCGAGAACGGTTACGACGGCATCGGCACTGGTGATCGAGCCGGCGAAGTTACTGACGACGACCGTGTAGGTGCCGGCGTCGGCGCGGGTCACGTTCGACAAGGGCAGCTTCGGGTTGGTTTGGCCGGCGAGCTCGACACCGTTGCGCCGCCATTGGTAGGAGAGCGGTTTCGCGCCGTCGGCCAGCACGGCGAGCTCGAGGCTCTCACCGGTCAGCAGCAGTTTGCCAGCGGGTTGGGAGACCAGGCGCGGCGCATCGCCCACGGTGCCTTTCTTGGCGCCGCCCCTCAGGCCCTGAACGCGCAGGCCGGTATAACCCGCGCTGGCGTTATTGACCTTGAATTGGAGTTGGTTCTTGCCGTTGAGGAAGATCCCCTCGAGCCGGAAGCGGGAGAGGGTGTCGAAGTTGCCGGCATTCACGGCGCCGGTTGGGGCATCGTTCACGAGCAACGTGCCCGCATTGTCCGTCGCCCAGAGGCCCTCGACGAAAGCGGTAGCGGGGTTGAAGCCGGTCAAGTCCACCTCGAGTTGGTAGACGTAGTCGCCGCCCGCCGCCCCGCTGGTCTCGAACCGCGGGCCAATCCACAACGACGTGTCCGAGTTGGCAATCCACGGCCCCGCCACGATGGGGAACACCGTCGAGTCCTGGATGATGGGCGCCGTGACCAGCGGGTCGTCCGGGTTCACCGTGAGCCGGTAGTGCGGGTCCTCGACGCCGTCCCACAGGATCCAGCGGTCGTTGTCAACGCCCGTGTTGTAGAGCCCCGGGAGGAGATCCAGGACCGCAACCTGGACGGCGTCACTGACCACTTCGCCGACGCTATTACTCACCCGCACCGTGTAGGCGCCGTCTTGAGCGGTGGTCACCGCCGGGAGGTTGAGGGTCGCGTCGGTCGCGCCACCGACCTCGTTGCCGTCGCGCCGCCACTGGTAACTCAACGGCGGCGTGCCGTCCGCCACCACGCGCAGAATGACGTCCTCGCCGACAAGGTACGTGCCGCCCACCGGCGCGGTCACAATGCGCGGCGGTTCTCCGAGCACCTCGACGGTCCCAATCATCTGGACACGCAACCCAGCCGGATTCACCGCATCGCCGGCGTTATTGATCACGAAGTCGAGCGTGTTCACACCCGCCACGAAACCGAACTCGATGGTGAAATCGCTCAGGGCGCCGAAATTGCCCGCCTGCGAGAATCCCAGCGACACACCGTTCAGCACAATATCCAACCCAGCGTTGTCGCTCGTCCACTGGCCCGCGATCCGCGCCTTGGTGGGATCATAACCGGTCAGGTCGAACGTGGTGCGGTAGGTGTAGTTGCCGGGGGCGTTGCCGGTGCTTTGGCGCGCCCGCGGTCCGATCCACCTCGAGGCCGGCCCATCGGCGACCCAAGGGCCGGCCGGGGCGACCGGCCAACCCGGTTCCAGCGTGAAGCTGTCAGGCCCGGGGTACGCCGCGTCCGCACTTTCGATCAGGCGATAATGCGGATCCACGGTGGCGTTGGGTAACAAGGCACCGTTGTCGTCCACCCCAGTGTTGAACAACTTGGGTATCGGCGCAGTTTGGGTCAGGGGGGCGAAGGCGCCGGCCAACAAGCCGGCAGTCAAGAACCGTCGCAGCCAGGGGAGTTTCATAAGTCAGTACAGCATGAATTGGTTATCAGCGGCTACTAGAACGCTGGCAGCCTAGCGAGGCCAAGCCGGGATTCAACCCGAAAAGCGGTCGAATAGCAGTCGCGCCACGGTAACCTCATTTAGATTCTTTGGGCTTTGGGGTTGTTGGGGTTGGAGAAAGTGCTTGCCATTCGAGCAGGTTTGAGTCGTAGTAGGGGCGAGATGAACTCGACAGACACCAAACCCAACCCCGGAGTTTTCACCGCCGATCCGCCCGTATCGGTTCTCAAACAGCTCACGGTCCGAGCACTCGAACCCCACGAATATCGGCGGGCGGGCCAACTGCTCGACCGTGAACACTACCTGGGCAACCTGCCTCAGGGACGCCAGTTGCTTCAGGCCGTCGAATCCAACGGCCAATGGGTGG
>VHCO01000379.1 GCA_016871715.1 Verrucomicrobiota bacterium
CCCCGTTTCCAGCTGCGGCGGCCCTCTGACCGGCGCTTGACCGGCCCTCCTGCACGTTACGAGCGCCTTTCGGGGCTGGTGGCCGGCCGCCCATCAGCCTCGAAAGGCCGAGGAGGCACTTGGCAGGAGACAATCCTGCCTCCTTTCGCCTTGAATGACTACACCTGGTCAGGCACACTTCAGCCACGTCGAAAAAGCAAATGCCTATCAGTAAACATCGTGGGCCGAACCGGGTCGTGACGGTTGTGGTTTCCCCCGATGGAGTTACTGCAGGACCGTCTGGCTGTGGGTCTGGAGATGCGCGAGCCGTTGCTTCGCCCTGAGCCAAGGTCCCTACGGCGACACGGCCCGATAGAAGCGGCGGACCTCGGTGGCGCTGCGCTGGTCCGCGAACCGCACCGCTTCGGTGAGGTTGGTGAAGGTGACCAGCCGCGTCCAGGTTCGCAAATCGTCCGAGGCTTCGATGCCGTACGTGAGCCCGCGATCCGTTTGCAGGGTCAGCACAAATCGCCCATCCACAAACCCCACCGCCGGTCCAAGGGAAGCCCACGCACCCGACCGCCAACGAGCGAATTGCCGGATCGTGCGGTTGCCGTCGGCTTCAAGGAAGGTGCCGCCGACAAAGACTTCGTCGTCGCGGATCGCCAGCGCGCGCACGACGGCCGCGCTGGTCCCACTGCGCCGTTCGACACCTGCCCCCAGCGCGTGCCATTGCGTGCCATCCCACCGCGCAATGCGGCTGGCGCCGGTGCTACCCGCACGGGTGAAGGTGCCACCGAGCCAGAGGCTGGTTCCGTCGCTGGCCAGCGCGTAGCCGTACGGGAAGAGCGGATCGGAGAGTCCTCCGCCAACTTCGGCCCACCCGGTACCGTCATCCACCGCGATCCCCCGTGCCGGCCGGTTGTCGGCGAATTGGAAGTCGCCCGCGGCGTACAGGCGGCCTTGATGCCACTGCAACGCGCGCACCTGCCCCTGCGGCCCAACCATCCCAACCCGACTCCATGTCTGGCCATCCCAGCGGGCCACCACACCCAGTGATTGACCACCGTAGTCGAGCAGGTTCGCGCCGCCCACGAACAAGCGCGTCCCGTCGCTGGCCAGGGCCTGAACCGCGGCGCCGACTCCGTCCCCGAAGGCGTGCCACGCCGCCCCGTCCCAGCGAGCGATGTTCTGAGCCGGAACATTGCCTGCGTTGCGGAAGCTGCCTCCGACCACGAGCGAATCCCCCCACCCCATTAACGCCATCACATGATCGTCCAGCCCGGCACCGACCGCCTCCCATCGCGAGCCGTTCCAACGGGCCAGGTGGCGGGCCACCGCGCCGTCCGCCTGCGTGAATTCGCCGCCGGCATGCAACTGCCCCTGGAACACCGCCAGGGCGTTGACGGGCCCGTCCATTCCTTCGCCCAACGGCGACCAGCGTTCGCCGTCCCAACGCGCCACATACCGGGCGGGCAACCCACCCGCGAGCTTGAACGTCCCCCCCACGAACACGTTGGTCCCGTCCACCGCAATAGCCCGCACTTCCTCGTCAAAGGCATTCGAATTGAATGGATAGAACCACGCCTCGCCGCCGCGCGGCAGACCGGCGTTTGCGGTGTGACGCGCGTCGCGCCGCGGCATCGGCCACGGGGAATCCGCGGGCGGGCTGTGGCCCAGGAGCGCGTGCAGATCGTGCGGAGTGGTCTGGGCCAGGTAAATGGTGCCGTCGTAACCCAAGGCCGGCGAAGTGCCGCGCACGAAACTGCCGGGATACGTGAAGCGCAGCGTGCCATTGGCATTCAGCGCGTAGAACGTCTGGGACTCGTCCGTGAAATACACGGTGCCATCCGCCGTGACCGCGGCAGTCGAGTAAATCGGGGCTGGCGTGACGTAAGTCCATCGCAGGGTCCCGCCTGGGTGGATGGCCAGGAACCGTCCGCTGGTGGCGCCGGTTCCTGGCCTGCCAGTCTCCTGCCCGATCAGCAGCACGCCGTCGGAGCCGATGACCGGTTCGTTCTCAAGAAATGCGCCACCGGTCGCCAGTTGCCAGCGCAAGGTCCCATCGGGGTTCACGGCGAGGAACCGGCCACTCGGCGTGCCGAAGTACAGGGCGCCGTCCGCGCCAATCGCCGGCGAACCGGCGACGCGTTCGTTGAGAACGTACTCCCACCGCGCGCTGCCATCCGGTCGCAGGGCATACAACCGTCCGCTGAACGTCTCCGTCGCCGGAATCGGTTCGCCGAAACTGATCACGAACACTGTTCCGTCCGCCCCAACCACCGGCGAGCTGTAGATCTCCCCGGCGGCCTGGAATCGCCACCGCTCGATGCCCTCGGGACTCACCGCCAGCACCACCCCATCCGCCGAGGCGCAGTAGATGGTGCCGTCGGCGGCCAGCGCCGGCGAGGCATCCACCGCGTACGATGTGGCGAACCGCCAGCGCAACCCGCCGTCGGGATGCAGGGCGTAGAGATGCCGGTCCCGTGCCCCGAAATAGACCGTGCCATCATCCGCCAACGCCGCCGCCGACCAGATTTCGTCGTCCGCAACGTAGTCCCACTCGAAAGCCCCGCGCGGGTCGATGCCGGTGAACCATCGCGACTGGGAACCGTGAAAGATCAAGCCGCCCCGCCCGATGGCGGGGGCGTGTCGCGACGGGCTTGACCCGCGCGTGAGCCACCGCAACTGGGGCGGAGCCAGAACGGTGACCAGCGCCGGTGAACTGCCCGCGGTGCCGCGAACATTGCGGACTTCCACGCGGTAGCGCGCCGAATCGGCTGGCGTGGGGTTCGTGAACGTCAACTCCGACATTGTGGCCCCAGGCAGCGCCGCGCCATCGCGGAACCATTGGTACTCGAGCGGCGGCACGCCGTGCGCGCGGACGCGGAGCGTGACGGTCATCCCATTCGTGACGGTAACGTTCTGTGGCGACTCACTGATCACGGGCGGAGCGGCCGGGTCCACCACCCAGATGGGGACTTCCGCGGACCGAGCGCTCGCCCCTGCAACGTCCGTGGCGCGCGCGCGGAGCACGACTTCACCCACGCGGTGGGCTGCCCAACTCAGTTGGTAGGGCGGACCGGCAGTCGCCACGCCCAACACCGTCGTACCGGCGAGGAATTCGACCTGGGTCACGGCGCCGTTCGCGCTGCTCGCCTCGGCCGTCAGCGGCACCACATCGCCCACGAGAAAGTCGGTGTCGGGCGCAGGTTGAACCAGCCTGACTGCCGGGCGCGCCTGACCCAGACCGGTGCGGGTTGGATGGCGATGGAATTGGGGCCACGGACTCGCAACCGGCGGTTGGCCGAGCGCCACCGCGTGCAGACGGTTGTCATCGGTCGGGAACACCAGGAGGCCCGAGGCGGTGAGCAAGGCCGGCTCGCTAACCTTGCCGTCCAACGCCAACTCCCAGCGCACTTGGCCGCCTGGCTCCAATGCGTAGAAACGCCGGTCCATCGCCCCAAACAGCACCGTCCCGTCCGCCGCCACGACGGGCGTGGCCATGACTTCCGCTCGGGTTACGAACGACCACCGCACCGCGCCATCTTCGCCCGCCAGGGCAGACACACGATGGCCGCTGGCGATGAACACGGTGCCGTCGGGCGCCAGCGTGGGCGAAGCTCCGCCGATCACACCCGGCAGCGACACCTTCCACCGCAGCGTCCCTTCGGGCCACAGGGCGTACACGTCACCGTTGTTCGCCGCGCCGAAATAGACCGTGCCGTCCGCGCCGAGCGCGGGCGAGGAGTTCACCCCGGGCACGGCGAACTGCCACTGCAGGGTGCCATCCGGGTTGAGCGCGTAGAAGGCTCCCCCGTAACTGCCGAAGTAGACCGTGCCGTCCGCCGCAATCGCAGGAGCGGAGGCCACATACCCGTCGGCTTCGAACCGCCATTTCTCCGTCCCGTCGGGTCGCACGGCGTAGAACCGGCGGCTCTCGCAACCGAAATGCACCGTGCCATCGGGCCCGATGGCCGGGGAGGACCAGATGCGTTGGCCGGCGTTGAAGGCCCAGCGTGGTGTGCCGTTCGGAGCCACGGCATGCAGTCTGCCCACATACGTCGCCACGTAGATGGTGCCGTCCGGCGCCACCGCCGGGGCGGCGGTGATGTTGCCCTCTTCGGTGGCAAACACCCAGTTCGTGGTGCCCGACGGCGTCAACGCATGCAACGCCCCCGCCGCGGTCACCACATACAACGTGCCCTCGGGCCCTGCCGCTTGAGCCGAGCGGATGCCATCACGGAACGTCAGGCTCCAGGGTCTCACGGTGACCGTGACCCGGTTCACCGTTGAGGTGCTGCGTCCGCCGGCGTTGTCGGTCGCCACAACCAAGAGCTCGTGCGCACCTGAGGCGAAGCCGGTCCAGGCTGCCGTGTTCGCGGGATACTCGGTCTCGGCGAACCGCGTGCCGTCCGCGAAATACTCGAGCCGCAGCACGGCACCGTCCGGGTCGTTCGCCGCGGCCCGCACCTCGAGGCGCGGCGCGGTAACCAAGGTGGCGCCGTCCGCTGGCGTTTCCACGCGTACCAGCGGCGAAGCGTTTGCCCCGGACGGCAGGACGTTGACTGCCACCGTGGGCGAGGTCGCCGTGTTGCCCGCGCTGTCCCTCGCGCGGGCGGAAACGGACCGAACGCCGGACGCATTCGGCGTCCAAGTCCCCCGAAACGGTGCCTGCGTCGTCGCCACAGCCACATCGTCCACGAGAAAATCGCTCGCGGCGTCCGGCCCGAATTGCGCCAGACTCGCCCACAACGGCACAGGCTGACCGGCGCGGAAGGTCATGCCGGCTTCGGGCAGGATCAGGTTCACCGCTGGCACCGGCTCGAGCGTGCCGCTCCGACGCGGGTGGCGGCGGAATTGGGGCCAGGAACTCGCTGCCGGGGACGGAGCGTTGGTGTAGCAGACTAGCCAACCGTCGTCGGTCGTCGCCAGCAGGCGGCCGTCGCCCGTCAACAGAACTCCGCTGTACCCGCCACCAAAAACGAGCTCGTCCACCACCACACCGGCCGGGTCGAAGGCCCGCAGCCGATACCCCGGACCACGAACGAATACCCGCCCGTCCGCGGCCGCCGACGGTGGTCCGCCGCGGAAGCCGGATTCGACCACCTCCCAAAGACTCGTCCCGGCTGAGTCCCAGGCCCCCAACCGGCCCGCCGAGACCGCGTACAGGACACCCTCACCGCCCAGCACCGGGGACGAGTATTCGAAGCCGTCCGGTTCCCGGGCCGTCCAGCGAACAGTTCCCGCGGCGGTCAAGGCGTACAGTCGGCCGTTCTCCGAGGTGGCGTAGATCGTTCCGTCCTCGCCCAGCGCCGGCGCCGACCGCACCGCACCTCCCGCCACAAACCGCCACCGCTCCGACCCATCGGGCCGCAGGGAATACACCCGTCCATCGGCTGACCCGAACACGATGGTTCCGTCCGCGGCCACCGCCGGTGACGACCAAATCTCCCCGCCGGTGAGGAAGCTCCAGCGCAGGCTGCCGTCGGCATTCAGGGCATATAGCCTCCCGTCGTTCGCTCCGAAGTAGAGCTTCCCGGCCGAATCCACGGCCGCCGAGGAGAAGATGCGGTCGCCGGCCGCGAACCGCCAGGCTTCGGTCCCGTCAGGGTTCACAGCCCAGAATGTGCCGATGTAATCCCCCACATAAACCCGGGAATCCGACCCCACCGCCGGCGTGGCCACCGGCACGCCGCCGACGGGAAAGGTCCAGCGCAGCGTGCCGTCGGGGCCCACGGCCAGCAGCGTGGCGCTGTCGCCGGTCACGCCCCCAACATAGATCGTGCCGTCCGGTGCGAGCGCCGGCGGTCTCGCTATGCCCCCCTGCCCCAGACTCACCTCCCACTGGCTTTCGAGGGCAGCGTGCGATGCCAACGGCGCCAGAGCCGCGGATAGAACCAAGGCGGCGCGCGCCATGCCGCTCCTTCTCGCCCCAGTGCCTGGAGGCCGTATGAACATAGACAGGCCACTATGAATCGCCCCCCCCCCCAGACGTCAAGGGCTGGTTCCGCCGACAACGGCGGCCCGCACGGTAACCTCATTTAGATTCTTTGGGCTTTGGGGTTGTTGGGGTTGGAGAAAGTGCTTGCCATTCGAGCAGGTTTGAGTCGTAGTAGGGGCGAGATGAACTCGA
>VHCO01000380.1 GCA_016871715.1 Verrucomicrobiota bacterium
AATGAGTCCGGCCATCGCCCCAGCGGGGCGGTTGATAGCCCGTTCGCCAACGGATCATCCACTTGCTCACCAGCGCCGCGCCCAGGACGTAGCCGGTGACGTTCATCGTCCAGATCGCCCACGGTTGTGTCGTGCCAAACGCCCACGGACAAAACACCGCCATCCAGTAAACCAGCCCCTCCGTCAGCCCGTCACAGAACCGGTACCCGCGCGGCGTCCGTCCGCTGCGCTGAGGCCGCAGGCGTCCGCTGCCCGTTGCTCCCGGCGGGTCCGCTGGGCTGGAGGCTGTCCTGGTCTCGGGGTGCGGTCTTGGTGCCGTCGCCATGCCGGCCTGCATTCAACGCGATCGACTCGAGGGGCTCAAGGGGCAAAACACGCAACCGCCATCCTTAGTCCTTCATTCATCGCGCTGCAGGCGGTAAAAGGCGGCCGCCGGCGGAGCCACGCGAACCGGACTGGTCGCCCCAACGACCGGGACCCAGCCGTCGGTCAACTCCGCGGCAGTCTCGATGGTCAGGGTTGGGTCCACCCACAACAGCAGCAGGCCGCGGTCGGTCGGAGCCCACTCGAGCCGTGGCCTGGGCACGCCGATCAACTCGAGCTCGAAGCTGAGGTCGCTTGACGTGGCGCTAGCCTGATGCACCTCGACAGCCACGACATTCCGGCCAGACTCGAGGAGCGAGACCGGGACGTTCGTCGAGTAAAAGGCCGTCTCGGAACTCGTGGTGACGCCCGTGTAAGTGGCGAAGGCGATGGCGCCATCCGGCAAGTTACTGCGGAAGACCTCCGTCCCATTCAGGTACACCAAGGCGCCGTCGTCCCGCCGAAGGTGTACCTGTAGTCGAGCGAACTGTTCCGGAGCCGAGACGCTGAACTCGTGACGAAAGTAGATTGTCGCGTGCCGGGCCGACTCCGGCCCGCCCTGAACCACCGTCGCTTCGTCGCCATCGCCAAAGCCCAGCTCCGCCGGCCCTGACCGCCAGCCGCTGGCGTCGAATTCCACAGCCCGCCACGCGGTGCCTTGGTCCGAACCATCGTCCCGGTACCGCCAGACCGAGCCGGTCGGAATCAACGTCGTGGCGCCGCGCAAGAAATGGTAAACGGTCGAGCCGGTGAACACGGCGTTCTGCGGGTTGCTGAGTTGGACGCGAACGAACCGCGCGCCGTCCGGAGGCGCGGCTGGGAGAGGAACGCGTTGAACGGTCTGGCCCGGGCTAAAGTCGAGTGTGCCGGTCGCCAACGTGCTGTCCTGGGTCTCGACGGTGTAATCGACCCACACCGCATTGGTCGTGAAGCTGCTCAGCCCCACCGGCAGGCCTAACGCCAGTTTCGAGAATTCCCCTTGGACCGTCCGCGTGGCCAATCCGAGGCCAACCCGCGCGGCCGGCGGTATGGTGAGAAAGGAGGCCAGCCGCCAACCGTCCTGGGCAGGTTGCCACACTGCGTTCTCGGGATGGTTCGGGTCGGGCCGGCTCAAGAAGTTGCCGCGGACCTCGACCTGATCCAGCCGCGGCGTCCAGTCGTCCCAGTTCAAGCTGAAGACATCGCGGTAGTTGTACAGCAAGAACGAGTTCGTCACGCGTAATCTGCCATTGTAAGTCCAGTCGTAGTTGTCGCCGAACCGGGCGCCCGACAGATTCCCGAGGCTCAGGCAGTCCTCGGCCCACACGGCGGGCGAATCGGCCGAGCTGCTCCAGCCGCACTCGATGCCCTGGCCGCAGTTGATGGCAACGCAATGAAGGTTCGTCACCACCCGCCCTGCCCCCGACCAGGCGAAGGCTTCGTGGTAGCAAGCTTCGACCCAGACGTTGCTGAGCAGCAGCGTGCCCGCCCCGCCGCTCCCGTGATCGATCCCGTCGTCCTTCGCCCAGCCAACCAGCGAATCGCGCAGGACATGGTTGCCCGTCGTGAAGTAGATGCCGTCGTTGTCCGCGTCGGCGAACGTGTCGTCGTCGCGTGGGAACTCGATCAGGGCGGAGTGGCTAATCTGGACCGAGCCCCCGTTGTACTCGCCGCCCGTGGTGAACTGTTGGACCAGGCAGCGGACCAGTTGTAGGTCACCGTCTTTTCCGTGACCAAACTGGCCCTGGTGGGCGAACGCATAGCAGTCCGTGAGCGAGACTCGAGCTTCATCGACCAGAAACAAGGCTTGCTCGGAGCGATGCACATTGTACCCGGGGTTTTCCTCGAACCAATCCGGGTTCGCGCCGCTGCCCGTGAAGATCGTGCCCGTAGCAGTCAGTTCGGCCGCCGCCCCCAACAGCAGAAAACCACCCCACGACTCCCCCGCCGACGCCGGCACAAACACTACCGGTCGATCAAGCGTCCCCCCCACGAGCACCCGACCCGCGACCACCACGTTGGCACCCGCCGCCAGGCGTACGACCGTGCCCGCGCCAATCTCGAGCGTGGCCTCGGCGGGAACGGTGATCGTCCCGGTGACCGCGATTCGCGCGTCTTCCGGCCAGAGGGTGTGACCTGGCATGGTGCCGGCAACCGGCAGCCAATCCGGGTCCGCCTCGACGTGGATCGTGCGCGAGGCCGTCAACGCAGCGATGGCCCCGGTATAAACAAGCGGTCCCGGGTCGCGCGGCGCCGCCACAAAGCCCGAACCCACGCCCCGCCTCAGAGCCAGCGGGGGATGACCTTCACCGCGTAACCAGCCGTTCGCCCGCACCGCTCGCCCAGCTTCGTCCTCCAGCCATATAGCCAGCGGAATCTCGAGGCCAATCGGGTACGACTGCGGCGCCACCAACCGCAGATGCGCCCCCTCGAACTCCTCGGGGCCCGAGGCCATGACCGGGTACGGTGTCCAGGGCGGTAGGCCCCGCTCCGTGCTCCCGCGCTCGGCAGCCCGCACAATGAACTGAAGCCGCCGCCCCTCCTCGACCCCTGCCGACGTGCGCCGCTCCACCCGCAGCTCGTAGTAGTCGGGTCGGGACACCCGCACCCACGTATCGGTTGGCACCGGCGCTCCATTCAACTCCGCCGCGTCCTCAGCGTCGGGCACGGTCAGAATCCGAAAGGTAACGCGGTCCGTCAGCACTTGCCGGTCCGTGACGCCCTCGATGGCGATCTCGGCCACGAGCGCCCGAGCGACCAACGCGGCCAAGAGCGCAGCGCGGCAAACGGAAGATTCGATCGTCACGCGTCAACTGTAGGCACCTCTGGCATCCCCTGTCCATCCGCTCCTATCCGTTGCCCGCCCGCGGCGCTTCGCACCGTCTCGTCCCCTTCACAGCCACGCCCGTACCGGTCGCGGGCCGTTGCGACGGCGGCTGCAGCCATGACCCGGAGCATGTGTGCGGTGACCCGTCATGCCTGCTGACCTGAAATCTGCGCTGGACCTACGCCGCTGCGCTCGGCCCACCCCAGCGAGGTGGTGGGGCCTTTACATAACTGACCGGACGTAAGTAGATCGGTTCCAGTTCCTCGCCCCGCACACCTCCCGCCCGTTCGGCACCCAAGCGAGCGACCATGCTCGCCTCCGGATTGACCCCATGAGCCTCCGGGAACCACCGCGTGAGTCCCGGACCGACCAAAACCTCGCCGGCGGCGACCCATGCGGCCAACTCCTTGAAAGGACTCAGGCGCAGCCTTTCGACTTCGCAAAGGCCAGCCGGGCCACGTTCGTAGCGTGCGGTGTAGAACTCCTGCTGTTGGGCGTCAATGGCCACCGTGAAGCGGGACCAACCTCGGGCGGCAGCCTGGCGCGCCAAGCACTCCGCACTGCTCACACCCAACAATCCTACTCCCCGAGCCAACTGCCAGCCTTGAGCGATGGCAATCGCCGACCGGATGCCCGTGTAGCTGCCTGGCCCTAGACCCACCGCCACACACTTGATCGCCTCGCGTCCTAGGCCCGCCTGAGCCAGCGCCTGCCCGATCAACCCAAACGCTCGAGTGCTGCGCCCCTCCGCCTGCACCGCGACTCCCAACACCCGCGCCTCCCCGCCCGATTCACCCACCGCCACGGCCGCACCCCGCTCGTCCGTCGAGAACTCAAGCGCCAAAATCTTCATAGCCAATGCGGCGCTCGCTGTCGCCGATCGCCTCGAGAGTCGCCCGTCGCCAGAAGCCGCCGAAACGCCCGAGCGCGCCCCCGAGTCGAGGGTCCAGCGCCCACCATCGATCGAACCATTCAATGACAGTCACGCCCGCCGGATGATGCAGGTACTCCTCGATGCCGGCGGACTGCAGTTGCTGCGCCGTCTCGAGCCGGTACAGGTCCACGTGGAACAGGGGCCATCGCCCCGCTTCATAAACATGGACGAGCGCAAAGGTGGGCGAGTGCACCACACCCGGAATGCCCAGGCCCCGGGCGATGCCCTTGACCAACTGCGTCTTCCCGGCGCCTAAATCGCCCACCAAACCAATCACCCAGCCCGGCTGCGCCGCCGCACCCCAAGCCTCACCCAGTGCCATCGTCTCGGCCGGGTTATGCGAAATGAGTGTAACCATGAACCTCAAGCGGCCGCACCCCTTGGCGGTCGCGAAGCTGCAAGCCTCCCCCTGCCGTGGTTCGCCCGATGCAGCTCAGGCGCACCTGCGGAAACTGGGCGCGCCATCCGTCCAGGACCGCTACGGCATCCTGGCTTGCCACGGCGAACAGCAACTCGAAATCCTCGCCATCGGTCAGTGCGGCCAGCAGCGGCGGCTTGGCGCGCAGCGGTGCGGGCGAGTCACCAGCCATTCCTGCCGACCCGGGCCCGGCTCCTGCTGGCCGCTCCCGAGCAGCGCCGCTGATGGGGATGGCGTCGGCCAGCAGTTCGGCGCCGACTTGACTGGCGTCGAGCAGATGCCGCAGATCCGTCGCGAGGCCATCGCTCAGATCGATCATCGCTTGCACCTGGAAATGAGCGACCAACCAGCGCGCTTCGACCAGGCGCGGCTCGAATTCGAGGTGCTTCTTCACGATCGACCCGCCCAACTCGCCACTCACAAACAGCGCTGCCCCGGGTCGAGCGCCGCTACGCCGGACACACCGCGTCTTCTCCACCCAACCCAGCAAGGCCACCGAGAGCAGGAGTCGCTCCGGGTGCGTGGTCGTCTCGCCGCCGACAATCGCGACGCCGAACCGCCGCGCTAACCTGCTTAAGCCGGCATAGATCGCATCGACTCGGGCCACCTCGAATTGGGGCGGCAACGCGAGCGTCACGAGGGCGCTCGAGGCTTGGCCACCCATCGCCGCCACATCGCTCAAGCACCGCGCCAACGCCTTGTGCCCCACCAGGTCCCCAGGCGTCGGGCCCGTGAAATGCACTCCCTCGACCACCGCGTCCGTCTTGAACAACAACCACCGGTCGGCCAGGCCGACCTCGAGCACCGCACAATCGTCGCCCGGGCCGACCACGACCTCAGGCGAAGTCGGCAGGTCACGCGTGAGTCGTTGGATCAACTCGGTTTCGTTCATCGGCGGTCTATGCCCCATGCCCCGCTCCCACTCTCCAATTGGCCCTATCCTCGGTCCCGCCTAGGTCAAGCCATCGGCCCCCCTTCCAGCACAAGCCAGGCGAAGTTGGCGCCGTTAAACAAGGCATGAGTGACGATCGGCGCCATGAGATTGTCGGTGTACTCGTACAACAGCGCGAGTACCACCCCGAAAAACGCCAGCGGCAAGAACGTCATCAGGTTCGCGTGGGTCGCGGCGAAGATGAGCGCCGTCCCCCAGAGCGCGAGGCGGGGGAATCCGGTCTGCTTCAAAGCTGGGTACAGAATCCCCCGAAATAGCAGCTCCTCGAACACGGGCCCCGTCAACACCACCATCACCCCGATCAGCCACTGCTGCCTCCAGTCCGTGGCGGCGCGCACTACCTCGACTGTGGGCTGTACAACCGGCTCGATCGCCTGCCATTCCATTGCACGCTGCGAGACCCACATCAGCGAGAGATTCATCGGAAACACCAACAACGCCGCCGCCACCGCGATCAGCCCCGTCCAAAAACGGTGCGGCCGGTTGAACCCAAATGCCTCCCCCCAACCCAGCCGGTTCGCCCGCAAAAACAGGTGGATCATCCCAACCACCGTCCCTTGAAACAGCAACGTCCCGCTCACCGTCAACCAGAACCGACGCGGT
>VHCO01000381.1 GCA_016871715.1 Verrucomicrobiota bacterium
GTTGGAGAGTCGAGGAAGGTGGAGGTGCGTGAGTGGCGGGAGGTGGGTGCGGAGTATCGGAAGCGTCTGTATGTGAGGGCAGGGGTGTCTGGGAGCAGCGGGAAGGTGGCGTTGAGTCGGGAGCAGATTCGGCGGGTGTTGCAGAAGGGCGGGGAGTTGAATGTGGGCGAGGTGTTACGGCTGCGGATTCGGCACATGACGGATGGGGTGGTCTTGGGATCCAAGGGCTTCGTGGATGCAATGTGGTTGGCGCACCGGGAGCGGTTTGGGTCGAAACGGCGGAGTGGGGCGCGGCCGATACGGGGTGGGGGCGCGCCGCTGGCAGGGTTGAGTGCGTTACGGGACCTTCGGGTGGCGGGCATCACCTGAGAGCGCAAGCCGCCGGCGGGTGCGCAGGAGTCTGGGACTGAGGTGGGGGTTTGGCCCTGAGTTGGTGAGTCGATTCGACCGTGGTCGAATCGACTTCGGTGGGGGGGTGTAGCCTGCAGGTGCGAGACGCTCGGCCCAACCCAAGCCATCTTTGCGAGAGGCGGGGGCGAGTTGTCAATGTCTTTATGACTGGCATATTAAGATAACGGGGTTGTTAACAACTGATTTGGGCAGGGGCGCGGTGCTGGCCGGGTTGAGGGGTTGAGTGAGTGCCGTTCACGACTTGCGGTGCGGGTGGCGGAGGCGATATCGAAGGCAGGTTGGCAGCCGGGTTGCGTGCGGGTGAGGCGATGCTAGACTCGGAGGAATCGTACAGCAGTACGGCAGAGTATGGCGGGCGTAAATCATGGGAAGACTGGGCCATCGGATGGGCTTTGTCTGGTTTGGCATCGGCTCGATCTACGTTTGAGCGATCAGCCTGCGCTCGACGCGGCGGTTCGACGAGGGGGGCCGGTGATGCCGGTGTTTGTGTGGGCGCCGGAGGAGGAAGGGGATTGGCCGCCGGGAGCGGCCTCGCGTTGGTGGCTGCATCGATCGTTGGCTGCGCTGGCCGACGAATTAGGGCCGCGGGGGTCGCAGTTGGTGCTCGCTCGAGGACCCACGGTTAGGACCTTGAGAGCGCTGGCTCGAGAAACCGGTGCGAACGCGGTGTATTGGAATCGGCGTTTTGAACCGGGGCTGGCCGCGGTTGAAGGCCAAGTCGAGCAGGCGCTGGCAGCGGAGGGGATTGAGACCGCGCGGTATAACTCAGCGGTGCTCTTTGAACCGGAAGCGGTGAGCACGCAGAGTGGTGGGCCGTATCGGGTGTTCACACCGTTTTGGCGGGCATGCCTGGCGCTGGCGGAACCAGGGGAACCACTGGCGGCGCCCCGAGCGTTACGGTCGCCGAAGCGGTGGCCGCGGTCGTTACCGCTGGCGGCGCTAGAACTCGAGCCGAAGGTGGATTGGGCGGGGGGACTGCGGGAGGCCTGGACGCCAGGGAGCCGGGGTGCCCGCCGACAGCTTAGTCGGTTTTTCGAGCGGGCGTTTGAAGGGTACGATGTGGGCCGCAACCGACCCGACCAGGTGGGCACCTCCCGGCTTTCGCCGCATCTTCACTTTGGGGAGATGAGTCCGCGGGAGGTCTGGCATGGCCTGCGCCTGCACGCGGATCGAGGTGGCTTGGGGCGGGAGCGATGGCGCGGGTCTCAGTTTTTGACCGAGTTAGGTTGGCGCGAGTTTGCGCATCATTTGCTGCATCACTTCCCGCACACGGGGGCGGAGCCACTGCGGAGCGAATTTGGCCGTTTTCCGTGGGGCGAGAATCGGGAGTGGCAGCGGGCGTGGGAGCGGGGCCGGACCGGTTACCCGTTTGTGGACGCCGGGTTGCGGGAGTTATGGGCTACGGGTTGGATGCACAACCGGGTGCGGATGGTGGTCGCCTCGTTTTTGGTGAAGGATCTGCTCCTTCCCTGGCAGACTGGCGCCCGGTGGTTCTGGGACACGCTGGTCGACGCGGATCTGGCCAGCAACACGCTGGGCTGGCAATGGACGGCCGGTTGTGGTGCGGACGCAGCGCCGTACTTCCGCATCTTCAATCCGGTGAGCCAGGGAGAGAAGTTCGATCCGGAGGGCAACTACGTGCGGCGCTGGGTACCGGAATTGGGGCGGATGCCGGCCAAGTGGATTCAGGCGCCGTGGGCGGCGCCCGCGGGGGTGCTGGGGGAGGCCGGGGTGGCGTTGGGTCGGGACTATCCGCACCCGGTAGTGAGCCACGCGATCGCACGGGAGGTGGCGCTGGAGGCGTACACGAAGATCAAGGGGGCTCGGTGAGGCTGGGCCTCAGATCCGGGCTGGGGTGTTCGGCCGACGGCGACGCGGGCAAGATGTGCGCGCTCCAGAGGCCAAAGTCAACCGGCCTACGACAGGCATGGGGATCCGAAGGCTCGGGCTACGGGGCCGTGGTCTTGAAGGCGCGAGCGCGCCAGAGGTAGAAGAGGGCGGGATAGACGAGCAACTCGAGCAGAGTCGAGGTCAGGACACCTCCGACCATGGGGGTAGCGATGCGTTTCATGACATCGGCGCCGGTGCCGGTGCTCCAGAGGATGGGGACCAGGGCGATGAAGGTGGTGGCGGCGGTCATGATTTTGGGGCGGATCCGTTTGACGGCGCCGTGGTAGATAGCCTCGCTGAGGTCGCGGGTGGTGTTGAGGCGGCCTTCTCGGCGCCACTTTTCGTAGGCGAGGTCGAGGTAGAGGAGCATGACGACCCCGGTCTCGGCGTCGAGTCCGGCGAGGGCGATCAGGCCGATCCAGACGGCGACGCTCAAGTTGTAGTCGAGCAGGTAGATTAGCCAGAAGGCGCCGACCAGGGAGAACGGCACGGCGAGCAGGACGATGGCGGTTTTGACCAGGGACTGCGTGCTCAGGTAGATCAACACCGCGACGATCAGGAGGGTGACCGGCACGACCACCAGGAGGCGCTGTTTGGCGCGGAGCATGTATTCGTACTGGCCGCTCCAGAAAAGGTTGTAGCCATCGGGCAGGTGGATGGTGCCTTTGGCGATGGCATGGTCGACGATGCGTTGGGCTTGTCTGACGTAGGTGCCGACGTCGATGCCGCGGATATCGACATAGACCCAGGCGTTGGGCACGGCGGACTCGCTCTTGATGGCCATGGGGGCACTGACGACGTGCAGATCGGCGAGTTGGCCCAAGGGGACTTGCGGTCCGGCCGGGGTGGGGATGACAAGGTCATGGCGGAGGGCATCGAGGTTGGAGCGGAAGTCGCGGTCGTAGCGCAGGGTGATGTCGTAGCGTTCGAGTCCTTGGACCGTGGTGGCGATCGGCATACCGCCCAGGGCGACGGCGAGCACGTCTTGGACGTCACCGACGGTGAGGCCGTAGCGGGCGATCTCCGCGCGGCGGATGTCGAACTCGATGTAAGCGCCACCCATGACGCGCTCCGCGTAAGCGCTGGCGGTGCCGGGCACGGTGCGCATCACGGCCTCGACTTCTGCGCCGATGCGCTCGAGTTGGGCGAGGTCAGGTCCGGCGATCTTGATGCCGACGGGCGTCTTGATCCCGGTCGAGAGCATGTCGATGCGGGTCTTGATGGGCATGGTCCAAGCGTTGGCCAAGCCGGGGAATTGGACGGCGCGGTTGAGGGCGTCGACCAGCTCATCCGGGGTACGTTGGCGGTGGGCAAGGACCTTGCCGGTGGGATCGGTGATGTCGACGTCTGGCCACTCGGATTCCGGCTTGAGCATGATGGTGGTCTCGATCATGTCCATCGGGGCCGGGTCGGTGGCCGTTTCGGCGCGGCCGATCTTGCCGAAGACATGGTGTACCTCGGGGAAGCTTTTGATGAGTTTGTCGGTTTGCTGGAGGAGCTCGCGGGCCTTGGTGGCGGAGATGCCCGGGAAGGTGGTGGGCATGTAGAGCAGGTCGCCTTCATAGAGCGGAGGCATGAACTCGGAGCCGATATTCTGGTAGGGGAAGAGGACATTGGCGCGGGCGGCGAGTTGGCGGAGCGGTCCTTCGGGCAAACGTTGGACGACGTGCTGGTTCCAGGGCACAAAGATCTGAGCCACGATGGCGCCGGCGCCGAGGACGACCGGCCAGCGCCACTTGATGACGAAGTCGATGACCGGATGGTAGAGCCAAATGAGGAAGCGGCTGATGGGGTTCTTCTCCTCGGGCCGAGGGCGGCCGCGGATGAAGAAGCCGGCGAGGACGGGTGCCAAGGTGACGGCGAGGAGGGCGGCAGCGGCCATCGAGTAGGTTTTGGTGAAGGCGAGGGGTTTGAAGAGGCGGCCTTCTTGTTCCTGGAGCACGAAGACGGGCAGGAACGACACGGTGACCACGAGCAGTGCGTAGAAGATGGTGGGGCCGACCTCGACGGCCGCATCGCGGATGATGGCCCAGTGGGGTTTACGGCCGGCGTCTTGTTCGAGGTGTTTGTGAGCGTTCTCGACGAGGATAATGACGCCGTCGACGAGGACGCCGATGGCAATGGCGATGCCGCCCAGGGACATGATGTTGGAGCTGATGCCTTGCTGGTACATGATGACGAACGAGGCCAGCACGGAGATGGGCAGGATGAGAATGGGCACCAGGGCGGTGCGGATGTGAAGCAGGAAGATGACGATCACCACCGCCACGACGACGCATTCCTCGAGCAGGGTGTGCTGGAGGGTCTTCACGGCCCGGTCGATCAACGCGCTGCGGTCGTAGGCCACCTGGTAGGTCACGTCGGCGGGCAACCCTTTCATCGCCTGGTCCAACGCCCGCTTCACGTCGCGGATGACTTGGCGGGCGTTGGCGCCGTAGCGCACCACCACGATTCCCCCGACGGTTTCGCCTTCGCCGTTCCACTCGGCGATGCCGCGGCGCATATCGGGGCCGAGTTGGACGGTGGCCACGTCGCGCAAGAGGATGGGGACGCCGTTGGGGCCGACGCCGACTGCGGTTTGGCGGAGCTGCTCGACACTCGCGATGTAACCTTTGACGCGAAGAATGAACTCCTTCTCGGCCAACTCGAGGGCGCGTCCGCCCACCTCTCCGCTACTGCGCATGATGGCCATCTCGACCTCCCTGAGGGGGAGGTTGTAGGCGCGGAGTTTAACCGGGTCGACCGTGACCTGGTATTGCTTAACGAACCCACCGATAGAGGCGACTTCGGAGACGCCTTCAACAGCGGTAAGCTGGTATTTGAGGTGCCAATCTTGGAGGGACCGGAGCTCCTGGAGGTCTCGCTGATCTGAGTGGAGCGAGTACATGAAGGCCCAGCCGACGCCGGTGGCGTCCGGGCCGAGCGTGGGCGTGACCCCGCGGGGCAGTTGGCCGCTTAAACCGCTCAGGTACTCGAGCACGCGGCTGCGCGCCCAGTAAGGGTCGGTGCCGTCCTCGAAGATGACGTAGACGAAGGAGAAGCCGTAGAAGGAATAGCCGCGGACGACCTTGGCGTAAGGCACCGCCAGCATCTTGGTGGTAATGGGGTAGGTGACTTGGTCCTGGATGATGTTGGGGGCTTGGCCGGGATACTCGGTGAAGACGATGACTTGGACGTCCGACAAATCCGGGATGGCGTCGACCGGGATGTGTTTGACTGCGTGAAGGCCGCCCAACACCAGGGCGGCGGTCGCCACCAGCACGAGGAATTTGTTCTTCAGCGAGAAATCGATCAAGCGTTCGAGCATGGGCAGGGGCGATAAGGTGTGGCGGCTCGGCTAGCGGGTGAACCCGATCGTGCCGGTCGGAGCTAGGGCGCGCGCTGTTGGCGCCAGTGATCCTCGGCTCTTGGACCGTGTTTCACAGAGCTGGTGGGGACGAGGACCATTTCGCACTCGGGGCATGGGCCTGGTTGATCGGCGACGATGTGGGCATGGGAAGACATGGGGCAGGTGTAGAGGGGTCGCGTGACCGCGTTGGGTGGGGGAGACGGCGGATGGGCTTTGCGCCAATGTTCCTCGGCTTTTGGACCGTGCTTCACAGAGCTGGTGGGGACGAGGGCCATTTCGCACTCGGGGCATGGGCCTGGTTGATCGGCGACGATGTGGGCGTGGGAGGCCATGGGGCAGGTGTAGAGAGGGGGCAAGGGCGCGGCCGGTTCGGGGGCG
>VHCO01000382.1 GCA_016871715.1 Verrucomicrobiota bacterium
GCCAGTCCCGCATGAAGACCTGTCCGAGGGTTGGCGGGGACTCACCGACCGGAGAGCCGGATGCGGGAAATCCGCCCGTCCGGTTCGGAGGGAGGGGTGGCGCTTCGACGCCATCCCTACCCCTATGGACCATGAGCGAGCTGACGTGGCCGTCCGCGGTCCGGCCGGGTCAGGCTGCCGGTGTAATCCCCCGCTGTAGTCGCAGTTTTTAACCTGCGCGACGATGACGGTGAGCGAGGTCGGTCCGCGCCCGCAGGCTGAAGCTTGCCACGGGGCCGGTGGCTCGTACACTGCGCCGCCGCATGTTGAACCTGAACACCCTCAACCCGCAGCAGCGTCAGGCCGTCGAGTCCATCCACGGACCGGTGCTGATTCTGGCGGGGGCAGGCACAGGCAAGACCCGAGTGATCACAACGCGGATCGCTCACCTGGTGGCCCAAGGCATCCCGCCTAGTCACATTCTGGCTGTCACGTTCACGAACAAGGCTGCTCGGGAGATGCTCGAGCGCGTCCGCCAGCTCGCACCCCGCACGGGGCAGGCGCAGCGCCCGCTGGACGGTGCCCACACCGATTCCCGCCCCACGGTTTGCACCTTTCATTCGCTCTGCGTCCGGATCCTGCGCCAGCACATCGAGCGGCTGGGGTACAAGCGCAACTTCGTCATCTACGACGAGGCCGAGCAACTGGGCGTCGTTCGGAAGATCCTCAGCCAGATCTCGGCTGCCGGGGAGAAGACCGATCCGGCCGCCGTGCTCAGTGTCTTGAGTCGCGTTCGCAACGCGGGGAGACAGGGTGACGCACGCATCGATCCCAGCGCGGCGGCCCTCGCCGAGCACATCCGCGGCCGTTACCAATCCGCCCTGCAGGCCTGCAACGCGGTCGATTTCGACGACCTGATTCTGTTGACGCTGCGGCTGTTTGGCGAGCACGGGGACGTGCTCGAGGCGTGTCGGGCTCGGTACCGCTACGTGATGGTGGACGAGTACCAGGACACCAACGCGGCTCAATTCGAGTTGGTTCACGCCTTGACCCGCCAGCACCGCAACCTGTGCGTTGTGGGCGATGACGACCAGAGCATCTACGGCTGGCGCGGGGCTGAGGTGGCGAACCTGCTCGAGCTGGAAACGCACTTTCCCGAGGTCAGAGTGATCAAGCTCGAGCAGAACTACCGCTCGACCAACACCATCCTGAGCGCTGCCAACGCGGTCATCCAACGCAACGACCGCCGCCGCGGCAAACGGCTTTGGTCGAAGAAGGATCAAGGCGCCAAGCTCACGCTCTTCACCTGCCAACACGAGGAGGAAGAAGCTCAGCGCGTGGTCGAGGAAATCGAGTTCGAGCGTCAGGCCCGGCGGATCCCGTGGCGCGATCAGGCCGTCCTTTTCCGCACCAACCAACAGTCGCGCCCGCTCGAGACCGCCCTAAGGAAGGCCTCCGTCCGCTATCACCTGGTTGGCGGACAGAGCTTCTTCGACCGTCGCGAGGTCCGCGATGTGCTGGCCTACTTCAAAGCCATCCTGAACCCCCACGACGACATCAGCCTGCTGCGCATCGCGAATGTCCCCGCCCGCGGCCTCAGCGACGCCACCCTGCAACGGTTGCTGGCCGCCAGCCAAGAGCGCAAAGGCTCCGTTTTCAGCGCCCTGAAGAATCCCGTCCTCCAGGCCTCGTTCCCAGCCCGCACGCGCGAGTCCCTCGAGGGCTTCGCCGCCCTGCTCGAGGACCAGCGCACCCAACTCGTTCAAGGTGAAGCGCGCGACCCGGGAGTGTTGGGGCGCTGGGCCCACGCCCTCCTCGAGGGGGTCGGCTATTTCGACGAATTGCGCCGCAGCGAGAAGAACGCCGAGGCGGCCGAGAACCGGTTGCGCAATCTTAAGGACCTGATCGCCTCGATCGACGGCGAAGGGGCGGTCGGCCTCGTGCCGGGAGATCGCCTCGAACGATTTCTCGAAAACGTCTCCCTCGACGCCGAGCGCGAGGAGGAGTCGGCCGACCACGGCGATGCCGTGACCCTGATCACCATGCATAGTTGCAAGGGGCTCGAGTTTCCCCACGTCTTTATCGTCGGTCTCGAAGAGGGTCTGCTGCCCCACGCCCGCGCCAAGGAGGAAGGCACACTCGACGAGGAGCGCCGGCTCTTTTACGTCGCCATGACGCGCGCCATGCAGACCCTGCGGCTGAGCCACTGCTCGGGACGCCGCAAGTATGGCCAACTGAGCCCCTGCCACCCCTCGCGTTTCCTGCTCGAACTGCCGGACGATTTGGTCGAGCACGCGGACGATCGCCCCAACGAACCTGTCACCCAAGAGATCGCCAAGGACTGGTTCGCCGCCATGCGCGCGCGGTTGGGGTCGACCCCGTCACCGCATACCTACTGATGAGTCACTGAGATGGACGACAACTCGGCGGTAGGGCGCGCAGTCCTCTGCGCGCCGCGGCTTCCTATGGCCACAGTGGTTTACGGCGCGCAGAGGACTGCGCGCCCTACCTGCAATCCGTCGTCTATCCCGACGTCTCATCAGTAAAGGTCCGGGCGAAGATCCGTGCCGACTTTGGCGGGAGCATGGCGGTGGACGATCGGCAGCGTTCAGAGCGTTCACGCCTACAGTGAGGCGCAGCGACTGCTAGGGTTCCAGCAAGACCCGGTACAAACGCTGGTCGAGCACCGCGGCCTGCGGGTCCAGGACCAGGTGTGGGCTGTTCGTCCGCGTCGCATTTGACGATCCAGTAGTCCTGCCCGCCGAACCAGCGAGCGGTCCTGGTGCCGCCTGGGGGTCCAGCGGATTCGCCGCCCACCAGGAAACCGCCGTCGCTGGTTGGAACGATGCTCCAGGCGTAGGCACCGCCGACGGCGGCGCCGTAGGTTCGCTCAAACCGGACATTCGAGGCGGGCTGAGCGGCCCAGGAATCAATCCTGAAGGCGAGCGTTGTCAGTGCCCATGTTGAGTAAAGCAGATTGTGGATGTTCATAAGAGCTCCCCACGATAACCTGCTTCTCATAGCTTGCCGGATTTAGGAGAGCCAGAGGAGGTGCGTCAAGGAGAAGGGGAGCAGAACTGCGGTTCAGAGAGTGAGGGGAGGGAGGAAGAGGTCCCATATTGGCGCTCACGAGACTGGACGGAGCCAGGCCCGAGCGGTAACCATCTGCGGCGTGCCACGATGGACACCCGAACTGGCGTGAGACCACGCCCCCTGACCGCGCCATGATGACCTCGAGCCCGGCCGACGGTGCGCCCCCCGAGACGCGCTACCACCTCGGCTACGTCTGGACCATCTCGCTCATCGCCGCCCTCGGCGGGTTGCTCTTCGGTTACGACTGGGTCGTGATCGGCGGCGCCAAACCGTTCTTCGAACGCCATTTCGCCTTGACCAGCGAGACCTTGAGCGGTTGGGCCAACAGTTGCGCCCTGCTCGGATGTCTGCTCGGTTCGGTGTTGACGGGCGGACTCAGCGACCGGTTCGGTCGCAAGAAGCTCTTGTTGGTGGCCGCGGCCTTGTTCGCCGTCTCGTCGGTGCTGACCGGTTGGGCGAGCACCTTCCACGGGTTTGTCGTGTGGCGGATTCTAGGCGGGGTGGCGATCGGGATGGCGTCGAACCTCTCGCCGATGTACATCGCCGAGGTCGCCCCCGCCAACCTTCGCGGTCGACTGGTGGCGGTGAATCAACTGACCATTGTGATCGGCATCTTGGCCGCCCAGATCGTCAACTGGCTCATTGCCGTCAAACTGCCGCACGTGGCGCCTGACGCCGCCAGCCTCGAGACGGTGCGGCAAGCGTGGAACGAACGGCTCGGGTGGCGTTGGATGTTTACCGCCGTAACGGCGCCGTCGTTGCTGTTCTTTGCCGGCGCGCTTTTCATACCCGAGAGCCCGCGGTGGCTGGTGAAGAATGGCCGCGCGGAATGCGCCCGGGACATCCTGGCGCGCATCGGTGGCGACCCCTACGCTCGAGCGGCGGTCCGGGACATCCAGAGCACCATTAGCGCCGAGGAAGTGCAGCGGGTGCGGTTTCGGGCCTGCTCCGAGGTGAGCCTGCGGAAGATTCTGCTGGTGGGCATCGCCCTGGCGGTGCTCCAGCAGTGGAGCGGCATCAACTCGATCTTCAATTACGCCGAGGAAATCTATCGGTCCGCCGGGTACGGCATTGGCGACATCATGTTCAACATTGTGATCACCGGGGCGATCAACCTGGTGTTCACCTTGCTGGCGATCGGGAGCGTGGACCGGTTTGGGCGGCGGGTCTTGATGTTAATCGGGTGCGCCGGGATTGGGATCTCGCACGTGTTGATTGGGGTGGCTTATGCGCTCGAGCTCAAGGGGCTGAGCGTGCTGGTGTTCACGCTGTGCGCGTTGGGCTGTTACGCGATGTCGCTGGCGCCGGTGACGTGGGTGTTGATCGCGGAGATCTTCCCCAACCGCATTCGCGGCGCGGCTATTTCGGTGGCCGTGTCCGCTCTCTGGATTGCCTGCTTCATCCTCACGTTCATGTTCCCCATCCTCAAAGGCAGCCTGGGCATGGCCAAGACCTTCTGGGTCTACGCCGCCATCTGCTTTGCCGGGTTCGTCTTCGTGTACCTGCGCGTGCCGGAAACCAAAGGCAAATCTCTCGAACAAATCGAGCGAGACTTCGCGCGCCATGTTTGACCAGTGCGTCCTGCGCGGCCGGCGGTTCGCCCCGGCCCGCTTCTGCGCGCCGCTGGCCGGCTACACTCATAGCGCCTTCCGCCGGTTGTTGGCCGACTGGGGCGGGACCGGGGCCGTCTGGACTGAGATGTTGGCGGCGCGCCAGTTGTTGCGCGAGGACTTTGCTGCCTCACCCTGGCTGCGCCGGCGCCCGACCGAGAGCTGCGTCATCTACCAACTCATGGTCCGTGGGGGCGATATGCTCGAGCGGATCTTGGACCGCTTGGGCGAGCACGGCGCCGATGGCGTGGACTTGAACCTCGCATGTGACGCCGTCTCGATTCGCGCCTGCGAAGCCGGCAGCGCATTGTTCGAGGATCTGCCGGCGTTGCGTGGCGTGCTCGAGGCCGCGCGGCGTTTCTGGCCGGGTCTGTTGACGGCCAAGATCCGCTTGGGCAGTCGCCGACCGGACTGGCAGGCGCGCTTCCGCGAGCGATTGCGAGCGCTCGAAGAGGCTGGCGTCGATGCGCTGGTCCTGCACCCGCGTTTCTTCGAGGACAAATTCAAACGGCGCGCCCAGCACGAGTTGATCCCGTGGGCGGCCTCGCTGACGCGCCTGCCGTTGATCGCCAACGGCGACCTTGCCAACGCGGCCCAGGCGAGCGCCCTGGCCGGGCACCTTGCCCCCGCGTGCGGCCTGATGATCGGCCGGATGACCATCGCGCAACCCTGGCTCTTCGCTGCCTGGGACCGCCCGCTGGCCGTGGACCTGCCCGCCGTTTGGCACCGACTTTACCAGTACGTCCTCGAGGATTTCCCGCCGGCGGTGGCGTTGCGGCGGATTCAGATGTTCAGCAAGTATTTCGCGGCCAACTTCGCCTTCGGTCACGCCTTTTATGTGGCCTTGTCGACCGCGCCGAATCTGGGCGAACTGCGTGCGCGTGCCGCTGACTTTTTCGCGCGCTCACCAGCAATTCTCGCCCACCCGATCGTTGCCGGTCTCTGAAAAGCGCCGATGAATCGGCGCACGCGCTTCGCGAGGGCGAGCACGCGTCCAGGCGCGATGGCGGTGGGCAAGGTCGCGCAGGGTTTGCAGCGGCGCCTCGGCCCGCCCGATCGCGGCCAAGATGGCCGCGCTCCCTCTCCCCAGCGGAGAGCGGGCGTCTCGCCCACTGCCTCGCGGCCAAGATGGCCGCGCTCCCTCTCCCCAACGGAGAGCGGGCGTCTCGCCCACTGCCTCGCGGCCAAGATGGCCGCGCTCCCTCTCCCCAACGGAGAGCGGGCGTCTCGCCCACCGCCTCGCGGCCAAGATGGCCGCGCTCCCTCTCCC
>VHCO01000383.1 GCA_016871715.1 Verrucomicrobiota bacterium
GGCTACTGGGCGGAGGCGGGATCGAGGTCGTCGCTGGAGACTTCGAGGTGTGGAAGGGCGATGTGCAGCTTCCAAGCACTTCAGTGTCGAGGCCGGGAACGACTAGCGCCTATTTCAGGACGGAAACCTCAGACTGGCAGAAGGCAGAGGACTACTGCGCGCGCTACTCAGGTAATCTGGTCACGATCGAGGATGAGCAGGAGAACCAGTGGCTTGTGGCGACGTTTCTCACGGACTCTGGCGATTGGCGCCGGGATACTGCTTGGACCGGCTTATACTATATGAGACTGGAGGACGCGTGGGGGTGGATAAGCGGAATCGCCGGCAACTACCGGAACTGGGCGGTTTCTCATCCAATCGAGCCGTGGCAGGGATTCCACCGTGCCGGCCTGGGGCTCGATGGTCGTTGGGCTTCGTTGCGGGAGGAGTACCTGCTGCGCGGCATAGGCGAGGTTTATGGTGTGACGGAGGTGTTGACCAATCGATGGCTGCTCAGGGGACAACTGCCTTCGGATCGCTCCTTGGCGTGGGCTGGCCGAGGCGTCGCGACTGGGCAATGGCGACCCGGGCAGACGAACAGTTCCTCGGTGTTCTGGGCAGCGATTGACGACCTAAACCAGAACGGCGTAGTGGACGCCGCGGACCAATTTGTGCTGGAGGAGTACGGCTTGCAGGGCAACTCCTGGACAACCAACGCCCTGGAACGGACTGCAGTCACGAGTTCGAGAGCCCAACCGTGCTATGGTATCGCGCTGGGACACTTCGTGCCATACCACGCGCCGCTGCTCTTCACCGCCGAACCGAACGGCCGGGTGTTCTCCTGGCAGGCTACGAACGCCACCGGCCCTTTGCAGCGACGGCTCTTCAGCGCGCATCACGCCGGCAAGGCGTGGCATGCCTTGGCACCGCTGAAGACGGTCGAGCCGGGAGAGGGGCTGGTCGGGCTGGAGGTCGATCCGGCCAACCCCCGAGTCTGCAACGTGGTCTTCTGGCCGCCGCAACAGCAGCTCCCGGTGGCGCCGGCGGTGCCGCAGTCGGCGCCGGTCGCGCAGATACTCGCCGACCCCGCGCAAGGGTACGGCATGGGCACCAACCGGGTTGAGCTTCGCGACGCGGAGGGCAACGCGTCGCAGATCGAGCTCCAGTGGTCGCTCGACGGTCAATCGTGGTCCAATCTCGTCCTGGACAGTGTTGACGGGGCGACCGACCAAGCCGTGAGTGCCGCCCCGACTGGCTCCGTCCATCAAGTGGTCTGGAATGCAGCCGCGGCGTTGGGGGCCGGTTTCGCCAACAGCATCCAGCTCCGCGCACGGGGACGCGATGTCTCGCTGACGGGTAACTGGTCTCAAACGGTGGTCTATCGCGTGGACGTGCCTGCTGTGGCGCTGGTGGCCGTGGACGACGCAACCAACACCTGGCAAAATGCCTGGCTCGCTATCCTGGTGTTGGCGAACGACACCGTACCGAGCGGTGGGTGGCCTTCGGTCAGCAGTGTCAGCCAGCCATTGCACGGCGCCGCCCTGGTCAACCCAGACCAGACCGTTCGGTACACACCCGCTGCCGGCTACGTCGGCTCGGATCGGTTCTTCTACACGTTGTCTGACGGCCTGGGCAACCAAAGCTCGGCGCGGGTGACCGTTCGTGTGGACGCACTTAACGAGCTCATCACACCCAGAGTCAGTCTGCCGAACACCGGCGGCCGCGAAGGAACGATTGTCCAAGTTCCCGTGAGCGCGGCAAACCTGTCGGGCCTGGTCTCGGCAAGCTTGGTGGTGAACTACGACCCTGCGGTTCTGCGGGTTCGGGGCGCGCAGCCGGCGGGCCTTACCGCCGGTTGGACGCTGGCTGCGAACACCGGGACGCCGGGCCAAGTCCGGCTGGCGATGGCGAGTCCCGGGCCGGCGGCCAGCGGGTCGGGACCGTTAGCCACGCTCGAGTTTGACGTGCTGGGAGCTCCGGGTGCCGGGACATTCTTGCGCGTGAGCGATGTGTCGCTCAACGATGGCCGGCTGCCGGCGCAAACGACGGACGGTTCGTTCAGCGTGGATGTGGTGTACAACGTTTCGGGCACAGTCCGCTACTGGAACGGCGGTGGCGGCGTTCCCGGCGTGAACGTGAGCTTGGCCGGCAGCCGCGTGCTCACTGCCGCTTCCGATACCGCGGGCGCGTATGCAATTCTGGCGGCGGCCGCAGGGCGGTACGAGTTGGTGCCGGGCAAGTCCGCCGGCGTCAATGGTATCAGCGCCTACGATGCCTCGCTGGCGCTCCAACATGACGCGCGGTTGACCGCGCTTACCGGGCCAGCGGCGGTCGCGGGCGACGTGGACGGGAGTGGCGGGGTGACCGCCATGGATGCCCACCACATCTTGCGGGCGTCGGTAGACCTGATCGCGCCGCCTTTCCCCGGCGCCTTGCGGGTTTGGGACTTCCAGCCGCGCGCTCGGTCCTACACCCTGCTCAGCGGCCATCAGACTGGCCAGGACTTCACCGCAATCCTGCTCGGCGATGTTTCCGGCAACTGGACCCCGTCCGGCGGCGCCCTACTGTCCGCTCCCACCTCACCGTTCCCCGCCGTGATCAAGCACGGTGCGGCGGATGGGGTTACCGCTGCGCTGGGGCGGGTGGTCCACGAGGCACGAGGCGAGACGACCGTGTGGTTGCTCTTGGAAGCCGTGCGGCCGGCTGTTTACAGCGCTGACCTCACCCTCGAGCACGGTCCCCTGGCCGGGGCCGTGAGGACGGTCCAGACCGGTTCATTGGCAGACGGCTTCATCGTCTCCAGCAACGCGAATCGGGCTGGGATTCTGCGTATCGGCTTGGCCGGCGCGACGCCGCTCAGGGGGATCGGCTGTTTACTGCTGGTGACGCTGGTGGGCGACCAGGCTGATGGGGTGCGACTGACTGGATTGCTGATCAACGAAGGAACAATCCCGGTCGAGATCGACCCAACCGGCGCGACGTTCGAGCAAGACAGCGACGGCGACGGCCAGAGCGATTGGGCCGAGATTCGGGCGGGAACGGCCCCGGCCGATCGGCAGTCGGTCTTTGCGATTAAGGACGCCAAGCCGCAGCCGGACGGCAACATCGTCGTGCGCTGGTCGTCAATCGCCGGCAAAGGATACCGGTTGCAGGCGAAGTCGGACCTCGCCAACCCGACCTGGGAAAACGTCGGGCAAGCGATCCAGGCCAACGGCACGACCTGCACGCAAAGCGACACCGCTGCAAAAGCCAGCCGCCAGCGCATGTACAGGGTGCTGTTGGTCGAGTGAACGATAACAACGCGAATGCCTACGGCCCGACAACCGACTACCGACAACCAAACTCCGGCAGACTGGAGTCCGGGGCACTTCCGTTCCTGGCTGGGCGCAGGCCCGGCAAGGCTCCGGCCCTCCGGGTCGAGTGCTTTCCGCAGTGGATGCCCCTTGGCCCCCCACCCCCGCCGACCCCCTCGATGACAAGCAGCCGCTCACTCCCCCAAGACATCGCGCAGATCTTGGGCTCCGTGCAGGAACCGCCCCAAGCGAACCTCGCCGCCCTCGTGGTGGTAGAACAGGAGGTAGTTGTGGAAGCCGGGCACCAGGAGGTAACGCGTGGGACGGCGCGCGTTGCCGTAGCGCCAGACTGGTCCCATTTCGGGGGATTGGGCCAGGAGCCCGATGGCAGCCTCGACCGCATCGACAAATCGCAACGCCACCGCTGGGTTGGCCTGACCCAGATAGAGGGCCCGTTCCGCAAAGTCAGCCTCAAACTGCGCGCTCTTGAGTACTCGCGTCAACCGCGCCTCCGGGCGGCCTTGGCGAGCATATGCCGTACGCGGTCCGCATCGCTCGCAGTCCAACGCGTCGCTGGCCCTTCGAAGCCCCGGTCGACTTCTCCCTGCAGCCAAGCGATCCGCCGCTGCCGCTCGTCTTGGGCCTCAAGGAGCCGCAATCCTTCGCGGACAACTTCCGTGGCCGAGCCGTATGCGCCGCTATTCACTTTCTGCGCCACGAACTGCTTGTGTCGCGGCGTCAACGCGATGTTCATACCGACACGCATTGTGGCCTGGTTGCGCACCGTGTCAATCCCGCTCGGGCCATCTGTCGGGCCATCGCGCCAAACCATGAACCTCTTTGCGGCCGGTTGGCAGCAGTTCCGCGCCGCCGAAGAAGGCGGTCAGGAAGTTCCCTCCGTCGCCTCCGTTGCCTCTTGTTCGAGCCGCGAAGCCACGCAACAAACGGCTCGAATTGGCATACACATAGATAGAGTAATCACATGAAAACCGGCATTCCGTATCTTTTGATCCTGTGCCTTGCCTCTGCCGCACTCGGCCAAACCTCCCTCGAACCGCAAACCCTTGGCAGCCAAAGCGCCAGGGCGAAACCTGATCGCCATGGCCCGTTCCGAAACGACCCGGCCCAGGGCATCCCCAAACACGCCTACTCGCCCTTCGACGATGTCGGCAAACCGCCCCCCTATACCCCGGGCCCCGGACGCGATTACCAGGAAGGGCGACTGGTGATCCGAGTGGCGCCAGGCGTCAAAGTCCACGCGCGGCCCAACGTCCAACTCCAAGGCGCCGGGCCCAACCGTGTCGTCGCCCTCACCGACAACGCCCCACTCAACCGCGCCCTCGCTGCCCATGGCATCACCAGGCTGGACCCGGTCTGCCCCAATGCGAAGCCACCCGTCCAGCCCCAGTCCGCCCAAGGCGCCCCTATCCCCGACCTCACCCGCTGGTATCGCACCCGCGGCACCGCCGTCGTCAAACAAGCCGTCGAAACCCTGGCCAAAGAACCGAGTATTGATGTCGTCGAGCCCGACTACCTGCGCCACACCCTCCCGCGCGAGGAACACCCTGCGAATCCGAACTCCGATCTGCGATCTCCCATCTCCCATCTCCCATCTCCCCGCCGTGCGAGCCTGCACTCCCTCCCCGGCCCCACCACCGACCCTCTGTTCGACCAGCAATGGCACCTGCCCGCCTGCCACATCCCCGAGGCCTGGGCCTACCTTGAAAACCCGCCTCCACCGCTGGCGCCGATGCCACCCGGCGGCAACCCGGACATCGTCATCGCCGTCATCGACACCGGCGTGGACTACAACCACCCCGACCTCGCCACCCGCATGTGGAGGAACCCCGGCGAGACCGGCGTCGATGCCCAGGGCCGCGATAAGACCACCAACGGCGTGGACGATGACAATGACGGCTTTGTGGACGACGTGTTCGGCGTCGCCGTGGTCTCTGACAACCGCAGCCACTCCGGTAACCCGATGGACGATCACGGCCACGGGACGCATGTCGCCGGGATCATTGCCGCCCAAGCCGGCAACGGCCAGGGCGGCGTTGGGGTCGCCTACAACCTCAAGATCATGGCCATCAAGGCCGCGCAGTATTCGGGCGTATTGTCCGCGTCCGACATCGCCGAGGCCATCCACTATGCGGTCGCACAAGGCGTTGACGTCATCAACATGTCCTTCGGGGGCTACGCCAAGTCCCAAGTCGAGGAAGACGCCCTGGCCGTGGCGTTTGGCCAGGCTGTGCTCGTGGCGGCGGCTGGCAATGATTCCAAGGTCAACCTGCCGTGTCCGTTTGGGGCCGACATGTACCCCGCCGCCTACAACTGGGTGCTTGGTGTCATGGCCTCAACGGCTGGCGGCGCACGGGCATCCTTTTCGAACTACGACTGCGTCCCCCACGACAAACATGAATACGAGGTGATGGCGCCGGGCGTGGACGTGTGGAGCACGCTACCCAACAACCAATACGCCGCCTGGGACGGCACGTCGATGGCCACACCCATCGTCTCCGGCATCGCCGCGCTGGTCCGCACCAGGTTCGCTGACAAAGACGTGTACTCCTCCCGCTTCGTCATGGGCCAGATCGCGGCTAACGCTTCGCCGGTCGTCAATGCACT
>VHCO01000384.1 GCA_016871715.1 Verrucomicrobiota bacterium
CGGAACGTTGTCCGGTTGATCGACCAGCGGCTTTTGCCTCACCGCTTCCGGCGGGTCAGCACTTGCAGCTTCCAAGAAACGGCGCAAGCGATCCGCGACATGACGGTCCGTGGCGCGGGCGCCATCGGCGCTACGGCGGCCTTTGGTCTGGCCCAAGGCGCGCGGGCGTTCCGCGGGTCGGACCTCAAGCGCTTTCGGGCGCACCTCGAACGGGTCTATGCCACCCTGGCAGGCGCGCGCCCGACCGCGGTTGACCCGGTGAACGCCTTGAACGCGGTTCGGCGACTGGTCGCCACCGGCCGCACGGTGGCGGAGCAGCAGGCCTTGGCGCTGTCGGCCGCTGAGGCCTTCGCCGACGAAGACGTGGCTCACTGTGAGGCTATTGGCAAGCACGGCGCGCCGCTGATTCGCGAAGGGGCTCGGATTCTGACGCACTGCAACGCCGGTTGGCTGGCCTTTGTGGATGTGGGCAGTGCCACCGCGCCGTTGTACGCGGCACAGGCGCAGGGTCGGCAGTTCCACGTGTATTGCGACGAGACGCGGCCCCGGGCGCAGGGGGCGACACTGACGGCGTGGGAGCTGGCGCAGCAAGGGATTTCGCACGAGGTGATTGCGGACAACGCGGCTGGGCATTTGCTGCAGCGGGGCGAGGTGGACTTGGTGATCGTGGGCAGCGACCGCGTGCTGGGACGGACGGGCGAAGTGGCGAACAAGATCGGCACCTACACCAAAGCCGTGCTCGCTCACCGGCACAAGGTGCCCTTTTACGTGGCGATCCCGCTGTCCACGATCGATTGGACGCTGACCTCCGGCCGGGAGATCCCGATCGAGGAACGCAGCGCCGAGGAGGTGTTGGGCGCCTGGGGCGTTACGGGGCAGGGGCGGCGGACGTGGGTGCGCGTGGCCAACCCGACCAGCGGCGCGCGCAACCCGGGTTTCGACGTCACGCCGCCGGAGCTCATCACGGGCATCGTCACGCCCGTGGGTCTCTTCGAGCCGCGGGAGCTTTGGCCGCGGCGCGGGGAACTGGGGTATAACGCGGCGGCTGACAAACCGATTGCGCCTCTGAGGATTTCGCGGCACGCTGGGGCTGCGTCAGATTCAGATTCATGAACATCGCTCAAGCCCTTCAACACCGGTTCGGCAAGCTCCTCTTTCTGAGCGGCGCATGCGCGGTCGGCCTAGCGCAGTCTGTGGAGCTGGACCCGAGTTTCAAACCGGCGATCACCACGACTGCCGAGACGGGCTTGCTTTCGACGGCGCTGCAACCGGACGGCAAAGTGATCGTGGCTGGGACCTTCGACTTGGCGCAGGGCGTTCCGGGGGCGGGGGTGGCCCGGCTCCATCCAGACGGGAGCGTGGACACGACGTTCGAAGTGGGTGGGGGCGTCTTCGGCAACGTTTACGGTTTGGCGATCCAGGGGGACAGCCGGATCCTGATCGCTGGGGACTTCGTCGAGGTGGATGGCGTGCCCCGGGTGGGCCTGGCCCGATTGGAGGCGCAGGGCGGTTTGGACGCTGCATTCGAGGTGCCGGTCGGGGGAGCGGACGTGGTGCTCACGGCGGTGCGACTCCAACCCGATGGGAAGGTGCTGATTGGGGGCGCGTTCGACGAGGTGCACGGGGTGGCTCGACGCGGCGTGGCGCGGCTTAACGCCGATGGGAGTCTGGATCGCAGTTTCGATCCGGGCACGGGTGTGGGGAACCAACTGGGCTACGTGAACGACTTGGCGCTGTATGCGGATGGGGGCGTGCTGGTGGCGGGTTTCTTTACCGAGTTCAACGGTGTGCCGGCGGGCGGCTTGGTGCGTTTACGCTCGAACGGGAGCGTGGACCCCGGGTTCATCGCTTTGCTTGATAGTGGGGCGGGCTTGCCTGAAGTCATGGTGGCGCGGGTCCAGAGCGACGGCAAAGCCCTGATTGCGGGGTTTTTCGACACGGTCGATTTCTTGAGCCGGCCCGGCCTGGCGCGGCTGAGCGGCGACGGTTCGCTGGACGAAGGGTTCGACCCCTTGGGTGGGTTCACGGGCATCAGCCCGGCCATTCATGACATGGTCCCGCTGGCGAATGGGACGACGCTGGTCGCGGGCGACTTCGACAACCTCCACGGGGTGCCGCTCAATGGCCTGGCCCGGCTTCGCTCCGACGGCATGGCGGACGGCGGGTTCGATCCGGGCCGCGGGCTCGAGTGGTCGGACGGTTCGCAGACGTGGGGCAACGCGCTGGCTCTGCAACCGGATGGGAAGATTCTGGTGGCGGGGGTGTTCCAGCGGGCCAACGGTGTGCCGCGGCATCACCTGGCGCGGTTGCAGCCCTCGGGCGCCCTGGACAGCGGTTTCTCGCACGGGGACGCCTGGTTCGAGATGGTGGACAGCATTTCGGCGGTGGTGGCGCAACCGGACGGCCGCTGGGTCGTGGGCGGTCGATTCGAGCGGGCCAACGGGAGTTGGCGCAACCATCTTGCCCGGTTCCATCCGGACGGTTCCTTGGATCTGGGCTTCGACCAGATCTTCAGTCCGGACGGCTGGATTAACGCGCTGGTGCTCGAGCCGGACGGCAAGGTCTTGGTGGGCGGGGCCTTTGACCAAGTGGGGACGCTAGCGCAGCCGAATCTGGCACGGCTCCAGAGCGATGGGACCGTGGATGAGGGTTTCCTGGTGGGCCAGGGTCCAGACGGCGAGGTCTACACCATCGCCCGGCAAACGGACGGGAAGATAGTGGTGGGCGGCGATTTCGCGCAGTTGAATGGGATCGCGCGCAGCCGGTTGGGTCGGCTCCAGCCCAATGGCACGCTCGATCAGACCTTCCAGCCGGTGTTGGCTTATCAGGCGGACCCGAGCATCGTTCACGAGGCCTACACCATCGTGGTGCAGCCGGATGGCAAGTTGCTGGTGGGCGGCTTCTTCGATCGCGTGAACAACCAGGCTCGTTCCCATCTCACGCGTCTCAACGCCGACGGCACGCTCGACTCGGGCTTCGCGGCTAATCTGCAGTTCACGGGCGAGTTCCCCTTTGTGACCGCGCTTGGCCTCGAGCCGGACGGGAAGATCTTGGTGGGCGGCTCGTTCGAGCGTGTCAACGGCCAGGCTCGTCGTGGCATCGCTCGCCTGTTGGCCAATGGCACCCTGGATCTGAGCTTCGCTCCGAGCGACGGGGTGGCGGGCGGTGACTTTCCGGCGCTGTACACGATGCGGCTGCTGCCGGACGGCCGCGTGCTTGTGGGTGGAGAGTTTACGCAATTCAACGGGGCACCCCGCCAGAACTTGGCCCTGATCGGTCCAACCGGGCAATTGGACGGGGGCATGGACCCGGTGTTGGGCACGGACTTCGCGGTCAATGCGCTGGCGATCCGCGGCGCGGGCCCGGTGCTTGTGGGCGGGGTGTTCACGCGGTTGGGCGGCCAACCGCGGCAGGCCCTCGCCCAACTCAACCTCCTCCAGGGCGCCCCAGGACCGCTCGCCATACGGCGCGAAGGCGCGCAGGCGGTGATCACGTGGGCTGGCGCAGGCCGGCTGCAATCGGCGCCGACTTTGCTGGGCATGTGGACGGATGTTGCCGGGGCGACGAGCCCGCATTCGGTGGCCCCAACGGCCCAGGCGACCTTCTATCGGCTGGCGCAATGACGCACTCCGTCGGCGCTGCCGAGCCACGGCCTGAGGCGCGTTTGAGACTCGCCGCCTGCGCCGCGGCTGCGGTTGCTTTGCCGCCATGAAAGTCCTCTACATTCACGCGCACTTCGACGACTACGAATTCACCGCCTCGGGCACCTTCGAGCTGTGGCGGCGGCAACTCGGCAGCGCGTTTCGCGGCCGGGTGATCGTTTGCACCGACGGCCAGGCCGGCCACCACTGCCGCACGCGGGCCGAGACCGGCCGGCTCCGGCTCGAGGAACAAGCACGTTCGGCCCAGATCGGTGGCTACGAATTCGACCTCCTGCGGCTGCCCAACGGCCAGGTGCCGCGCGAGGCGTGCTTGCGGGTGACGCCCGAGTTACTGGCGGCCCTGTGGAAAGCCATTCGGGATTTCGAGCCGGACTATCTCTTGGCGCCGCCTCTGCCGGTGGATCCTCTGGCTGGGGTGCACGTGGACCACGTGGCCGTGGCCCAAGCCCTTCGCGAAGTGGCCTACATGATCAACGTGCCGCACGCCTTCACGCCGGAATACCCCGCCGCCGAAACCCAGTCGCAGCCCTGCAAAGTGCCGGTCATCGTCGCCGTCTATGATGGGTACATGTTCGGCGACAACACGCACGATTTGGCGGTGGATGTCGAGGACGCCTACGACCAGATCTGCGCGATGACCTGGTGCCACCAATCCCAAATTGCCGAGTGGCTTCCATGGGTGGGCCGACATCGGATGGCTGCACCACGCAGCCTCGAAGAGTGGCGCTTGACGCTGCGGCACCGATTCGATCGCAAGAACCGCGAGTTGCGCATCGCCTCGGCCCATGCCTTCGAGGTCTTCACCGTCACGGCTTGGGGCGAACTCCCCACCTTCGAGCAGATCCTGCGCGATTTCCCAGGCCTCGCCACCGAGGCTAGCCACCTCGAGCCGCTCCGAGCCCGGCTTGAGCGCTGGCATGGCGCGGGCGCAAGTCAAGAGGCCGCTTGAACATGCCCCTCAGGTAGGGCGAGGCTCCGGTACTTGCTTTACCAGGGCGTGTGCCCGCGCAGCCACTGCTGGCATGTCCCCTCGAGCCGTCGGATCTCCTCGACGAGCTTGGCCAGGTCGCATGTCTCGCCGCGGAACTGGAACTGGAGCAGGTCGGGATCCAGGCTGCGCTGGAAGGTATCTTGTTTGCCGGGGCCGAGCGCCGTTTGGGGCATGATGTTCAGGTCGACGTAATTGGCGTTGTCGAGGGTCGCCACCCAGTCCTCGTACTGTTCGTCGGAGGGCTTGGCCTGCGCCAGCAACTCGCGCCCGCGCAGCGGCGTCGTGTCGGTCGCCTTGAGCTCCGAGCGCAGGAACTCGCCGCGTGCCGCCGACGCGGCCCGTTCCGGCCAGAGCAAGCGCGCGACGTTCACGGCGTGTTGCGCTACCGAGTGGGCGTGGACGAAAACCCGCTCCGTATCCGGCGTATTCACGGCCGCACGCAAGTTCTGGTAAGCGAGTTGGGCGAACCGGCACTGGAGCCGGACTTCTTCGACGAGCCTGTAAGCGCGTGTCTTGTCCATGTGAACCTCGTTGCTCAAACCGTCTGCGTCAGCCGGGGTTGGGCCTTGCTGACGTGGCTGCGCGCCCCACCGCTGGAGCTGCCAGTCGCCGCTGTCGCGGCGCCGGTGTGGCCGTTAATTCGCGGCGGTTGCGGCGCATTCATATGTCGGATGCGAGCCTACCATCGGGAACCGGCACTTGCCAACACGGAGGCGCAGGTTCTTGCGGAGAATATGGGGCGGGGTAGGCGGAAACGTGGGCTGGCGCGGCAGGGCGCGCAGTCCTCCGCGCGCCGTAAACCACACCGTGGACACAGGAAGCTCGGCGCGCAGAGGACTGCGCGCCCTACTGCCGACTTGTAGTCCATCTCAGTGACCCATGAGGAAGCAGCAGGCCAGAGGCTGTGCAAAGTCATGCCTGGCGCAACGAGCTCAGCCGGGAGCGCGACCCGTAAGCTCCCACGTTAGCCATCTCAGCCGATGAAAGCGCACACCCGAATCGTTCACGTTGGTCTTGGCGATTGACATGAAGAGCACCTTTCGGCGGCATGGTGCGTATGACACGATTCGCCAGCTCGATGCTCTGCGTGGCAGCACTGGTTAGCCTTCTTGGCTGCGACGACGCCAAGCGGTTCGTGAAGGAATCGAAGGAAGGCTACCAGGAACTGGAAGCGATCGCCGGCAAACTGGGTGAAATCGCAGCCGCGGTGAAGACGAACAACTTTGCGATGGCAAAG
>VHCO01000385.1 GCA_016871715.1 Verrucomicrobiota bacterium
TTCCCGTAGAGGGCCTTCATGCGCTCGACCAGTTCCTCGTCGGTCGGGTTCTGCTCGGCCGGAACTCTGACCAGGACATGGAAGTGATTGGACATGATGCAATAGGTGATGACATCGAGGCCGCAGAAGGTGGCCAGGCGCCGGAGGAGCCGGACCAAGGTTTCCTTGCCGAGGTCATCGAGGAGGCGTTGGGCGCCGACAATGCGGGAGACGCAGTGGTAGACGGCCGGTCGGCCTTTGACTTTGATGCGGGTGGTTCTCATAGATGGCGCCAAGCTTCTAGGTCAGAGCCAAGTCTGTCAAGTACTAATACACTGTTAGATTAATTGAGTTTTGGTATGGCTGGTCTCTTCTACCGGCAGTCAAACGGTCCCTGCTGAACGAGTGGCAACGAAGCCGCGCGACGTTGTTAACGCTTGGGCTATGGCACGGCCGGGGATCCGGCAGAAGAACAAAATGGGAACAGGCGAGAAGGCAGCGGTCTCGGTCCTCTGCCTCTGCGTCGTCGGCATGGGCCTGTTCAAGCGACTGGACATCTCGCGTCCGCCCGGTGAGAGTACCGGACCATAAGGACCGGATCGGGATCGCGCGATGCTATGAAATCGGCTCACCTTCCCTGGAGACTCGACATCATCCTGTCCGTGTTGCTGGCCACGGTGCCGGCCCTGGGGCGAGCAACCACGGCGAGCCGGGAGAAGGTCGCCCCACAAGGTGCGGAGCCTACGATCGTCCGACAACCGTCCGATGCCTACCGTTATGTCGGGGAGTCGACAGGGTTCGAGGTCGAGGCGCGAGTGACCAGCTTCACGGGGCTGACCGAAGGAGAGTACTGGGGACCACCCGCGGGCCTCGAGTATGCGTATGGAACCATCAATTTCAACAACCGGGTGTCCGGGGTAGTGGACGGACGGTTCTATGACGGGGATGGGACTTCTTGGTACCCACTGGCTGGCCCCTTCTACCTGGCGCAGCTCTATGCTGGGGCGAACCAGGCCGCGCTCCCGACTGGGCCTCCGCTCACCTTCCGAACCGGTGCCGCGGCGGGGTACATAAACACGATCGGCGTCGACACGACACGGTATGTCCCCGGTGTTCGACCGGGTGAAGTGGCCGAAGTCCAAATCCGAGCCTGGGAAGCCTCGGGAGGGGCGACGTTCGAGGCCGCAGCGCGCGCCGGAAAGAAGACCCTCAAGAGCATGCCGCTGCGGCTGGTGACGGGTGGAAACGGATATCCCCCGATGGACTTGGTGGGACTCTCGGCGACCCGACTCTCCGCTTCATCGCACAGCCGGCCGGCGGGATCTTCTACGTTGGGGAGACGGCAGTGCTTGGGTTCAAGGTCGCCGGCGCGTCGCCCCGGTCCGTGGTTTGGTTTCACGGCTGGCACATGATCCCGGGCGCCAACAGCGCGACGCTGGTGCTCGAGAACCTAGAACCGGCCGACGCTGGCACATACCGCGCGTCGGTGACCACCTCGAAGGGCACCGAGGGCAACAGCACGGCCGAAGTCAGCGTCGTGCCCGCGCCTGTCGTAGGCTCGTCGGTCCACTTCAGCAACCGAGCGCAGCGCGCGGCGTTGGATGCGCCGGTCTACGATTTCGACGGGACGCGCGTCAGTGGCGGTCAGTTCGTGGCGCAGTTGTATGCGGGCATCACGAGCGACCGGTTGGCCCCCGTGGGCGCAAGGGCGCCCTTCGGTACTGGCTCGGAGGCAGGTTACTGGCAGCCTGGCGCCGAGCCTGTCCAGTACCAGTGGCGGTTCAATGGTGCGGAGCTTGCCGGCGAGACGGGCGACACGCTGCACGTTCCTGTCCTCCGCGGCGAGTCGGGCGGGGTATACCAGGTGCTGGTCAGCAATGGGTATGGAACCACGGCCAGCGACGCCGTGACGGTTCGGCTCGATCCGGGGGCCGAGTGCGGCGGCACGGTTCATCTGGACAATTGGGTGCCCGCCGCCGGGGTTGATGCCAGGCTGTTTGACGAGCGTGATCAACCCCTCTCAGGCACCGCCTGGGTGGCTCAATTGTACGGCGGTCCCACCAGCGCTGAGCGCCGGTCCGCTTTACTTCAGCGATCCGCAACCCGCCACCAACGCCGCCCGGTATTACCGGGTGCGTCTCCAGTGAACCCGCGCCCTTGGCCGGAATCATGTTCCGGCAATCTCACGCGTTCCAGCCGAAGCACGCGCTTGAGCGAACAGGTCATGCGGATGCCCCAGGGCATATGGGGCGCGGCCTTGCTTCAGCGCCCGTAAAGCGATCATACGGACGTGGCTCTTGCCTTAGAGGTGGCCCACCCGGGCACCGTTGTCCTTGCCCCGGGTGCGTTTATTCCCGCAAACGGAACAGCCGGAGTGACTCGCCGCGGTTGGTCCAGTCCAGGGTGCGCAGGCCGTTGGTCAGGTCAAGACTCAGCACCGGCTGCCAGGCCGCCGACAGTTTCGTGGTGGTCTGTAACTGGTAGCTTCGGCCCGGCACACCGCGCAAGCTCAGCCGCCACGGTTCGGCATCCGGGTCGAGATGCAAACGCGGCAATCCGTCCGCGCGCTGTCGGGCCCGATAAAACCCCGCCTCGCCGGAATAGCCCAGCTCCGGCAGGCTGGTCCAACGTCCCGCCAGCGTGAGGTGGGTCACCGTCCGCCAGTCGGCATGCGCGCCGACTCGGTCGCTGCGCTGAATCTCGTAGGTGACACCCGGGTGCCCGAAGAGGGTCAATCCCGTAGCCGGTTCCAAGAGTAGCACCGGTTCGTTGGCCACCACAATCACCCGGCCACCAAAGCCCCAGGCATTCGACACGATGCTGCCCTGAGAACGGATCCCGCGCAGCTCCAAGCAGCGCAGCGGCACGATCGCGCTCGATTGGCCCGGTTCAGCCACGAAGCGCAGGCGGGCAATCTGGCGCGAGCCCGAGTCCCGGGGCACGGGGTCGAGGGCGAAACTGAGCGTGTGCGCAGTTGCGCCGGCGGGCTGGAGCGACCCGGTGCGGACTTCGCCCGAGAGAGCTTCCAGAGCCAGACCGCTCAAGTGCCCGGGTGGCACCTCGAGCCGAAAGACGACGTTGGTCAGGTCGAGGCCCGAGTCGAGCAGGATCGGGACGGATTTGGCTTCGCCGACGAACAGGTTGGTCGCGCCCAGGCTCAAGGAGAAATCTCCCAACACATCGTGCACGATGACGGTGAACGATTGTGTGGCGCTCAAGGGGGGCGTGCCGCTGTCAGTGACCACGATCGTCAGGAGGTTCGTGCTTGGACCCTGGTACTCGGTAGGCGTCCAGCGGAACAGGCCGTTGCTGGCGTCCAGACTTGCTCCCGGAGGCGCTCCCGCCCCGAGGCTGAAGGTCAGGGTCTGCGAGGGCCAGTCGCTGTCGCTCGCCAGGACGGTGAAGCTGAGCAGCCTGCCTTCGTTGATCACGCGGTGGGCGAGCGGGGCCAGAGTGGGCGCCGCGTTCAGTTCGCGGACGAACACCGTCAGGTTGCGTTCGGCGCTCAGCGGCGGATCGCCGTTGTCGGTTACGCGGACGGTGACGGTGTGGTTTTTGGGGCCGTCGGGCTCGGTGGTTTGCCAGGTGATGCGGCCGGTGGTGGGATGGATCTGCATGCCGGCCGGGGCAGCGACCAAGCTGAAGGCGAGCGTGTCGCCAGGAAGGTCGGCATCGGTGGCGGCGATTTGAATCTCGACCAGTTGGCCTTCATCAACGCTGGCCGAGGGAGCGGAAGTGATGGTCGGGGGCGAGTTGCCGGTGGTGAGGGTGAAGGCGTGTGGTGCGAGCGGGGCAGGCTCGGTGTTGCCAGCGGCATCGCGGGCGATCGAGTAGAAGGCGTAGCGTCGGCCGGCGGCGCCTTGGTAGATGCTGGCCGTGTTCCGCGTGCGCTCGAGCCAGCGCGTGAAGGGCCCGCCTTCCACCGAGACGAAGATGTCGTAGGTCGCGATGCCCGTGCCCAAGGCGTCGTCGGAGCCGGTCCAGGACAAGGGGATCTGGGCTGGGCTAGTGGGTGGGAGGTTCGCGATGCGGCTGACGGGCGCGGTGGTGTCGGGGACGCGTTCGTCGCGCGTGTAGGTCAGCGTGTAGCGCCCGGTGCTGTCGTGGTCGAAGAGGTGCAGGAGGTTCTCGTAACGCGGGCGTTTGCCCAGGCCGAGGAAGGTGCGGTCGGTGGTCCAGGCATTGAGGCCAAGGGCCAGGTCGCGGCCGTCGGAGCGGCGGACGCCGGTGAGGCGGAACCGGCCATCGCCGGGCTCGGGCACGCGCAGGTAAGCGAAGCCGGCAGGCAGGGGCGCGGTCAGCTCGACGACCAGGTCATCGGCGGTGGGGGCGCCGTCATGGGTAGCGGCGCGGACGACGGTGACGGGGGCGGTGGTGGCGTCGCTGAGGTGAACGGTGTCGGGTAGATCTTCATCGTCGGGTTCATCGTTGACGAGGAAGTCGGGCTTGCCGTCGGCGAAGGGGCCTAGGGCTTCGACTTGGTGGATGAGCTCATGGATCTCGACGCCTTCGAAGACTGAGGCGCCGCGTTCGCCGAAGCGGTCGTCGTGTTCGAGTGTGGCCTGGTAATCCAGGAAGAGGCCTTGGAGGGTGGACTTGAGGTACCACCGGCCGATGGCCGTGCGGTGGGGTTCGAGATCGCCGAAGGAGGCGGTGAGCGATGGGGTGAGCGATCGGCCGGCGACTTCGGTGGCGACGATGTTGAAGTCAATGAGCAGGCCCTTGACGTTCTCGACGATCTTGGGTTGGCCGGAGGTGATGCTCAGGTTGCGCGCCAAGCCGTTGCCGCGGTTCTCGATCATGACGCCGAGCAGGAAAGGAATCGAGGGCTCGATTTCGTCGGTGAAAGGATCGTCGCTGTAGACGTCGCGCTGGTGGAAGTATTTCAGGTAGAGCTTGGCGTTCGGGTAGACGGTGACGCCGCCCGGGACGAGCTCGGCCGAGCCGGGCACACCGCCGGCGGTGTAGGCGAGGACGCCGCCGACGAAGTACTGCTGCGGCTGGAGTGGGGCGGCGGCGTCGGTGGGGAGGATGACCCACCGGGCGGAGCCGGTGGTAGCGGGGGCCAGGCGCAGAGGTTCACCGTTGAGGATGAGGCCCTGGGTGGTGGGGGCGTCCATCTTGGTGAGGCGGGTGAGCTCGGGCTTGAGGATGAGGAAGCGGTCATTGGCGAGGTTGCCGGCGGCGTCGTAGATGTTGATGGTGACGCCGATGTTCTCGAGGGGATCTGTGTCGGATTCGTTGCTGATCTCGAGGGTGGCGCCGATGGCTTTGCGCGTGGCGACGGCCTCTTGCTCGAGGACCAAGCAGACTTGAGCGCAGACGCCCTGGTCAGCGCCGGGGCCGGCCAGGCGCACGGCACGGGCGGAGCGCTGACGGGCGGCGGCTGCGGGAGCGGGGAGAACCTCGGCGGTGTAGATGACTTGGTCCGGGGAGTCGGGGACGGTGCGTTGGGGCAGGTGGGCGAGCAACACTTCGGAGAGGGCCGGGCCGGTGGGCTGGTCCAGGAGCGAGGACACGTTGGCTTGGGGGGCAAGTGCGGCGGCGAAAGCGGCCGGCGAGCTGTAACCGAACCAACGGGCTACGATTTCGGCGTCCGTGCCTTCGGGGGCTTGGGCGAGCATGACCGTTTCGCCGGGGCAATCGGCGGGGTAGACTTGGTATTCAGTGCCGACGGTGGCGCTGACGTAGCGGCCGGAGGCGACGTCTTGGTAGCCGAGGGCGACGGTGGCAACGGCCACGCCGGCGTCGCGGCAGACGTTCAGGCTGCCCGGGGGGGCATTCTTGCCGATGCACTTCTTCATGCGCAC
>VHCO01000386.1 GCA_016871715.1 Verrucomicrobiota bacterium
GGCGCGCAGAGGACTGCGCGCCCTACCGCCGAGTTGTAGTCCATCTCAGTGACTCATCGGTAGGTGTGTTTGGTGAACCGAGCAGGAAGCGATCGGCCGGTTAGAAAACCGGCGCTACAACGCGGCAGCGCGCCCTCGCTAGTCGGGACGGCTGCGAGCCAAACCTTAGGACAGCCGTCCCCCCTGACGTCCGAGTACTAACACCATTCCCTCCTGTCTCCGTCTCGCGCTGACAGAACCGCTCCTCCATATTCACGAGTCACCGAGGTGGATCGCCAGGCGGCGGTAGGGCGCGCAGTCCTCTGCGCGCCGCGGTCTCCTATAACCACGGGTGTTTGCGGCGCGCACGGCGCGCAGAGGACTGCGCGCCGCGGTCTCCTATAACCACGGGTGTTTGCGGCGCGCACGGCGCGCAGAGGACTGCGCGCCCTACCTGTAAACTTCCGTCTATCCCGGGCCTTCATCAGCAAGTGCCCGATCAAGCAGAGTTGTCGGTCCTCAACCGGCTTCGAGACGCGCGCATCCTGGTGACGGGGGCGTGCGGTTTCGTTGGCCGCCATGTCGTCGAATTGGGCCGGCGCATCGGCGCAACGCTCCACGCATTCGATGCCAGCACGGGAGACCTTGACGGCCCGGTTTGCTGGCAGGGGGATATCACCGACCAGGGGCGTGTGCGGGAGGTTGTCCAGCAGGTACAGCCGCGAGGGATCATTCACCTTGCAGCTGCGGGCGTCGCCTACGGCTCAGGTAACTTGCCGGAGTTGTTGCGGGTCAACTGCGGCGGCTTGGCTGTCTTGCTGGAAGCGGCAGCCGAAGTCGAGCCGCGGCCTGCCGTGGTGTGTGCCGGGTCGGGATTCGAGTACGCGCCTAAGGACGGTCCGTTGAGCGAGGACGATCCGGTCGAGCCCAACTCGGCCTATGGCGTGTCCAAAGCGGCGGCAACCATGGTCGCGCGGTTCTACGCCACACGGCTACCCATCACAATCCTGCGGTTGTTCAGCATCTACGGTCCTGGCGAACGCGAGCCGAGGCTGGTTCCCTATGTGATCCAGCGCGCCAAGCAGGGGCTACCCATTGAACTGACGCCCGGGGAACAGCTCCGCGATTATACGTATGTCGGGGATGTCGCCGAGGCCTTTTTCCGCGTCTTGGCTCAGGCCGAGAAACACAGCGGGATCCGTCTGTATAACGTCTCGTCCGGGGTGGTTGTCACGTTGCGGCAACTCGTGGAGGCTCTGGTGGAGCGGCTGCGTCTGCGGGGACTAGATCCGGAGCCGCGCTTTGGTGCGCGCCCTTATCGAGCAGACGAAATCATGCACTACGCGGCTGACGCGGGGCGGTGGATTGCAGCCTTCGGGTGGTCTCCCCGAACCTCATTGAGAGTCGGGCTTGAACGGATGCTGGACGGGGAGGCATGAGTATCCGCGAGCGCATGGCCCTCATCCCGAGAGAGTTCAAGCGGGATGAGCGGGGGTGGCTGCTCAAGGTGCTCGATGGTGGCGAGGCGCAGTTGCCGGGGCGGGTTGGGGAAATCTACCTGACGATGGCCCTGTCCGGCCAAGTGCGCGGTAATCATTACCACGGGACCTGTCACGAGTGGTTTACGGTCCTGCAAGGCTCGGCCGAGGTGGTCGTAGCGGATCCGACGACCGGAGAGCGGGTTGAGTTTTTGCTCACCGAGACGACGCCGGTCACGCTGCACGTGCCTCCCGGTCTCGCCCATGCCTTGCGAGCTGTTGGCGAACCGCCGGCGCCGATGCTCCTGGTCGCCTATGCCAGTGAGCGCTACGACCCTGCCGACACGTTCAGTTTTCCGCTGTTGTAGGCGGCGACCTTGGAAGCACACCACCCAGCGAACACGAGATGGTTTGAAGCAAGGTGCCGCACGTGGCCTGGCGGAACCACTTCCGTCGACAGGCCCACGGTAGGGCACGTCACTCTGTGCGCGCCGCCTGGGGTGAGCCAAATGCAGTGAGCTCTTGCCGATGAAGTCCCGGCGCTTGCTGATGATCCCCGACGCGTTTTGGGGGCCCGATTCCGGGGCTTGTGCGGCGCGCAGTGCGGCGCAGTATTGGGCCGACATTGGCTGCGAGGTAGCCGTTTTAGCCGAAGGCCAACCCGAGTCATCTGCAAGGCCGTCGGTGACTTGGTTCCAACGGAAACCGAGTCGCTTGGTCAACCACTTGAGAGGGGGGCAGGCCCTGCAGCAATTCCGTGGTGTATTGGACCGGTTCCAGCCCGACTACGTCTTCTTCCTCGGCAGCGCGATCTCCAAGCCAGCTCCGTTCTTTGTAGAGTGCAGGCGACGGCAGAAGCCCATCATCGCGCTCTGGTGGACGCAGGATTTCTACTGCTCCCGGACCTATGCGTGTTTGGGAAGTGGGCCGTGCGACTTATGTGTCCGGGGTGACTTCCGACCTGCGCTGCGACATCGTTGCTACTATGGCGAGCCTGGCTGGGGCAAGATCGTCGCCGGGATCCTCGCTCGCTTCGCGCTGCGGCGGAGCATCCAACTGTGCGACGTGCTGTTGGGTTCGAGCCAGGCGCAGTTGGACCTCTACCGGAGGTACGGGTTTCGCGATCAGCCGGTGTCGATCTGCCCGCTGTTTTTCGACACTCGCCGGATCGAGAATTTCGAGTCTACGATTGGAGACGAGTTCGTCTGTTACGGACAAGCGCGATTCGAGAAAGGGTGGCATCTGCTCGCGCCGATTCTCCGAGCTGCGCCGGAGATCAGGCTGGTGCTGCCATTCTACACCTCCGCGGTTGCGGAACGCGCGCTGCGCGAGTTTCGCCTCGGTGAATTCGCGGCGCAAGGGCAAGTCAGGGTCGTGAAAGGCGTGGGGTGGTTCAGCGGCGTAGGCGCGATAGTGGCTGGCGCCCGTGGCGTGATCATCCCCAGCATTTGGCCAACGACAACCGAGTATACCCTGCTGGAGAGTCTGGGACTGGGTAAGCCGATTGTGGCCTTTGCCGTGGGTATCCACGCCGAGGCGTTTCGGTCTGGGGAGAGCGGACTATTGGCGCCCGTCGGCGACGCGGCCGCGATGGCTCAAGCGGTAAGGTTACTAAAGAACGATCATGCCTTGGGTCATTCGCTTTCAAGGGGAGCCCGCGAGCTGTTCTCGCGGCTGACAGACCCAGAACGGTTCAAGACTGCCTTCATGCAGGCGCTGGAGGAGGCGGCGGGCGCGCAGCCCGGAGGCTCTCGGGGGTCGCCGACTCGGCTCGCGCACGCCGCGTGATGGCGAGTCGGCTTCGAACCACTGGTCTTTGGCCGATGAGTCGAATGGGCTAGGCCAAGGTGTCCGTCCTCAAACCCTAGGTCTGGGTATGCTCGTTGGCGGCAAACGACACGCGGCCATCGCGAATCTGTCGTTCAACATGGCGGCGGTGGCGGTGAACGTCGTCATCGGCTTGTTGATGGTGCCGCTCTACCTGCGCCACATGGATGTCGCGGCCTACGGCGCCTGGCTGGCCTCCGGTGGCATTGTAGCCATGCTGGGATTGTGTGAGTCAGGTCTGGCGACAGTTCTCACTCAGCGTTTAGCCGCCTGTGCTGCTCGCGCTGAGGCGAGCCGGTTCGCGCAGTTTGCCGGTACCGGCATGGTCTGCGCGGCTGCGCTGGGCTTCGTGGCTACAGCCTTGGGGGCGGTGTTTGCCTGGTACGCCCCGCGGATGGTGGGCGCGCCGGAAGCCGCCCAGGCACCGCTCCGGTGGGCTGTAGTTTTGGCCAGCGCTGGGCTCGGCACGATGATGCTGGGCTACACCTTATGCGCCATTCCTCAGGCGTGGCAACGCACGACGGCTGCCGGGGCGATGCTCGTCCTGGCGATGGGAGGCAACGTTGCTGGGATTCTCGTCGCGCTCGCCCAGGGGTGGGGCGTCACGGCGTTTGGTGTTGGCTCACTCTGTCAGTCCCTGCTCTATGTATTGGGTTTAGGCTTTGTTGTGTGGTCTGGGTGGCGGAAGGCTGGGTTGCCAAGGCCAAGCTTTGGGTGGCCTACCTGCCGGGAGCTTTGGCGGGAGGCTCGGTCTCTTCTGCTCGGTCGGGCGGCAGCGGCAGTGGGGACCAATCTCCAGGCTCCCGCGGCCGCGATTGCGGTCTCCGCCGAGGCTTCGGCGGTCCTCGTGCTAACGGGGCGGGTCCTTTCCCTGGTGCCGATGGTGGTGGACCGAGTTGGAAGCGCCGTCTTCGCCGGGATGGCGTATGTTTCCGGACGATCACGCGCCGAACGTTCCGCCTGCGCTCGGGAGGTGGTGGCCATCGCAAGTGTACTCGCAGGCGTCGGGATAGGTTTAGGAGTCTGCTTCAGCCAACCGGTCGTCGAGCTGTGGGTGGGGAAGGAAATGTTCGGCGGGCGTAAGCTACTGCTTCTCTTAGCATTATCGTATCTCCTCAACGTGAGGCAAAACCTTGTCTCGAACGTGCTAATGGCGTTCGGAGGTATCCGAAAAGCATCGCGATGGATGATGATGGATGCGGGAGTGCGTTTGAGTCTACTGGTTGCCATGGCAGGTGTGTTCGGCTTGCACGGGATTCCGGTTGCCTACGCTGTCGCGGGTAGCGCGGGTGTCGCCTTCCTCAGCCGGGTCCTGTCCACGGACGGGCTGCTGAGCCCAACAGACCTTTGGGCGCCCGGCGCAACGGGGCTTCTGATCGCTCTGGCGATGAGCACCGGATGGATGTATTTGGGCCCGACAGCCAGCGCGTGGACAGAGGTCCTGCTGCAAGCATCGCTCTGCCTCGCGACGACGCTAGTGCTGACTCTGGTGTTTGACATGGATTGGCGAAATGCGGTTGCTCACAACATCCGCAGTCTCGCGCACGGCGTAGGCCTGATTAGAGTCTCCGCCTCTTAAGGTTCGGCTTACGACTTCCTTTATGCAAAGTGCAGCCGCGATAACATTAAGTGCGGGAGTCATCTCCGCGCGGGGGGTGGAGCGGGGAGAAGCGCGCTTGCCCCTCTTCGCCGGTCTAGCGGGCGCTCACGCCCTATTCCTGGCTCTGCTATTCCTGGGCGGCCAAAGACTGCACCCGGGGCATAGCCTCATGCTGACGGTCGGAGCCGGCGGTGCAGCCCTGGTCTTCCTCTATGGGAGCGCCTTAGCTCGATCGCTAGGCCGAGGGGTCTTGTTGATCTTGGTGAGCGCATACTTACTCCGTTGTGGCATTGGGATCGGACACTATCTTTACTTCTTCACACCAAACTACTTCGATGATCCAAGCTTTTTCGCCTACTTGTGGGACTACCAGTGGATGCACGAGTCAATGATTCTAGTCCATGATACCTGGCTACGTCAGGGTTTTCTAACGCCACTTCCAGAGTCATTTTGGGAGCTCAGCAAGAACGCCACGCTGATGGCGTATAACGGCTTACTCTACTACCTAACCGGCATTAACACCTTAAACCTTGCTCCTTGGAACAGCCTGCACAGCATGTACACTGCGGCCATCGTGGGCATGCTGGCGCTGAAGCTTGGCTGTCGCCGGGACCAGGCCGTCATCGCGTTAGCGCTAGCCGCATTCCAGCCTTTCGGCATGATCTCGAGCACGTTCGCTCGCGATTTTGTGGGGCAATCGTGGGTTGCTTTGGCGGTGTTGCTCGTTATCGCCACAGCGCATCGCCCAACTCTTTGGGCGGTCGTTCTCCCAGCGGCGGGTTTCTTGGCATACTGCCAGCGGCAGCCTTACCTCGCCATCATTATCGTCG